>NZ_JBFANV010000009.1:0-188449 GCF_040674955.1 Nonomuraea sp. NPDC049695 | reverse complement strand
AAGACCGACGCGGGCGGCGTGCTGGTCGGCCTCAAGATCGCGGTGTACGAGCGCGGTCGCGAGCTGGCCATGCTGGAGGAGCGCAACCGGATGGCCCGCGAGCTGCACGACGCGGTGACGCAGAAGCTGTTCTCGCTCAGGCTCACCGCGCAGGCCGCCTCCGCGATGCTCGACCGGGCCCCCGAGAGGGCGGCTCAGGAGCTCGAACGCGTCCAGCGCCTGGCCGGCGAGGCCCTGTCCGAGCTGCGAGCCGTGATCGTCGAGCTGCGGCCGGCCGAGCTCGACCGGCACGGCCTGGCGGAGACGCTCCGCAAGCACGTGCGCATGCTCGATCGGCTCCATCCGTCTCTGGTCACGTTCGAGTGCGAGGAGCTGCCGGAGGTCGCCTCCGCGGTCGAGGTGGCGGTGCTGAGGGTGGCCCAGGAGGCGCTGCACAACGCGCTGAGGCACTCCGAGGCCGCGAGCGTGTCCGTGCGCCTGGCGTACGAGGACGGCAAGCTGGCGTTGACCGTACGCGACAACGGCACGGGCTTCGAACAGGTGGAGTCGCGCGGCCTGGGCCTGGTGTCGATGCGTGACAGGGCGGAGTCCGTGGGCGGGGTCATGACCGTCGAGTCGGCCCGCGGCAGTGGGACCACGGTACGCATGGAGGTGGGCGTTTGATCCGGGTGCTGATCGCCGATGATCATCCGGTGGTGCGGCAGGGGCTGCGTACGTTCCTCGACCTCCAGGACGACCTCACGGTCGTCGGGGAGGCGGGCGACGGGGCGCAGGCCGTCGAACTGGTCGCGGAGCTGGCGCCCGACGTGCTGCTGCTGGATCTGAAGATGCCGGTGCTCGACGGGCTCGGCGCGCTCGAGCGGCTGGCCGGGTCGGCGACCAGGGTGATCGTGCTGACGTCGGTGAGCGACCGGTCCGACGTGGGGCCGGCGATGCGGGCGGGGGCGTCGGGGTTCCTCTACAAGGACGTCGATCCGCCCGCGCTGGTCCAGGCCGTGCGCGCCGTACATGGGGGGCAGGTGCTGCTGGCCCCCGAGGCGGCCGAGGCGATGCTGTCGCCGCAGAACGACCCGCCGGGGCCCGTGCCGCTGACCGAGCGCGAGCGTGAGGTGCTCGCGCTCATCGCGGCCGGCCGGTCCAACAGGGAGATCGCCAGGAGCCTCGCGGTCGCCGAGAAGACGGTCAAGACCCACGTCTCCAACGTGCTGATGAAGCTGGGCGTACAGGACCGCACCCAGGCCGCGCTCTATGCGGTACGGCACGGCCTGGGGTAGTGGGGACGCTGTGGAAGCTCAGTTCCTGAGCGGTTCGAAGATCGCGTGATGGGCGGCCACGAGCGCACGGCGTACCGCACGGTCGAGCTCGCGCAGGGCCACGGTGCGGGCGGCGATCTGCCCCGACGTGAGACCGCGTTCGTCCGCGAGCCGCAGCGCCGTGGTCAGCCGGGCGGCGAGGGTGGCGACGCGGTGCGCCCGCGCGGGATAGCCGGGCGCCAGCTCCCCGCCCTGGCGCTCCACAGTCGAGGGCCGGGCCTGCATGGGGCCTTCGACGGAGGACAGCGCGTCGGTGGCCGAGCGCATGGCCTCCGACAGCTCCCGCTCCGCCTCCGAGAGCGTCGGCAGATCATGGCGTACGGGCCCGGAGTCATACACCTCCAGGCGTACCCCGACATAGGAGGACCCGCGAAGATCGGGCGTGGGCACGAGGCCGAGGTTGCGGTCGTCGAGCACCACGATGGCGGCCTGGCCGGCGTCCACCGCGGCCGCGTTGAGCGGCGCCGGCCCCGACAGCCCCAGCGGATCGCCGGGCGCGGGCAGGGCGAGCCGGAGCTCCCGGAGGCCGTCGGCCCGCAGGTTTGCGAGGTATTTACGCAGCGGGACGTCACCCGCGACGGCGGGACCGCCGGCGGCTTCCACGTGGTCAGCCGCCTCGTCGAGGCCGACGTGACCGGCGAGCCACGCGTTGCCCCAGGCGACCAGGGAGGGACAGACAGTCGATTCAGGGCGCACCGATCCACGATAAGCGCTCGCCCTGCAATAGGTTTGTCCCGAGCGTGACTCCTAAGGAGGTATCGGGGATGGGTGGTCAGGTGCTGCGGCTACAGGACGTCGCCGTCAGGCGCGACGGAGCCGCCCTGCTGCGCGGCATCGACTGGACGGTCAACGCGGACGAACGATGGGTCGTCGTCGGGCCCAACGGCGCGGGTAAGACCACGTTGCTGCAGGTCGCGAGCACGTTGCTCTATCCGAGCGAGGGCGTGGTCGAGGTTCTCGGGGAGCGGCTGGGGCAGGCGGACGTGTTCGACCTGCGGCCGCGCATCGGGCTGGCGAGCGCCGCGCTGGCCGAGCGCATCCCGCCCGAGGAGAAGGTCATCGACCTGGTGCTGACGGCCTCGTACGGCATCATGGGCCGCTGGACGGAGGAGTACGACTCCAACGACGTGACCAGGGCCGTCGAGCTGATCGACATGATGGGCGCGGCCCACCTGATCAGGCGGCGGTTCGGGACGCTGTCGGAGGGGGAGCGCAAGCGGGTGCAGATCGCCCGCGCCCTCATGCCGGACCCCGAGATGCTCCTGCTCGACGAGCCCGCGGCCGGGCTCGACCTGGGCGGCCGCGAAGACCTGGTGCGCCGGCTGTCGGTGCTGGCGGGCGACTTCCGCTCGCCGACGCTCGTACTGGTGACGCACCACGTCGAGGAGGTGCCGAGCGGGTTCACGCACGGGCTGCTGCTGCGGCACGGCTCGGTGGTGGCCCAGGGGCCGCTCGAGCACGTGATGACGCCCGAGAACCTGTCGCAGACGTTCGGGGTGCCACTCTCGCTGGAGCGCAGCGCCGAGGGGCGTTGGTACGCCCGCGCCTACTAGATCACCATTTATGCATATAAAAGCCGCCCCGGGCTGAAAGGAAATAGGATCCACGGAGTCGGTCCCCTCGGCTTCGGAGCGTCGCCATGTCCGTCGAGCAGCTCATCGTCGCCCTGGTCGTGGTCGCGGCGGTGGGCTTCGGAGTGGCCCGCACGGTCCGCATCATCCCGCAGGCCACGGCCGCCATCATCGAGCGCCTAGGCCGCTATCACAGGACGCTGACCCCGGGGCTCAACCTCGTGGTGCCGTTCATCGACCGCATCAAGGACATGATCGACCTGCGGGAGCAGGTGGTGTCCTTCCCGCCGCAGCCGGTCATCACCTCCGACAACCTCGTCGTGTCCATCGACACCGTCATCTACTTCCAGGTGACCAATCCGAAGGCGGCCACGTACGAGATCGCGAACTTCCTGACCGGCGTCGAGCAGCTCACGGTCACGACGCTGCGCAACGTGGTCGGCGGCATGGACCTGGAACGCACGCTGACCTCGCGCGAGGACATCAACACCGCGCTGCGCGGCGTGCTCGACGAGGCGACCGGCAAGTGGGGCATCCGCGTCAACCGGGTCGAGCTCAAGGCCATCGACCCGCCCGCCTCCATTCAGGACTCGATGGAGAAGCAGATGCGCGCCGACCGCGACAAGCGCGCCGCCGTGCTGACCGCCGAGGGGCAGCGCCAGGCGGCGATCCTTCAGGCGGAGGGCGAGAAGCAGGCGTCGGTGCTGCGGGCCCGCGGCGAGGCGGAGGCGGCCGTGCTCCGTGCGCAGGCGGAGGCCGAGGCCCAGGCCATGCGCGCCAAGGGGCAGGCGGACGCGATCGGCATGGTGTTCAGGGCCATCCACGAGGGCAAGCCGGACCAGCACCTCCTCGCCTACCAGTACCTGCAGACCCTGCCCGAGATCGCCAAGGGCGACGCCAATAAGATCTGGATCGTCCCCTCGGAGATGGGCAAGGTTCTGGAGAACCTCGGCGGCCTCTTCACACCCCCCAAGAGCCCGGACGTGTAAGGAGGGTTCGTGACGGGGTGGGAGCTGGTCGCGGTCTGCGCGGCCGGTGCGCTGGCGGGTGCGATCAACGCCGTCGTGGGGTCCGGCTCGCTGATCACGTTCCCCACGCTGATCGCCGTGGGCGTCGATCCCGTCACCGCCAACGTCTCCAACACCATCGGCCTCGTGCCCGGCTCGTTCACGGCCGCGCACGGCTACCGTCCCGAGCTCCAGGGGCAGCGCGAGCGCCTGCTGCGGCTGGGCCTGGCCTCGGCTCTGGGGGCGCTGATCGGCGGGATCCTGCTGCTGTTCCTGGACCCCGGCGTGTTCCATGTGGTCGTCGTCGCGCTGATCGCGCTGGCCTGCATGCTGGTACTGGTGCAGCCCACGCTCAACCGGTGGCTGGCCGAGCGGCGCGGGCACGCGCACCCGTACGGGGGCGCGGCGCTGTGGCTCTGGGTGCTGGCCGCGGGCGTCTACGGCGGGTACTTCGGCGCGGCCCAGGGCGTGCTGCTGATCGGGCTGCTCGGCAGCTTCCTCGACGAGGACCTGCAGCGGGTGAACGCCGCCAAGAACGTGCTCGCGCTCATCGTGAACGCCGTGGCCGCGGTGCTGTTCGTGGCGGTCGCGCACGTGGACTGGCCGGCCGTGGCCGGGGTCGCGCTGGGGGCGGTGGCGGGCGGGTTCCTGGGCGCCAGGCTGGGCCGGCGCATCCCGGCGCCCGTCCTGCGAGGGGTCATCGTGTGTGTGGGGATCGCGGCCATTATCGTACTGGTGTACGGATAATTCTCAACTCATATGGGTATGAATACGTACATGAAGGGTGATCGGGTGGAGATCGTCATCGATGCCGGTGGAACGCCGCGTACTTACGAGATCAGGGCCACCCGCGCCGGCCGGAGGGTCGAGGTGACCACCCGGCGGGGGCTCGTCGAGGTGAGCGAGGTCACCCGCGGCGGCACGGCGGTGCGCACGGCCCGGTTCATGTCCAACCGCATCCTCGCCCTCGTGGAGCACCCGGCCGGCGAGGTCAACTGAAGTCCGAGGCGTGGTCGCGGGCCCACTCGCCGAGCGTCAGCGCCGGCCTGCCGAGCAGCCGCTCCACGGTGTCGGTGACCGGCTCCGGGGCCGTCACGAAGCTCGCCCACGCCTTCAGCGCGCGGTCGACGAAGCCCGCGTCGCCCCAGGCCGCCACGAGCTGCTCGCGGGCCACGTCCGCCGGCAGCTCCTCCCAGCGCACCTCGCGTCCGACCGCCGCGCCGATCACGCGTACCTGCTCGGCCTGGGTCAGCTGCTCCGGGCCGGTGAGCACGTACGTGGCGCCGTTGTGGCCCGCCGAGGTGAGCACGTGCACGGCCACCGCCGCGATGTCCCTCTCGTGGATCAAGGACCTCGCGGCCTGCCCGTACGGCCAGCGCACCACGCCCTGCCGGATCTGGTCCGCCCAGCCCAACGTGTTGGCCGCGAAGCCGCCGGGCCGCAGGAACGTCCAGCCCAGCCCCGAGTGCCGGATCAGCCGCTCGATCTCGTGGTAGTGCGCCGGCGGCTCGTCCGGCACGTTCGCCGACAGGTACACCACGCGCCGCGCGTGCTCCGCGACGGCCGTGACCACCTCCGCCACATGGTCGGCCGTGAACGCGGGCCAGAGCAGGAACACGCTCTCCACGTCTTTCAGCGCGGGCTCAAGCGTCGCGGGCTCGGTCAGGTCGCCGCGTACCACCTCGACCCGTCCCGGCAACCGCGCGCGCTCAGGGTCCCTGACGAGCGCCCGCACCTCCAGTCCGGCCTCCGCGAGCTGGGACGTCACATGCCTGCCGACATTGCCGGTCGCGCCGGTCACAAGAATCGTGCTCATGGGCCGACGGTAAGACCTCAAGCGGACTTCAGGTCAAGCCCGGCCGTACCTGGATCGTGCCGTCACGCCGGATCCGCGTCTCGAACATGGGCGCGGGCGCGGTCGCGGGCCCGTGCCGCACAGAGCCGTCGTCCAGCCTGAACGTGCTGCCGTGCCACGGGCAGACCACGCAGGCCTCGCCGTTCTCGATGACCAGCCTGCCCTGGTGCAGCGGGCCGGCCAGGTGCGGGCACCGGTCGGCGAGCACGGTCACGGCCTCGCCCTGGCGCAGCACGAAGAGCTGGATGTAGCCGAGGCGCCGCGCCACGGGGCGCCCGTCCGGCAGGTCCCTGAGCAGGCACAGGTCGTGCCAGCCCAGCGGCACGAGGTGGGCGATCTGCGGGGCGTGGTTGGCCCCGGCCGCCTGCCGGTAGGCCATGTGGCCGCCGAGATAGCCGCCGAGCGTGGCCATCCCGAGCCCGGCCATCGTCAGAGCGCGGCCCGCCTGCTCACGACCGCGCACCCGGGCCAGCAGGGAGGCGGAGAACAGGCCGAGCGCGGCCATGTTGGACATCATGTGGACGAAGCCCACCCGCTGCTGCTCACGGTGGAGAGAGGACCAGTCGGTCAGCCCGGCCGCGGCCGTCGGCAGCGCGTTGGCGATGCCGGTGGCCAGCAGCACGCGGGTGGCCTTCGGCTCGCCCCCGGCCAGGTCGAGCACGGCCGCGGAGAGCCAGCAGCCCAGGCTGACCGTGGCCAGCGGCGGGTGCAGCGGCTTGCCCGTGGGGACGCCGTGCAGCACGTCGCGTAGCAGGCCCGGGCGGATGCGCTGGCGTACCGCCTTGGCCAGCACCCTGACCGGCGTGTCGAAGACCTTGGATTTCTCGAGCCGATCGGCGAGAGCGACCGGCCCGGCGAGAGCCCGCAACTGCCGACGTTTAGCTCGCACTTCCTCTTTCACGACAAGTCCCCTACCCCACCCATGTGGGGATCACTCGGACAGGTGGCCCCTGGCCACGGAGAGTTCGACCAGCTCCAGAGCATACGCGCCGAGCGACGGTGAGCCCTCCTCGATGATCCGCACCTTCTCCCTGACCTGGGCGGCCTTGACCTTGAACAGCGGCCACGTGCCGCCCTCGGTGTGGTGGTTGGCCAGGATCGGGGCGAAACGGTCGAGCGCCTTGGCGAATCTGGCCTCCGGCGTCTTCCTGGCCTCGAACTCGTCCCAGAGCTCACGCATCCAGCTGCCCTGGTCGGGAGGGAGCAGGCCGAAGATGCGGTCGGCGGCGACGCGCTCGGCGTCCGGCTGCGCGGCCACCTCCACCGGGTCATAGATGAACGTGTCACCGGCGTCGATCTCGACCAGGTCGTGCACCAGCAGCATGGCGACAACCCGCTGGAGGTCGGTCCCCGGCGGGGCATGCTCGCCGAGGACCATCGCCAGCGTGCCCACGTACCAGGAGTGCTCTGCGGTGTTCTCCCGCCGCGAGCCGTCTATCAGGTGGTTGCGGCGGATGATCCGCTTCAGCTTGTCGATCTCGATGGCGAAGGCGATCTGGGTGTTCAGGCGGTCCTCTTCTGGCGCGATAGTCACGCGCGACACCTTAATGTGCGATGATCACCCCAGTTGGTGAAATCGTGACCGGAACTCCGTTGAACACCGCGTTACCACTCAGAACGTCGATGGCGGATTCGTCCGTGAGCGTGTTGACGCTGACCCCGGCGTGCTCGGCGGCCACGCTCTGTGCACTGCCCTGATGCCCCCATCCGTGCGGCAGGCTGACCACGCCCGGCATGATCGTGTCGGTGGGTTCGAGCGGCACCGTGACCTCTCCGGTCGCGGAGCGGACCACCGCCTCGCCGTCCAGCCCGAGCCTGGCCACGTCGGCCGGGTTGATCTGCAGCGTGCAGGTGTTGCTGCCGCCGACCAGCGGGCCGACGTTGTGCAGCCAGCTGTTGTTGGAGCGCAGGTGGCGCCGCCCGATCAGGACGATCTCCGGCGGCTCCTCGTCCAGCCGGCCGCGCAGCCGCTCGACGTCCTCGACGATCTGCGGCGGCGCCAGCTCGACCAGCCCCGAGTGGGTCTTCAGCACCTCGTCCAGCCTCGGCTCCAGCGGACCCAGGTCCAGGCCGTGCGGGTTGTCGAGCAGCTTGCGCAGCGACAGGTCGCCCTTGCCGGCCCACTCGCCGTAAGGGCCGAGCCTGAGCATCAGGTCGAGCCGGCGCTCGCTGCCCGTCTCGCCGTCCAGCTCGGCGCGCAGCTCCGCCACGTCCCGCCCCTCGACGCCCGAACCGGGCGTCTCGGTGGCCTTGCGCAGCGTCTCGCCGATGACGAACTCGTCCAGGTCCCCTTCCAGCCCAGAAGCGATCATGGCCAGCCTGGCCAGGATCTCGGCCTCCGACGGCTGCCCGTCCAGCGGCAGCAGGGGCGGCGAGTACCGCGCGTAGTTCCGTACCGCGAACCCGAGCAGCGCGAAGTCGTAGTGGCCCGACTGCAGCATGCGCGGGGGCGGCAGGATGACGTTCGCGTGCCTGGTGGTCTCGTTGAGGTACGGGTCCACGCTCACCATGAAGTCGAGCCTGGCGAAGGCCGCGTCCAGCCTGTCCCCGTGTGGCGCCGACAGCACGGGGTTGCCCGCCACCGTGACCAGGAACGTGACCTGGCCCTCGCCGGGGGTCTCGATCTCGTCGGCCAGCGTGGCCACGGGCAGCTCGCCGTTGGTCTCGGGCAGCCCTCTGACGCGGCTCTTCCACCTTCCGACCGTGTACGGCCTGCGCCGGCCCCCGAACTCCGTGGCGGGCTTGGGGAACATGGCGCCGCCCGGCCGGTCGAGGTTGCCGGTGAGCACGTTCAGCACGTCCACGAGCCACTGGGCCAGCGTGCCGAACTCGGCCGTGCAGGTGCCGATCCTGGCGTAGACGGCGGCCGTACGCGCTCCCGCAAGCTCCCTGGCCAGCCGCACGATCACTTCGGCGGGAACCCCGGTGCGCCGGGAGACTGTCTCGGGCGGGAAGTGCTTGGCCGCCTCGCGGACCTCGTCCAGCCCGTTAGTTGGGTGGGAGGGCGTGCCGAGATCTTCGGCGAACAGCACGTGGACGATGCCGAACAGCAGGTATGCGTCCGTACCCGGGCGCACGAAGACATGCTCGTCGGCCAGCGCGGCCGTCCGGGTGCGGCGCGGGTCCACCACCACGAGCCGCCCGCCGCGCCGGCGCAGGGCCTTCAGCCGTCCGGGGAAGTCGGGCGCGGTGCACACCGAACCGTTGGACTCCACCGGGTTGGCCCCCAGCATCAGCAGGTAGTCGGTCCTGTCCAGGTCGGGGACCGCGATGGCCAGCGGATGCCCGAACATGAGCCCGCTCGCCACATGCTTGGGCATCTGGTCGGCGGTGCTGGCGGTGTAGACGTTGCGGGTGCCGAGCGACTTGATCAGCGGCGCGCTGTAGAGGGCCCCCGCCATGGTGTGCGCGTTCGGGTTGCCGAGGTAGACCGCGACCGAACGGCGGTCGGAGACCCGGTCGAGGCCCGCTTTCACAGCGGCGAACGCCTCCTCCCAGCCGACCTCGCGCCAGAGGTCGCCCTCCCTGATCAGCGGCCTGCGCAGCCGGTCGGGGTCCTCGTCGAGCCGGCCGAGGCTGGCACCCTTCGGGCAGATGAACCCCTTGCTGAACGGATCGTCCTTGTCACCGCGGACACCGGTCACGTGCCCGCCCTCGTCGAGAGTGAGCGTCAGGCCGCAGACGGCCTCGCAGAGGGGACAGGTCCGGTGGACGGTCGACGTCATCACGACTCCTGAGTTCGCCCGATGAACTCATCTTGGCCCGTCCCCGGCGCATGGGGAAGCCCCGGAGCCCCCGCGGTCTCCGGGGCTTCCCGCCCAGGGGAATGTCCCGGATTCCCCTAGCTCTCTAGCCCGCCTGCGCCAGCGCCACCTGTCTCCGCAGATCAGGCGGCTCCTCGAGATCGGGTCTGACCGAGACCCAGGCTCGTCTGCCGTACAGCCGGTCCAGGCCGGGAGAGGCCGCTCCGGGGACCTCGTCGCGCCTGACGATCTCCACGATCACGAACTGGGCCCGCCGGCGGTGCCGGTAGACGTTCGCGCTCCTGGCCCAGCAGGCCGCCGCGATCTCCTCGCTGTACGCCTCGAACTCCTCGGCGCAGATGCCGGCCCTGGTCATGATCAGCGCCTTCTCGCCCGTGGTCGTCGGCGTGATCCAGAGCACCAGCGGGATCCGCCCCGCCCTGGTGTGCATCGTCGTCTCCAGGCACACCCGCTGCAGGCGATGCCTGGAGACCACGCACCAGAAGTGGGCCACCACCCAGTTGCGCCCCGTCCTGGTGGCGACCGGCACGGAGACGGCACTGGTCAGCAGGACGAACGGCCACCACCTGCCCTCCTGTGTGGTGCCGTGCAGGGTCAGCGTGAGCAGCGCCAGCGCGGAGAGCAGCATCAGCTCGGTACGGATGCGCCAGAGCCTGGCCGCCGGCCCGCCGCGCCCGGGGGCGGGAAGGTCCTCGTTGGCCGGGTAGATCTGGTTACGCGGGTTCCTCGGCACGTCAGGACACCTCCTCGGTCACGCGGTGTGGCACGCTGAGCTGATCGAAACGTGGGTCGCGGTAGCGACGCGAACCGAACCCCGTCCTGCTCACGGTCCAGCCGACGTGGTACGCGAATTCATCCGGCTCCATGCAGATTTCGCGATCGGCCCATGCCATGAGTTCTTGGATCCGGGACTTGATTCGAGCGAGTCCCTTGGTACCTTGTGAGTACATGAGAAGACCCCTTTCGCGGCATTTTCAGAGGTGGCTTCTTTGCCGGGCCGACGGCTGACGACCGGTCTCGCCGCAGGGTGGCAGCCCAAATGCGGCGCGCTGGTGATCAGTCGCGGTCCGGCTTTTTTCATGCTCGAATGAGCGGAGTGTCGCTGAGTTCTTCAGGCGATTCCGAGATCCTTCCGGCAAGTGGCCTCCCTGGCACAGAGTTTCGTTTCCGGGACGGCGACGTTGCCGGAGAGGCGGCCCGCACGGGGCCGCGCGATCATCGACGGAAGGCCCGACGCGTACGGCCGTGTCGTCATGCGCGGCCTCCTCACATCCGAGAGCCTTCCTGTAACCGATCGTCCCCCCGAGTGAGCAATGCTGCAATACGTGGAGCAAGGGAAGATTTAAGTTTCTTCACACTTGCCGTGCAACTTGCACGACAAGTGTCGTCTCGAGGCTCCGGCGGGAGAAGTTCCGCCCTTACCCCACCCCTACGTGGAGTTTGTCTTGCCCGTAGGCTCCCCTCGTGAAAGCCTTCTAGCAAGGCTGTGCGACACGCCACGTGCAACTTGCAGTGTAAGATTGAGCGCGAACGGCCCAGAAAGCCGGGCCCTAAACGACCCCTTCCCGCCACACCTTCATTCCCGACAAGGAGAGTGGACGGTGCCATCGCAGCAGGGCAGTCCGACAGTGCGCAGGCTCCGGCTGGGTCAGGAGCTGCGCCTTCTCCGGGAGCGGAGAGCGCTCACCGGTGCCAGAGCGGCCAGGGAGCTCGGTTGGTCGGCGAGCAAGGTCAGCCGCATCGAGGCCGCCAAGACGATGCCGAGCGCCGACGACATCAAGGCCATGGCGGAGCTCTATCACCTCGACGGGCGGAAACTTGACGAACTCTTCGGCCTGTTGCGAGATGCGGAGCAGCGGGGGTGGTGGGAAGATTACGAAGACACTCTGCCCGGGGAGTACACAAGATTCCTGGGGCTGGAGGCAGAGGCCACCCATCAGCGCAACTGGGAACCCCAGGTGGTGCCCGGCCTGCTGCAGACCGAGGACTATGCCAGAGAAGTGATTCTGGCGACTCGCGGCATCGCGCGTATCACGCACAGCGGTGTCAGAAGCCGGGTCGAAGCCCGGCTCGACAGACAGCAGCGCGTGCTCCACAGAGCCGACGCGTGCGTTCTCAACGTGGTGCTCGACGAGTCGGCGCTCACGCGCAGGTTCGGCGAACCTGCGGTGATGCGTGAGCAGATGGAGCATCTCCTGGAGATCTCACTTCTGCCGCACGTCAGCGTCCAAGTCCTCACCCTCGACGCACTTCATCCGGTAAACACCGGTGCGTTTATCCACCTGAAGTTTGCCGCATTTGATGATGTTGTGTACCTGGAACAACTGTACACTGCTAGCTTCGTCGAAGATCTCGAACGAGTGGCTGGGTACGAAATAGCCTTCGACCACATCCGGTCCGAAGCCTTGGATGAGGACGAATCACGAGTTCTTATACAGCGTAAAGCCATGTTGTGGCGACGCTAAGATGAAAGCCCGAAAAGAGGCAATGGGGCCTCTTTGTGTATTGGGGAGAAAATGTACATCCACACTACGACGGCAGCCTGGCGGAAAAGCACCTTCTGCAACGGCGCAGCGACATGCGTTGAGGTTGCCCCCCTGGCCGACGGCAACGTCGCGCTGAGGGACAGCAAGGAGCAGGACGGACCCGTCCTGGTCTTCACCCAGGCCGAGTGGGCCGCCTTCACGGCCGGGGTGCGCGAGGGCGAGTTCGACCTCGCCGCTCTGGTGGCCGGCGCGTGACGAACGGCCCTGTGGGTTGATGGCAGCAACGCTCAGGGCCGTTCGAGTGGAGGCGCGACCTCCGGGACGTTCCAGCTCTCCCCGCAGGATCGAGCACGGAAGACTCGCACATCATGGCACACTCCCCGCCATGTTGATCAAGCGGTGTCGCGCCTCTTTCTCCCCAAGGTGAGCCAGGCGATCGCGGCCTCGCCACAAGGCGTCGGTACTCGCGAATGCCCGTCCAAAAACGGATCCCGGCTTCTGTGCCGAAGAAGTCTTTGCGCGCGTAATCCACCAGGAGCGGCTCCGTCATCTCGCCCACGACGAAAAGCATCTCCCAGTAGGACGGCAGCAAATGATGAGTGCGCTGCGCCTCTTCGCGTGAAATTCGCATCTCTCCGGCCTGCAGGAAAAGGCGCCGATGTCGGGCATCAGGTCCGACGACCCGAAGCCCGACTGCTCCACCTCGGGGAAGCTCAGCTACGTGCCGGTACGCGGCGCCGTACGAGGAAGATGGAGCTCAGCCCCGCCACCACGGCCAGGCCGGCCATGGCGATGGCGGACATCAGGGCGGCGGAGACGGTCCCGTGGCCCTGGCTCAGCGTGATGAACAGCGTTCCCACCGTGGAGACGCCGATGACCTGCCCGAGCTGCATCACGGTGAGGAGCGCGCCGCTCGCGTCCGCCGCGTACTGGCCGTCCACCTGCTCGGTCGCCATGTTGGTCACCGCGACCTGCACGCCGAGGCCGGCGCCGACGAGGGCGCTCATGATGGCGTACGGGACACCGCCGCCGGCGGCGAGCCCGAGGCCCAGGTAGGCGGGGGCGGCCACCACGTAGCCGAAGGGCACCAGCGGGCGCTGCAGGCGTACGGGCAGCTTCGGCCAGCCCAGACCGACGAGGCCGAAGGCCAGCGCGCACGGCACCAGCATCATGCCCGAGGCCAGCGGCGTCAGGTGCAGCTCTCCCTGCAGGTGCAGGGCCGAGGTGAACAGGAACGCGCCCCAGGTCGCCGGGCCGAACAGCAGGACCGCCAGCCCCGGCCGCATGCCGGGCGCGCGCAGCACCTGGGCGTTCACCAGCGGACGGCCGCCGCTCGCGGTCACCCACCGTTCGATGCGGACGAACGCCGCGAACGTCACCACGCTCAGCCCCATCGAGATCCAGCCCCACAGCGGCCACCCGAGTTCGCGGCCCAGCACCATCGGCACCACGAGCAGGAGCACGGCGGCCGACAGGGACACCAGACCCCACGGGTCGAGGCCGGTCTTGCCGCCGCCGCGGTCGGCCGGCAGCACCTTCAGGCCGGCCGCGAGCAGCAGCGCGCCGATCGGTACCAGCACCAGGAACACGATGCGCCAGCCCGCGCCCATGCCCAGCAGGATCCCGCCGAGCGCCTGGCCGATCACGATGCCGCCGCTGACCGTCAAGGACCACAGGCCGATCGCCCGGCCCCTGGCCGCGCCCTGGTAGTTACGCTGGATCAAGGTCAGGACCTGCGGCATCATCAACGCCGCCCCGGAGCCCTGGAGCAGGCGGAAGGCGACCAGCCAGCCGGTGGAGGGCGCCAGGCCCGCCCCCAGCGTGGTGAGGGTGAACAGCGTGAGCCCGCCCAGGAACGCGTTGCGGTAGCCGAACAGGTCGCCGACCCTGGCTCCGGTGATCAGTAAGACGGCATAGACGATGGTGTATCCGGCGACGATCATCTGCAGCCCGGCGCCTGAGGAGTGCAGGTCGGCCTCGATGGTCGGGGTGGCCACGTTGACGATGTTGACGTTCAGGATGGCCAGGAACTGCCCCACGAGGATGATCGCAAGAAGCAGGCCGCTGGCTCGGGTCTCTCCCTGCGGCTTGGTCTCCACGGGAGGGGTGATAGCGGCAGTTTGGGTCATGTCGATCAGTTTGCCGGGTAGCCAGTACCAGTAACGAGAGCCCCTTTATACTGGTATTGGCGGTAACTGGTTAAGCTCTGCCGCTTCGCTCCATAGTGGAGGTATGAGCGTGACAGAAGCAAGGCGTACCGATCTGTCGGCTTTCCTGCGGACCCGTCGCGAGCGGATCACGCCGGAGATGGTCGACTTCGCCCCGGGCCCGCGCAGGCGGACTCCCGGCCTGCGGCGCGAGGAGGTCGCCCAGCTCGCCGGCGTGGGCGTGACCTGGTACACCTGGCTGGAGCAGGGCCGCCCGATCAACGCCAGCACCCAGGTGCTCGACGCCATCTCCCGCACGCTCCGGCTCGACAGCGCCGAGCGCCTGCACCTCTACCGGCTGGCCGGGCACGCGGAGCCGGTCGGCCAGGCCCCGGGCCACGTGACGCCCGAGATGCAGGAAATCCTCGACCGGCTCGGCGACATGCCCGCCTGCGTGGCCAACAGCCGGTGCGACGCCCTGGCCTGGAACGCCGCGTACGCCACGCTCTGGCCCGAGCTGGTCAACGCGCCCGAGGGCGAACGGAACTCGCTCTGGCACACCTGCCTGAACCCGGATCCCACGACCCGGCTGCTCAACCGCGACCAGGAGCTCGCGCGGGCCGTCGCGGTCTTCAGGGGCGCCTACAGCCGTCACGCGGACGACCCGTGCTGGCAGGACTTCGTCCGCCGGCTCGCCTCCGAGAGCCCCGACTTCGCGCGGATGTGGGCCAGGCAGGACGTGGCCGAGCCGGGGCCGAGGGAGAAGGCGTTCAAGCACGTGGAGATGGGGGAGCTGCGCTTCAGGACGACCAGTCTCACGGCCGTACTCGAGATCCGGCTCATCGTCTACACGCCGATGGACGACCACACTCGGGATGCAATGCGTAGATTGATGGAGAATGTAACCGCCTGAGCGGTAATACGCCCCTTCATGGGATGCTCGATCCCTGAATGACAGGATTCGAGCGGAAGTGGCGGCAGATGAGATTCCCCCGTGCCCTCCCGTTGTTCGCTGTCGCCGTGTCTCTGGTGGCCTGCTCCTCGGCCCCCGAGAAGGAGCCGCAGAGCAAGCAGGTGGACGAGCAGGCGGCCGTGTCCCCGACGGCGAAGCAGAAGCCGAAGCAGAAGCCGAAGCGGCGGCCGTACACGATCTCCTTCGGTGGGGACGTGCACTTCGAGGGAGGGCTGCGGGCGCGCCTCGCCAGCCCGGCCACGGCGCTCGGGCCGATCGCGAGCGTGCTGCGCAGGGCCGACTTAGCGATGGTGAACCTCGAGACGGCGATCACCACAGGGGGGACGCCCGCGCCGGGGAAGCAGTTCACGTTCAGGGCGCCGCCGGCCGCGTTCGCCGCGCTGAAGGCGGCCGGGGTCGACGTCGCGTCCATGGCGAACAACCACGGCATGGACTACATGGAGACCGGGCTGGCGGACTCGCTGGCGGCCATCAAGGCCGGCAAGTTCCCCGTGGTGGGGATCGGGAAGGACGCGGCGCAGGCGTACAAGCCGTTCCGCAAGGTCGTGAACGGGAACAGGGTGGCGATCATCGGGGCCACCCAGGTGCTCGACGCGGAGTTCATCCAGGCGTGGACGGCCACCCCGGACAAGGGCGGGCTCGCCTCGGCCAAGGACGAGGTCAGCCTGCTGCGGGCGGTACGGCAGGCGCGCAAGAACTCCGACACCGTGATCGTCCACCTGCACTGGGGCACCGAGATGCAGAAGTGCCCGAACCAGGCACAGCTCTCGCTGGCTCCCAAGCTGGTCCAGGCGGGCGCCGACGTGGTGGTCGGCGGACACGCGCACATCCTGCTCGGGTCCGGATATCTCGACCAGGCGTACGTCAACTACGGCATGGGCAACTTCGTCTTCTACAACTCCACCCCCGGCACCACCGGCAGGACCGGCGTGCTGACGCTGACCATCAACGGGCGGAAGGTGCTGAAGGACAGCTGGACCCCGGCCACCATCCAGGGGGGTATCCCCATTCCGATGACGGGGCCCGCACGCACCCAGGCCATCACGGACTGGAAGGCGCTGCGTACCTGCGCCGGGCTGGCCGCACGGCCCTGATCGATCTATGCTCCTGGACGAGGCGTCCAATAGGAGGTCGCGATGCGGCGCGTGGAATCAGGTGCGGTCTTCGACGGGCGGCGGGTGGTCGTCACGGGGGCGGGGTCCGGGATAGGGCTGGCGACCGCGCGGGCGTTCGCGGCCCATGGGGCCGAGGTGGTGTGCGCGGACATTGACGCCGCCGCCGCGTCGCGGGCCGCCGACGCCATTGCCAAGGACCTCGGGGGTACGGGGCACGCGGCGCAGGTCGACGTCTCCGACGCCGCTGAAATGGAAGATTTTTCGCGAAATATCATCTCCCAATATGGCGTGCCGGACATTGTGGTGAACAATGCGGGGATCGCCGTCGCTGGGCCATTTCTGGATCATGCGGTGGACGACTGGCGCAGGACCCTGGACGTCAATCTGTGGGGGGTCATCCACGGGTGCCGGCTGTTCGGCGCCGCCATGGTCGAGCGCGGCGAGGGCGGTCACATCGTCAACATCGCCTCCCTGGCGGCGTTCGCGCCGTCGTGGCTGCTGCCCGCGTACTCGACCTCCAAGGCGGCCGTGAAGATGCTCAGCGACTGCCTCAGGGCCGAGCTGGCCGGGCACGGGATCGGGGTCAGCGCCGTCTGCCCGGGGTTCGTCTCCACGCCGATCGCGCGCAACGCCACGTACGTGGGGCCTGACGTGCGCGAACAGGCCGTGCGGGACCTGGCGCGGCGCGGGTACCCGGCCGAGCGGGTGGCCGCCCACATTCTGCGGGCCGTACACAGAAATCAGGCCGTGGTGCCGGTCAACTTGGAAGGGCAAATCGGATATGCCCTGTCCAGGGTTTCGCCGGCCGCGATGCGTGCACTCGCGCGATGGAGCGGGGTCATGAGAAATCGAGGAAACCGGCGGTAAGGATCGTTCCCAAGGGAGAAGATGAATCCGTGTCCTCGCCGCAAATGGATGATGATTGCGCCCAGCCCAAGGCACTCAGGCGGCAGCCGGCGCAGCGCCGCAGCGCCCGGCGCGTGGAGCGGATGCTCGACGCGTGCGCGCAGCTGCTCGACGAGACCGGATACGACGCGCTGTCCACCACCCGCATAGCCGAGCGGGCCGGCGTGGCGATCGGGTCGATCTACCAGTTCTTCCCCGACAAGCGGGCCGTCACCCAGGAGCTCACCCGGCGCAACGTCGAGGAGTTCGTCCGCAGGGTGGACCGCAGGTTCCTGGCGGAGGAATATCGCGGCTGGTGGGAGGCCATCGACGCGATCATCGACGAGTACGTCGACATGCACAGGACCGTTCCAGGCTTCAAGAGCCTCCACTTCGGCGACGTCGTTGACCTCAATCTGCTCGACTCCGACTCCGACAACAACACGGTGATCGCGGGGCGGCTGCGCGGGCTGCTGCTCAAGGAGTTCGGGCTGGCCGACAGTCCCGAGCTCGACCTGGCCGTGCTGGTGGCGGTCGAGGCGGGCGACGCCGTACTGAAGCTGGCCTTCCGGCGCGACCCCGACGGCTCGCCGGAGATCATCGAGGCGGCCAAGCAGCTGATCTGCGGCTTCCTGGCCCGGCAGCTGAAGTCCTGGTCCGCCGCTAGTCCCGCGCGGAGCGCCCGACTTCCCTGAGCAGGCCGGCCAGCCAGTCCGGCAGGCGCTTGCCGTACCCGCCGAGGGCGATCGCGGGCACCTGCTGGAAGCGCGGGGTGGCCGGCGTACGCAGGCATGGACCGCCGGGGAACGAGACCGGGCGCGTGTCTCTCGCCTCGCGCACATGGAGTCTGGCCTCCAGAGCCTGGAGGTTCTGCTCGGCTGCTTCGAGGGCCTCGAGGCGGGCCGACAGATAGCCCGCCACGCCGGGAAGAAGGGCCGACAACACCACGACACAGGCCAGGGTGAAGGTCGTCTGCTTGGACATGCCCATCACAGCCCCCTTGCTCGCGTAGCAGCAAAGCAACTCGTATATGCCCTGCCACCTGCATAGACACGCTCAATGTGAGCACTGATGGACGGGGGGTTACCGAATTTGTGTCTGACCGGCGATGCGCATTGACCGGGCAAAGGGCCGAGCGGCTCGGTAGTCTCGCGGTGTGGCGCATGTGACCCGTGAGCACCTTGATCGTCTGCTTGAGCAGGCCCTACTGGCCGACGACCACAGTTCCCTGGCCAGTCGGCTATACGACGTCGCGCTGGGCTATTCGTCCGGCGACGTCTCCCGGGCGTCCATCCTGGTCCTCGCCGCCGAGGAATGGCGAGCGGCCGGCCAGCCGGCGCGGGCTATGGAGTGTTTCCAGCTCGCGGTCGAGGACGGCGGCGAGGCGGGCTTCGACCCGCGTGCCGGCATCGCAGACACGCTCTTCGAGCTCGACAAGCCCGACGAGGCCAGGGAGGTCATCGAGACGATACGCGCGGAGGGCGGCGTCTCCACGGCGACCGCTCACACGATCGCCGAGACGCTGGTCGCCTACGGGGACCTCCAGGGAGGGCTCGAATGGGCCACCCAGGCGGCCCTGGGATGCGACGAGAACGACCCTGAGCAGGTGGCGGTCCTCCGTACCCGCTACCGCATCCGGGTCGATCTGGGGCTGCCTGAGGACGAGCTGGACGAGCTCGTCCACTGAGCCGGCCGACGCCGGGACGCGGCGCCGTCGCGGACGACACCGCCTTCTGACCTGAGGGCTACGTCGCACGGCGGGGCCGGGCCCCGGGACGGGCCTGTCTTTGGGCCGCACGGCCTCGGGGCGGCTCGACCGCTGAGGCGGTGCTGTCCCATGTGCGGTGACCCCTGCGTCGGTGTGCCGGTGAGTACCGGTGGCCCGCCACGCGAGGCGTCAGGGGCGAAGAGGCCGCGGCCGCGGGTGGCCGCGGCCTCTTCGGTTAGGGGATGCCGGGCGCGGCAGGCACGGTCCGCGCCCGGACAGGGTGGCTCAGCGCAGCCCCAGCTGCGGCGCCAGCCCGGAGAAGCCCGCCACCGCGGTCTGGCCGCCCGCCAGCACCGAGGCTTCCTGGAGGTTCTCCACCGTCTCGGGCAGCAGGACGTCGACCACCTCGGCCCTGACCTCCTGCACCGGCCTGTCCAGGTTCGCCGGCGACTTGGTGCCGGAGCCCGCGTAGCGGTTGTGGGAGAGGCCCTTGCCGAGCGAGAGCTCGGGCAGCTTGACCTCCAGCGGCTTCGACGGCACCTCGGGGAGTGCGGGCAGCGCGGGGACCCGCGCCATGGTGGCCAGATCCCGCATCTCCAGCGACTCGGGCACCTTGGGGAGCAGCGCGGGGGAGGGCATGCCCCAGGTCGCCGCAAGCCCGCCCATGTCGGCCGCGCCCAGCGCCTCGCGCGCGGTCGCCAGCCCGGTCAGGCCGAGCTGCGCGGCCATCGCCCCGGCCGCCATGGCCAGCTTCTCGCTCTCGTCGGCGGCCGTGCTGCCGCCGCCGAGGGTGTCGTCGGTCGCGATGTGCGTGCCGCAGTACGAGGCGGTCGTCCGGGCCGTCACCCGGGTGCCCTTGCAGGTGTCCGCCGTCGAGGGGGCCGCAGCCAGCCAGGTGACGCCCGCGGTCAGCGTGGCCACCGCGATGATGCTCCGGATCTTCTGAGATGACACTTCAGGCCCCCTGATCGAGTTCGGTGATCTGACGAACGCTGAACGTAGTCACACATCCGGCCGCGGGAGTGCGGCTTGTCCGAAGAGTGGGCCGGACCTTACTGAAGACCAGCGGGGATGACCGAGCCATGACACGCGAAAAGCCCGGAGACCGCGTGGGTCCCGGGCTCCCGCAAGGTGGTCAGGCGCGCTGGATGAGGAGCTCGTCGTCCCCCAGTTCGACCTTGACCTTGTCGCCGTCCATGACCTCTCCCGACAGCACCGCCTTGGCCAGCTTGTCGCCGATGGCCGACTGGACCAGGCGGCGCAGCGGGCGGGCGCCGTACAGCGGGTCGTAGCCCGTCAGCGCCAGCCACTCGCGGGCCGCGGGCGTGACCTCCAGCGTGAGCCGGCGCTCGGCCAGGCGTCGCGCCAGCCGCTCGACCTGCAGGTCGACGATCTGAGCCAGCTCCTCCGTGCCCAGCGCGTCGAAGAGGATCACGTCGTCGAGCCGGTTGAGGAACTCCGGCTTGAACGAGCTCCGCACCGCCGCCATGACGGCATCCCGCTTGGCGCCGTTCTCCAGCTTGGGGTCGATGAGGAACTGCGACCCGATGTTGGAGGTGAGGATCAGGATCGTGTTGCGGAAGTCGACCGTGCGCCCCTGCCCGTCGGTCAGCCGCCCGTCGTCGAGCACCTGGAGGAGGATGTCGAAGACCTCGGGGTGGGCCTTCTCCACCTCGTCCAGCAGCACAACGGTGTACGGGCGCCGCCTGACGGCCTCGGTGAGCTGGCCGCCCTCCTCGTAGCCGACGTAGCCGGGAGGCGCGCCGACGAGCCTGGCCACGCTGTGCTTCTCGGAGTATTCGCTCATGTCGATCCGGGTCATCGCCCGCTCGTCGTCGAACAGGAACTCCGCCAGCGCCTTGGCCAGCTCGGTCTTGCCCACGCCGGTGGGCCCGAGGAAGAGGAACGAGCCCGTCGGCCGGTCGATGTCGGCGATGCCGGCCCGGCTCCGGCGTACGGCGTCGGAAACGGCCTGTACGGCCTCCTGCTGCCCGATCAGCCGCTTGCCCAGCTCATCCTCCATGCGCAGCAGCTTGGCCGTCTCAGCCTCCAGGAGGCGCCCGGCGGGGATGCCGGTCCACGACGAGATCACCTCGGCGATGTCGTCGGCGCCGACCTCCTCCTTGACCATGGCGTTGTCCGGCGGCGCGGCGTCGGAGGCGGCCTTCAGCGCCTGCTCCAGCCGCGGCACCTCGGCGTACATGAGCCTGGACGCGGTCTCGAAGTCGCCGTCGCGCTGCGCCCGCTCGGCGGCGCCGCGCGCCTCGTCGAGCTGCTTCTTCAGCTCGCCGACCTTGTTGAGCCCGGACTTCTCGTGCTCCCAGCGGCCGACGAGGGCGTTGAGCTCCTCCTGGCGGTCGGCCAGCTCCTGGCGGAGGCGCTCGAGTCGCTGCACGGAGGCGTCGTCGGTCTCCTTGGACAGGGCCAGCTCCTCCATCTTCAGCCGGTCGACGCCGCGCTGGAGCTGGTCGATCTCCACGGGACGGGAGTCGATCTCCATGCGCAGCCGCGAGGCGGCCTCGTCGACCAGGTCGATGGCCTTGTCAGGGAGGAAGCGGCTGGTGATGTAGCGGTCGGACAGCGCGGCGGCGGCCACCAGCGCGCTGTCGGCGATCTGCACCTGGTGGTGGGCCTCGTAGCGGCCCTTCAGCCCGCGCAGGATCGCGATGGTGTCCTCGACCGTGGGCTCGCCCACGTAGACCTGCTGGAAGCGCCGCTCGAGCGCCGGGTCCTTCTCGATGCGCTCGCGGTACTCGTCGAGCGTGGTCGCGCCGATCATGCGCAGCTCGCCGCGGGCCAGCATCGGCTTGAGCATGTTGCCCGCGTCCATCGCGCCCTCGGCGGCGCCCGCGCCGACCACGGTGTGCAGCTCGTCGATGAACGTCACGATCTGCCCGTCGCTCTCCTTGATCTCGGAGAGCACGGCCTTGAGCCGCTCCTCGAACTCGCCGCGGTATTTCGCGCCGGCCACCATCGCGCCCAGGTCGAGCGAGATCAGCCGCTTGTTGCGCAGCGACTCGGGCACGTCGCCGGCCACGATGCGCTGGGCCAGGCCCTCGACCACCGCGGTCTTGCCGACGCCGGGCTCGCCGATGAGCACGGGGTTGTTCTTGGTGCGCCGGCTGAGAACCTGGACGACGCGGCGGATCTCGGAGTCGCGGCCGATGACCGGGTCGAGCCTGCCGGAGCGGGCCTGCTCGGTCAGGTCGACGCCGTACTTCTCCAGCGCCTGGTAGGTGTCCTCGGGGGTCTCGCTGGTGACGCGCGCGTGCCCGCGTACCTTCTCGAACGCGTCGAGCAGTGCCTGCGGCGTCGCGCCCTGCGACTTGAGCAGCTCGGCTGCCTGGCCGCCGTCGGCGGCCAGACCGACCAGCAGGTGCTCGGTCGAGACGTAGAGGTCCTCGAGCCGGTTGGCGTGCTGGGCGGCGGTGTTCAGCACCGTGAGCAGCTGGCGCGAGCTCGACGGCGCCCCCACCGTCGCGCCCTGCGCCTTGGGCAGCGCCGTGAGGAGCTCCTCCGTACGTGCCCGCAGCGTGCGCCAGTCGGCGCCGACGGCCTCGAGCAGAGGGACGGCGGTGCCGCCCGTCTGGGAGAGCAGGGTGGTCAGCAGGTGAACCGGGGCGATCTCGGGGTTGCCCTCCGCGGCGGCACGCCGCATGGCACCCGAGAGCGCTTCCTGGCTCTTCTGGGTGAGCTTGTAGTCCATTCTTTCTAGGCCCCCGGTGGCAGCTCGTAGCGGATCAGCGCTCTGACCATGCGCATCTCGGCGCGCAGGCGGTGAACCTCCTCACGCAGCCGCAGAGCTTCGTTCTCGAGCTCGAGGATCCGCTTGATGCCCGCGAGGTTGATGCCCTCCTCCTGGGAGAGGCGCTGCACCTCGCGGAGCTGGATGATGTCTCTTGTGGAGTAGAGGCGGCCGCGCCCCGCCGTGCGGCCTGGGCTGACCAGGCCGAGCCGGTCGTACTGGCGCAGGGTCTGCGGGTGCAGCCCCGAGAGCTGCGCGGCCACCGAGATCACATAGACGGGTGTGTCGTCTGACAGGTCGAAGTAGTTGGCGTCCATCGGCTACTCGCTTCTGGCTCGCTGAATCAGCTCAGCGCGCGGGTCCTCACCCGCGGTCGCGGTGTTGAACTCGCTGAGGAGCTCGCGTGACTTGTCGTCGAGCGTCTTCGGTACCACGACCTCGACGGTGGCGAGCAGGTCGCCCTTGGTGCCGTCTTTACGGGTGACGCCCCTGCCGCGCACGCGGAACGTGCGCCCGTTGGGTGTGCCCGCGGGGATGCGCAGCGTGACCGGCATGCCCTTGAGGGTCGGCACCTTGATCTCCGCGCCGAGCGCGGCCTCGGTGAACGTCACCGGCACGGTGATCGTCAGGTTCTCGCCCGACCTGCCGAAGACGGCGTGCGGCTTGACGTGCGTCAGGATGTAGAGGTCGCCCGCGGGGCCGCCGTTCTCGCCCGGCGCCCCCTTGGCCTTGAGCTTGACCCGCTGACCGTCGGCGACACCGGCGGGGATGCGGGCCTGGATGGTGCGGGTGCTCTTGGCCCGGCCGCTGCCCTCGCACACAGGGCAGGGGTCGTCCACGATCAGCCCGCGGCCCTTGCAGTCGCGGCAGGGCTCGGAGAAGGCGAAGTTGCCCAGGTTGCGGCTGGCCGCGCCGGTGCCGTCACAGGTGGGGCAGACCCTGGGGGTCGTGCCCGCCCTGGCGCCGGTGCCGGTGCACGCGGCGCAGGCGGCCGAGCTGGTCAGCCTGAGCGACACCGTGCTGCCCTCGGCCGCTTCGGTGAACGTCAGCGTGACCTCGGACTCGACGTCCTGGCCGCGCCTCGGCCTGGTCGTGGTGGTGGTGCGGCCGGCGCCGCCGCCCCGGTTGAACAGCCCGCCGAACAGGTCGCCGAGCCGCTCGCCCGCACCACCGCCGGTGCCCTGCCCGGTGCCGCCGAACAGGTCGCCGAAGTCGAACGAGAAACCGCCGGCACCGGGACGCTGGCCGCCCACCCCGGACCCGAACAACGTCCGCGCCTCGTCGTACTCCTTGCGGCGCTTGGTGTCGGACAGGACGTCGTACGCCTCGGAGACCTCCTTGAACTTGGCCTCTTTGGTCGGGTCGCCCTGGTTGCTGTCGGGGTGGTACTGCCTGGCCAGCTTCCGATAAGCCTTCTTGATCTCATCGGCGGTGGCGGTCTTGGGCACACCAAGGACGGCGTAGTAGTCCTTCTCCAGGTAGTCCTTGGTGCTCATCTACGGCCCTTCGTCCTCGTGTCAGTTTTCGTCGTCGTCATTGGACGCGGGAGTGGCGTCCCCGGGCTCCGCGACGGCCACCCGCGCCGGACGCAGCACCCTGTCACCCAATCGGTATCCGGGCTGCAGCACCTCGATCGCGGTCGGCTCCGTCACCTCCGACGAGTAGCTGTGCATCAGCGCCTCGTGGACGGTCGGGTCGAACGGCTCGCCCTTCTGCCCGAAGGAGCTGAGGCCCAGCTTGGTGAGCGCCGACTCCAGCGACTCCGCCACCTTCGCGAAGCCACCGGTCAGCTCGCCGTGGTCGCGGGCCCTGCCGATGTCGTCGAGTACGGGCAGCAGATCCGCCAGCGCGCCCGCGACCGCCTGCTCCCTGACCGCGGCGCGGTCGCGCTCGACCCGCCTGCGGTAGTTCACATATTCGGCCTGGAGTCGCTGCAGGTCAGCGGTCCGCTCGGCGAGCTGGGCCTCCAGCTCGCCGTTGGCGGCGGCCGCCGCGGGCGGCTGCTCTGCCGCCTGCTCGGCGGCGGAGGCGTCCCTGACCTGCCCCGTCTCCGGGTCGATCTTGCGGTTGTCGCGGATCACCGGCTGCTCTTGCCCGTTTTCACGAGGCGGCATCACTGGTCCTTCTTCGGCTGGTCTTCGTCGACGATCTCGGCCTCGACCACGTCGTCATCGGCCTTCTGGCCCTGACCGGCCGCGGCGTCCTGCGGGGCGCCCTCGCCACCGGCCTGCTGGCCCTGGCTCGCGGCGTAGATCGCCGAACCCATCTTCTGGCTGACGGTGGCGAGCTTCTCCGCCGAGGTGCGGATGACGTCGGTGTCGGTGCCCTCCAGAGCCTTCTTCAGCTCGGACAGGGCGTCGTTGACCTCGGTCTTGATGTCGCCGGGGACCTTGTCGTCGTTCTCGCGGAGGAACTTCTCCGTCTGGTAGGCGAGCCCGTCCGCGTTGTTGCGGACCTCGGCCTCCTCGCGGCGCTTCTTGTCCTCCTCGGCGTACGACTCGGCCTCGCGCATCATGCGCTCGATGTCGTCCTTCGGCAGCGCGGAGCCGCCGGTGATCGTCATCGACTGCTCCTTGCCCGTGCCCAGGTCCTTGGCGGAGACGTTGACGATGCCGTTGGCGTCGATGTCGAAGGTGACCTCGATCTGAGGGATGCCGCGCGGGGCCGGCGCGATGCCGGTCAGCTCGAAGGTCGCCAGCTTCTTGTTGTACGAGGCGATCTCGCGCTCACCCTGGAAGACCTGGATCTGCACCGACGGCTGGTTGTCCTCGGCCGTGGTGAAGACCTCGGAGCGCTTGGTCGGGATCGTCGTGTTGCGCTCGATGATCTTGGTGAAGATGCCGCCCTTGGTCTCGATGCCCAGCGACAGCGGGGTCACGTCGAGCAGCAGGACGTCCTTGACCTCACCCTTGAGCACACCGGCCTGCAGAGCGGCGCCGATGGCGACGACCTCGTCCGGGTTGACGCCCTTGTTGGGCTCCTTGCCGCCGGTCAGCTCCCTGACCAGCTCGGTCACGGCGGGCATACGGGTCGAGCCGCCGACGAGCACCACGTGGGCGATGTCGGAGACCTTGATGCCGGCGTCCTTGATGACCTGGTGGAACGGGCCCTTGGTCCGCTCGAGCAGGTCGGCCGTCAGCCGCTGGAACTCGGAGCGGGTCAGCTTCTCGTCGAGGTGCAGCGGGCCCTCGGACGAGGCCGTGATGTAGGGCAGGTTGATGTTGGTCTCGGACTGGCTGGACAGCTCGATCTTGGCCTTCTCGGCCGCCTCGCGCAGACGCTGGAGCGCCATCTTGTCCTTGGACAGGTCGACGCCGTGCGCGTTCTGGAAGCGCTTGACGAGCTCGTCGACGATGCGCTGGTCCCAGTCGTCACCACCGAGGTGGTTGTCGCCGGAGGTCGCCTTGACCTCGACGAAGCCGTGGCCGTCCTCCTGGCCGACGTCGAGCAGCGACACGTCGAAGGTGCCGCCACCGAGGTCGAAGACCAGGATGGTCTGGTCCTGCTCCTTGTCGAGCCCGTAGGCGAGGGCCGCCGCGGTCGGCTCGTTGATGATGCGGAGCACGTTGAGGCCCGCCACCGTGCCGGCCTCCTTGGTGGCCTGCCGCTGGGCGTCGTTGAAGTAGGCGGGAACGGTGACCACCGCGTCGGTGATCTTCTCGCCGAGGTAGGCCTCCGCGTCCTGCTTGAGCTTCTGCAGGACGAAGGCGCTGATCTGCTGGGGCGAGAACTTCTTCCCGTCGATCTCCTGGGACCAGTTGGTGCCCATCTCCCGCTTGACCGATCGGATCGTCCGGTCCACATTGGTGACGGCCTGCCGCTTGGCGACCTCACCGACGAGGACCTCGCCGTTCTTCGCGAAGGCGACCACGGACGGCGTGGTCCGCGAGCCCTGCGCGTTGGCGATGACAGTGGGCTCACCGCCCTCGAGGATCGAGACGACGGAGTTGGTCGTCCCCAGGTCGATACCTACCGCACGTGCCATGAGTACGTCCTTGTAGTCAAAGTTGAGTCTGTTGGACTCAAGCTACGAATCCCGGTCGGCTTTGTCAAACGACTTGAGCCTACTCGACTCAACCCTCGTGAGCGCGCCGGCATTCCCTCCAACGTCGGCGGCTTCCGGGAAGGTTCCTGGCACAGGAGCGGACCCCGGCGCGGTGGGCGCGCGCCGGGGTCCACGTGGGTGGGCGGTCTCTCAGCTGACGGGCGCGTTCATGTCGTTCTGGATCTCGGCGGGGGTGAGCGCGCGGTTGTAGACGCGGACGTCGTCGATGAGGCCGTTGAAGTATTCGCCCCACAGGCTGCTGCCGCCGATGCGCAGGGGTTGGGTGTCGCTGCGGATGGTGCCGGTGACGGCCTTCTGCGCGATTTGGGTGCCGTTGGTGTAGAGGCGCAGGGTGGCGCCGTCGTAGGTGGCCGTCAGGTGGGTCCAGGTGTTGAGCGGCAGGCTCGCGGTGCCGAGGAGGCCCTGGTCGGTGCCGGTGACGATCTCGGTGTAGGGGTGGTTGTCGTCGGCGTTGGCCCACAGGGCGTAGGCGTTGCCGCTGGCGTGCTGTTTGATCAGCGCGGTGCGGTAGCCGGTGCCGGTCGCCGGGTTGAGCCAGGCTTCCAACGTCATGCCGGTGGTCAGGTGGAGGGTGGTGGAGTCGGGGATGTTGACGTAGGCGCTGGTGCCGTTGAAGGAGAGAGCCTTGCCGTACTTGCCGGAGTTGCTCCAGGTGGCGTTGGTCAGGGTGCCGGTGTTCGACTTGCCGGAGGAGTCGGCGACGGTGGTGCCGGTGCCCTCGTTCATCCCGTACGCCGCCACGAGCCCCGTGTTCGGCGGCGGCGCGGTGACGGTGGCCGTGGCCTCGTTCGAGGCGGGGCTCGGGAGGTTGGCCGCGTCGAAGGCGATCACCTTGTAGTAGTACGTGCCCGCGGGCACGCCCGAGTCCGTGAACGAGGTTCCGGTCGTCGAGCCGACCTGGTTGGCGCCAGACGGGGTGAAGCCCGCCGCCGTGGAGCGGTGGACGTTGTAGCCGACGACGCCCACGTTGTCCGTCGAGGCGGTCCAGGAGAGCTGGACGCTGCCCTGGCCGCCGGTCGCGGCGAGCGAGCCCGGCGCCGTCGGCGGCTGCGTGTCGGGCGGGCCGGCCTGGCCGATCGGGGTGTTCATGTCGTTCTGGATCTCGGTGGGGGTGAGCGCGCGGTTGTAGACGCGGACGTCGTCGATGAGGCCGTTGAAGTATTCGCCCCACAGGCTGCTGCCGCCGATGCGCAGGGATTGGGCGTCGCCGCGGATGGCGCCGGTGACGGCCTTCTGTGCGACCTGGGTGCCGTTGGTGTAGAGGCGCAGGGTGGTGCCGTCGTACGTGGCCGTCAGATGGGTCCAGGTGTTGAGCGGCAGGCTGGCAGTTCCGAGGAGGCCCTGGTCAGTGCCGGTGACTATTTCGGTATATGGCCGGTTGTTGTCCGCGTTGGCCCACAACGCGTATGCGACGCCGCTGGCGTGCTGTTTGATCAGCGCGGTGCGGTAGCCGGTGCCGGTCGCCGGGTTCAGCCAGGCTTCCAACGTCATGCCGGTGGTCAGGCGCAGGCTGGTCGAGTCGGGGATGTTGACGTAGGCGCTGGTGCCGTTGAACGAGAGCGCCTTGCCGTACTTGCCGGAGTTGCTCCAGGTGGCATTGGTCAGGGTGCCGGTGTTCGACTTGCCGGAAGCGTCGCCGACCGTGCTGCCCGTGCCCTCGTTCATGCCGTACGCGGCCACCAGGCCCGTGTCGGCCGGTGTCTGCGTGAAGGTCGCCGCGTACGTGGTCGCCGTCGCGGGCGCCACGACGTTGTGACCGGCCGCGCCCCCGTCCGACCAGGAGCCGAACGAGTAGCTCTGGCCCGACAGCGTCTGCGGCGACGGAGCCGAGATCGAGTTCCCCGACCCGACGATGACCGTACGCGTGAACGGCGTGGTCGTCTGCTCGCTGTTGAACCCCACCTGCAGACCCGGCGGCGAGGACTGGAACGTCAGGTTCATCGTGCGCGGCTGCAGCAGCACGCTCTTGGTGTCCGTCAGCCCCTGGGCGTCGGTCACCGTCAGGCGGAGCTCCAGATGCGACGGGTAGTCGTGGTCAGGCGCCTGGAAGGAGCCGCTCGCGCCCGTGAACGTGGTGATCTCGTGCTCGTGGCACGTGCTCGGGCAGTGGTCCAGGATGAGGGTCCACTTCATGCGCGTGCCCGGGATCGTCCCGTCCTGGGCGTCCGTGCCCGTGCCGGAGAAGTTGATCGTCTGACCCACGGCCCAGGTCGTGGCGGCGGTGGGGGCGTCGATCGTGGCCGTGGGCGGGGTGTTGTTCACGTTGACCGTGACCGAGGCGTCGCCCTGGCCGCCCCGGCCGTCGCCGACCCGCAGCCGCACGACGTAGGAGCCCGGCTGCGCGTAGGTGAACGACGGGGTGGCCGAGGTGGAGTCGTCCAGCTCGCCGTCCCCGTCGAGGTCCCAGGCGTACGTGAGGGGGTCGCCGTCGGCGTCCGTGGACGAGGCGCCCGAGAACGTCACGGCCAGCGGCGCGGTGCCGGACGTGCTGCTCGCGTTGATCACGGCCGTCGGCGGGGTGTTGGCGTAGATGTAGCGGACGATCGTGCCGTGGTCGTAGTCCACCGCGAACAGGTCGCCGCCCGGGCCGATCTCCAGCTCCACCGCGGGCATGCCCGAGTCGAAGTTCTGGACGGTCGCGGGGTCGGGCAGGCCGTTCGCGCCCTTGGTCATCACCCACACGCACTGGCGGCTGTAGTCGGAGAAGAACAGCGCGCCGTCGTACGCGCCCGGGTACGCGCCGCCGCCGTAGAACGCCACGCCGCTGGACGACGAGCCGCCCGACGGGCACGGGTCGTTCGGGGCCGGGCGGGAGTTGTGGTTCCAGGAGAAGTACGGCTGGGTGTGCGCCGAGGCGCCCTCCGCGTAGAAGTTCTCGCACAGGGTCAGGTTGAGGTTGTCGTAGCCGCCCTGCCTGCCGGGACCCTCGTAGCAGGGCCAGCCGAAGTTCGAGACGCCCGAGGTCGGGGCGGTGACCCTGTTGATCTCCTCGTACGTGTTCCAGCCGACCTCGCCGAGCCAGATCTCCTGCGTGCCGGGCCTGTTGGTGATGCGGAACGGGTTACGCAGGCCGTTCGCGACGATCCTGGCGGCGTTGGGGTCGGAGCTGCCGGCGTTCGGGTTGCCGGCGGCGGCCGCCCCCGTGTCCGGATTTATCCGGATCAATGTGCCGTCGAGCCCGGCCGGGTCGCCGCTGGTGCGCACGTCCTGCGCGCGCAGCGCGCCGCCCTCCGCTGCGGGCGGCGCCAGCGCGGTGCCGACCGGCGACGGCGGGTCGCCGCACGGGTTGTCCGGGGTCACGTCGGAGCTGGTCAGGTTGTCCTGGCCGTAGTCGGCGAAGTTGAAGCTGGCGCCGTCGCCGGCGGTGGCGTACAGCATGCCGTCGGGGCCGAACTGGAGGTCGCCCAAGGAGTGGCTGGGGTGCTGCTGGCACCAGTCGGTGATCAGCGGGGTCTCGGCGCCGGTCGGGGAGATCACCGACAGGCGTCCCGTGATGAGGCAGCCGTCGCCGGTCGCGCCGGGCGGCGTGGGACAGGGATCGTCGGTCGCTCCCGCCGTGCCCCAGCGGGGCGCCGTACCGCCGGGCACGGCGTCGTACGCGTACAGGACGTAGACGCGCGGGTCGGCGGGGAAGTTCGGGTGCAGTGCCATCCCGAGCAGGCCGCGGTCCCAGAAGTTGTGCACCTGCGTCCGTAGGTCCGCGTACGTGGCCGGCGTCGTGTCCGTGAGGGAGTCGAAGACCTTGATCAGCCCGCTCTTCTCCGCCACGAACACGCGCCCGTCCGAGGCGAACTCGATGTTCGTCGGATGGTTCAGCCCGCTGAACACGGTCTGCCGCTGGAAAGCCGCCGGCAGCGCCTGGGCGCTCGGGCCGGCCAGGGCCACCAGGCCGGCGCAGATGAGCAGGATCGAGGACAGGGCACGGCTCAGCCGTCTCAACGGACCCCCCAGTGATGCGCAGCGTCACCCTCGACGCCCCCGCGCCTCTGGTGCTTGATCGATGTATCGCTCCAAATCGATCATTTGTCACCAGGGATGTCCGGTTTTGGACACGCTATTTTGCGCCGTCCACAATCTTGCGTTTGCCGATCGACTTCTTGAGCTTGACCGTCGTGGTCTTCTCGATCGCGATCATGATGCACGACACGTTCCTGGCCTTGGGCGAGGTGCCCTCGTAGAGGGTGATCGTGACGCGCTTGGCCGTCTCCTTCACCTTGACCCGGTCGAGCACCGTGCACGGGGCGACGCCGGACCACCAGGTGAGCTGGATCTGCCTGCCCTTGGCCACCGGCTTGGCCTTGGTCCATCGGACCTTGTGGACGTTGATCGCGTTGCCGGTCGGTTTGGTGACCTCCGGTCCCTTCGTGGGAGTGGTGGTGACCGGGTTCGTCACGACGGGTGGCTGCTGCGGGACGGTGGAGGCGCCTTGCCGGGCGGGCGGGGCCGCGCCGCAGCCCGCCGCGAGCACGAGACATCCGGCCAGTGCAGTCGCTGTCATTGCACGCATACCTCTTCGACGGATAGGGCGGGTCCCCGGTTCATCCGGCGGCGATTAGTGTGGTTCGCGTGCTCCGTCAGGCTCTCCTCGCAGTCTCCAAGAGCGAACGCGCCGAGCGCGTCATCTCCACCTCCCGGCTGACCGCCGACGTGGTCAGGCGCTATGTCGCGGACGACGTAGGCGCCGTGATCGGTGAGCTGGCCTGCAAGGGGCTGCTCGTCAGCGTGGACCATCTCGGCGAGGAGGTGACGGAACAGGCGCAGGCCGAGGCGGCGGTCGCCGAATACCTGCGGCTGCTCGGCCTGCTGCCCGCGGGCGCCGACGTTTCGGTCAAGCTCACCGCGCTCGGCCTGCGGCTGTCGGAGGGGCTCGCGCTCGACCACGCCGCCGCGATCTGCCGGGCGGCCGCGGCCAGGGGGGTCACGGTGACGCTCGACGCCGAGGAGCACGACACGATCCCCGGCCTCCACTCCGTGCACACCGCCCTGCGCGGGGACCATCCCGACGTGGGCGTGGTGGTGCAGGCGTACCTGCCGGAGGCGCTGGAGCGCTGCGAGAGCCTCGCCGGGGCCCGCGTGCGCCTGTGCAAGGGCGCGTACACCGCTCCGGGGGCCTACAGCAGGCCCGCCGACATCGACCGCTCGTTCGTACGGTGCCTGAGGATCCTGATGGCGGGCACCGCCTACCCCATGGTCGCCACCCACGACCCGAGAATGGTCCGCATCGCCTCCACGCTGGCCGTGCTCGAGGGCCGCGACGTGACCGGCTACGAGCACCAGATGCTGTACGGCGTGCGCCCCGACGAGCAGCTCCGCCTCGCGGGCCAGGGCGCGAGGATGCGCGTCTACGTCCCCTACGGCTCCGACTGGTACGCCTACCTCATGCGCCGCCTGGCCGAGCGCCCCCGCAACCTGGCCTTCTTCCTCAGGTCACTGCTGTCGCGACGGTAGGCTGCCAGCGTGATTGCGATTCTGGGCACGGGAAAGATGGGCGAGGCCCTGCTGTCCGGGCTGCTGCGCGCCGGGTTCAAGCCCGACGACATCATGGCGACCACCCGCAGGGCCGAGCGGGCGCAGGCGCTGCGCGAGACGTACGGCGTGCGCACCGTCTCCAACTCCGAGGCCGCCAAGGTCGCGGACACGCTCATCCTGGCCGTCAAGCCGCAGGACATGGCCACACTGCTGGCCGAGATCGCCCCCTACGTGCCCGACGACCGCCTGGTGATCACGGCCGCGGCCGGCATCACGACGTCGTTCGTGGAGCAGCGGCTCGGCGTGGACGTGCCCGTGGTGCGGGTGATGTCCAACACGCCGATCAGGTTCGACGAGGCGATGAGCGTGATCTCGGCGGGCGCCCACGCGGGCGAGGAGCACCTCGAGCTCACCGAGGGCCTGCTCAGCCCGGTCGGCAAGGTGCTGCGCATCCCCGAGTCCCAGCAGGACGCCGCCACCGCGCTCTCCGGCAGCGGCCCCGCCTACTTCTTCTACCTGGTCGAGGCCATGGTCGACGCGGGCATCCTGCTCGGCATGCCGCGGGCCGCCGCGCTCGACATGGTCATCCAGTCCATCGTCGGGGCCGCCGTGATGCTGCGCGACTCGGGCGAGCACCCGGTGATCCTGCGCGAGGCCGTCACCTCGCCGGGCGGCACGACGATCGCCGCCATCGCCGAGCTCGAACGGCACAGCGTGCGGGCCGCGTTCCTGGCCGCCATCGAGGCCGCCCGCGACCGGGGGCGCCAGCTCGCCTCCGGCTGAGAGGCCGGACGGCCCCGCTCCTACGATGGGTCGGGTGACGTTACGTCGCGGCATCGCGCCGCTGCTCGTCCTTTTCGCACTGACCGGCTGCACCTCGGAGGAACCGCCGAACGTCCAGGTCGGCGAGGTCAGGCGGGGCCCGGTCACCGAGGTCGTCGAGGCCCCCGCCACGATCGGCGCGCGTGCCTCCGCGACCCTGCGCTCGCCCGCCCAGGGCACGATCGCCAAGCTGTACGTCCGCGAGGGCGACCACGTGCGCAAGGGCGAGATCCTGGCGAAGATCAGTTCGCCCGAGGCCCGGAGCCGGCTCAAGCAGGCCCGCCAGGCCTCCAAGGCGGCCACGCCCGTGGGCTTCGCCACCCCCGCCGTGCGGCTGCCGTCGTTCGACACCAGGTCGTTCGACCGCAAGGTGGCCGCCCACTTCGCCAGGGCCCGCAAGGAGGCCAGGAAGGTCGCGGACGCCGGGGTGCGCAGGCAGCTCCTGAACGCCATCGACCTGGCGCAGGCCCAGCACAAGGCACAGACCAGGGCACTGGCCTCGATCACCGCGCAGCTCAACCGCTCGATCAGCGGGATGCTGTCCGGCGTGACCAGCGGCCTGGCCGGCTCGATGGCCTCGCTGCAGGCCGCGTCGAAGTCACAGGCCAAGGCCGCGCTCAAGGCGGCGGAGAGCGCGGTCAAGTCGCTCACGATCAAGGCGCCGTTCGCCGGCGTCGTCACGCTCGGCCGCGCCTCGGGCGGGGGCGGTATGCCGAGCGGCGTGGAAGGGCTGCTCAGCCAGCTCCCCGGCGGCGGTCAGCAGCTGCCGTCCGTGCCCTCGACGGGCTCGGCGTCCGGCAGCCCGGTCGCGACGGGCGTCCCCGTCTCGGCGGGCGACTCGATCGTCACCGTCACCGACGTCTCCAGGCTCACCCTGGACGCCGACGTGGACGAGACGGACGTCCTGCTGGTGAACAAGGGGGTGCGGGCCGCCGTGGAGCTGGACGCGGTGCCCGGCGCCACGTACACGGCCGTGGTGACCGGCATCGGCGTCACCCCCATGGAGGGCACCACGGGCGGGGTCAGCTACCCGGTGCGGCTCACGCTCGGCCCCGGCGCCTTCGACGACGGCTCCGAGGCGCCCACGCCCAAGCCGGGCATGAGCGCCGTCACGCGGCTGACCGTGCGCGAGTCGCCGTCCGCCGTCTCGGCGCCTGCTTCGGCCATCGTCTCCAGCGGGCGCGAGAGCGTCGTCTGGGCGATCAGGAACGGCGTGGCCGAGCGGCGCGTGGTCAAGCTCGGGGCCCAGGGCGACGCCGTGGTGGAGGTGCTGAGCGGGCTGTCCGTAGGTGACCGGATCGTGGTCAAGGGGGCGGACTCCGTACGGCAAGGGCAGCGGCTGCCATGACGCCCGCGATCGAGGCAGTGGACCTCACCCGGCGCTACCAGCTCGACGGCGTCGCCGTGGAGGCGCTGCGTGGCGTGACGCTCCGGATCGACCAGGGCGAGTTCGCCGCCATCGTCGGCCCGTCGGGCTCCGGCAAGTCGACGCTCATGCACCTGCTCGGCTGCCTCGACCGGCCCAGTTCGGGCGTGCTCAGGGTCAACGGCGTGGAGATATCCGGATTGTCCGACACCGAGCTGGCCGAGCTGCGTAACAAGACGATCGGCTTCGTCTTCCAGTCGTTCCACCTGCTGGCCAGGACCTCGGCGCTGGACAACGTGGCGCTGCCGCTGGTCTACCGGGGTGTCGGCCGGGCCGAGCGGCGCTCCAGGGCCCGCGCGGCGCTGGAGGCGGTCGGGCTGGGCCACCGCCTGGAGCACCGGCCGTCCCAGATGTCCGGCGGGGAGCAGCAGCGCGTGGCCATCGCCAGGGCCCTGGTCGGCGAGCCCAAGGTGCTGCTGGCCGACGAGCCCACGGGCAACCTCGACACCGCCAACGGGACCGAGGTCATGGCCATACTCGACCGGCTCAACGGCGAGGGCGGGGTGGCCGTGGTGCTCGTGACGCACGAGCCCGAGATCGCCGCCCATGCCCGTCGCCAGATCCACGTACGGGACGGGCTGATCGAGAAGGACACCGTGTGAAGTCCAGCGAGTCGTTCGTGATGGCGCTGGAAGCGCTGCGCGTCAACCGGCTGCGGAGCGCGTTGACCATGCTCGGCGTGATCATCGGCGTGCTCGCCGTGGTGATCCTGGTGGCCATCGGCACGGGCGCGAAGGACGAGATCGAGAAGCAGATCTCGGGCCTCGGCACCAACATCATCCTCGTCGTACCCGGCCGCATCAGCCTGGGCGCGGCCCCCACGCAGAGCAAGCTCGGCCTGGCCGACGTCGCCTACGTCCGGCGGGTGGTGGGCGACCCGTCGAAGGTGACGGTCTCGCTGCAGTCGGGCGAGACCGTACGCGTCGGCAGGGTCGAGGCGTTCGTCACGGTGATCGGCACCGACCAGAACCTCGTCAACATCTTCGACCGTCCCCTGGACAAGGGGCGCCCGCTGAGCGAGACCGACGTGGACACCCGGCGCAGGGTGGCGGTGCTGGGATCACAGGTGGCGGACCGGCTGTTCGGCGACCTGGACCCGATCGGGCGGCAGGTGACGGTGGCCGGGGCCAGGTTCCGGGTGGTGGGCGTGTACGCCGAGGTCGGGCAGACGTTCGGGCTCTCGCGCGACCAGGAGATCCACATCCCGGTGACGACGGCACAGCGGCTGCTCGGGATCGAGCGGATCAACGGGCTCGCGGTCGGCGCGTCCGGGCCCGACGAGATCGACCCGCTCTCGGACAAGGTGACGGCGGCGCTGCGGGCGCGGTACCCGGGCGAGCAGTTCTCGGCGGTCACGCAGACCGCGCTGCTCGGCACGATCGGCAGCGTGCTCGGCATGCTCACCGGCGTGCTGGCCGCCATCGCGGGCATCTCGCTGCTGGTGGGCGGCGTCGGGGTGTCGAACATCATGCTGGTCAGCGTGCGCGAGCGCACCCGCGAGATCGGGCTGCGCAAGGCTCTGGGAGCCAGGCAGCGCGACATCCTCGCCCAGTTCCTCATCGAGGCGGTGCTGCTGACCACGATCGGCGGGTTCATCGGGATCGCGCTCGGGGTGGGCGGGTCGGTGGCCATCGCGGCGTTCACGGAGGTGCCCGCGTCGATCACGTGGTGGTCGATCGCGCTGGCGTTCGGGGTGTCGGCGGCCGTCGGGGTGTTCTTCGGCGTGGCCCCGGCGCGGAGGGCGGGCAGACTGGACCCCGTCATCGCCCTCCGCGCCGAGTGACCTCAGGCGTCCCGCTTCTGCATCAGTACGGCCCCCGCGATCACGGCGACAGCGATCCAGGCGAGGTAGACGCCGAATCCGGTCCACGGCCCGAGAGAGTTGTCCCCTCGGCCCATCACGATCTGCGAGCCCGCGTTGGTGGTGAAGTAGTCGGACACGGTCTTGCCCCACCGCCCGGGCAACGCGCTGGTCAGCTGGGGCAGCACCAGCATCAGCGCGATGGCCGAGACGATCGCGCCCGGGGTGTGCCGGACGAGCGTGCCGAGCCCCAGCCCGAACAGGCCGCAGGCGGTCAGGTAGAGGCCGCCTCCCACCACCGCCTGCACCACCGCGCCCGTCTCGAGCGACGGCGGCTGCGTGATCGTCAGGCTGACGAGGAGAGAGACGCCGGACGCGACCGTGCAGACCACCAGCGACACCGCCGTGAACACCACGATCTTGCCGGCCAGCAGGCTCATGCGCCTGGGCACGGCCATCAGCGACGTGCGGATGCCGCCCGTGCGGTACTCGCTGGAGATCACCAGGACGCCCAGCGTGGCCATGGACAGCGAGGCGAACATGCTGCCGATCAGACCCATCGCGATCGCGGAGTCGGCGGGGATGGGCCCGTCGCCCGAGCCCTTGGCGGAGCCGCTGATGAGTGTGGCGATGCCCACCATCAGAAGCGCGGTGACACCCAGCGTCCACACCGTGGAGCGGACTGAGCGGATCTTGGTCCATTCGGACCTGAGGATGTCGATCATGACGAGAACTCCAGGCTGTCCTTGGTCAGCTCCATGTAGGCCGCTTCGAGCGACGGCTGCACGAACGTCAGCTCCTCCAGCGGGATCCCGGCGCGAGCGGTGAGCGTGCCGATCTCGAGCGTGCTCATCGCGGTCACGCGCAGGTGGTCGGGGTGGAGCTCGCCCACCTTGACCAGCTCCGCCACCTCGGCCAGCCGGGGCGAGCGGACCCGTACGTACCCCTGGGAGCTGCGCCCGATGAACTCCCGCACGCTCGTGTCGGCGATGAGCCGCCCCTTGCCGATCACGATCAGGTGGTCGGCGGTCTGCGCCATCTCGCTCATCAGGTGGCTGGAGACGAACACCGTGCGGCCCTCGGCCGCCAGCTTGCGCATGAACGTGCGGATCCACAGGATGCCGTCGGGGTCGAGCCCGTTGACGGGCTCGTCGAAGATCAGGATCTCGGGGTCACCCAGCAGCGCGGCGGCGATGCCCAGCCGCTGCGACATGCCCAGCGAGAAGCCGCCGACCCGCCGCTTGCGCACCTCGCGCAGCCCCACGGTGTCCAGCACCTCGTCCACGCGGCTCGCGGGGATGCCGTTGCTCTGCGCGATGGCCAGCAGGTGGTTGTACGCGCTGCGTCCGCCGTGCACGGCCTTGGCGTCCAGCAGCGCGCCGACCTTGCGCAGGGGATGCGGCAACTCCGCGTACGGCCGCCCGTCCACGAGCACGGAGCCGCCGGACGGCCGGTCGAGGCCGAGGATCATGCGCATGGTCGTGGATTTGCCGGCTCCGTTCGGGCCCAGGAAGCCGGTCACCTGACCGGGCTTGACGTCGAACGACAGGTCCGACACTGCGGCGGTGGCGCCGTAGCGTTTGCTCAGGTTCGTTGCGCGGATCGCGGTCATGATCTGAGCGTGCCGTCGGCCGCGCCCGGTTTCTTCCTGCGCGGGGACCGTTTCCCGCGAGGCGATCTAGGAGCCTGGTCCTACTCTCCTGGGCGGATCAGCCCGGCCTCGTAGGCCGCGATCACCGCCTGCGCCCGGTCCCTGGCGTCGATCTTGGCGAACAGGCTGGTCACGTGGTTCTTGACGGTGGAGGGGGAGACGGACAGCTCCGCGGCGATCTCGGTGTTCGAGCGGCCGCGGGCGATGAGCACGAGGATCTCCCGCTCGCGCTCGGTCAGCCCGGCCAGCTCGGCGGGCACGGGTCTCCTGCTGGAAGCCCGTACGAACGTGCCGATCAGCCGGCTCAGCAGGCGCGGCGCGACGGCCGACTCGCCCCGGTGGACCACGCGCACGCCCTCGATCAGCTCCTCGGGGGAGACGTCCTTGGGCAGGAACCCGCCGGCGCCCGCCCTGAGCGCCGCCACCACGTTCTCGTCCAGGTCGAACGTGCTCAGCGCCAGCACCCGCACCTCCGGCAGCTCCGCGGTGATCAGCTCGGTCGCCCGCACCCCGTCGAGGCCCGGCATGTGCAGGTCCATCAGCACCACGTCCGGCCGCAACCGCCTGCTCAGCTCGACTGCCTCCGCGCCGTCCCCGGCCTCGCCGACCACTCCGAGGTCGGGCTGCGCGTCGAGCATCAGCTTGAACCCCTTGCGGACCAGTCCATGGTCGTCCACCAGCAGAACCCTGATCATGTCGTCTCCAAGGGAATGCGGGCGTGCACGCGGAAACCGCCTTCTGGGCGCGGCCCGGTCGAGAGTCGGCCGCCGCATAATGCCACCCGTTCGGCCATGCCGCCCAGCCCGAACCCCGGCGCGCCGCCCCCCGCCGCCAGCCCGTCGTCCACCACCTCGACCTCCACGGCCGAGGGCCCGTACGTCAGCCGCACGCTCGCCCTGGCGCTGGCCGCGTGCTTGCGGGTGTTCGTGAGCGCCTCCTGCACGATCCGGTAGACGGCATGGTCCACGGCCGCGGGGAGCTCTACGGGCTCTCCCGTCACGGTCAGGCTGGCCGGCAGCCCCGCCGTCTTCGCCTCCTTGATCAGCGAGGGCAGCCGGTCGGCGCCCACCCCGGTCGCGGCATCGGGTCCCTCGCTGCCGTCGGCCCTGAGCACGTCGAGCAGGCGGCGCATCTCGGACATGGCCTGGCGGGCGGTCTGCTCGGCGCTCTCCAGCGCGTCCCTGGTGACCTCCTGCCCGGGCGGCAGCGTGGCGCGCGCGCCGCCGACCAGGGCGTTGATGACGGTGATGTGGTGGGCGACCACGTCGTGCAGCTCCCTGGCGATGCGCCGCCGCTCGGCACGCACGGCGGCGTCGGCGATCTCGCGCCTGCCCCGCTCGGCGAGCTCGGCCTTCAGCCGGACGATCAGCCCGATGCCCACGGGCACGCAGATGGCGAACAGCGCGGCCAGCCAGCCGCCCTTCGCGCGCCAGAACAGCTCCATGGTCGTCGCGTAGACGGCGTAGGCCCCCGCCGAGGTGATCAGGGTCGCCCGGCCGGCGGTGTATCGGCCCAAGCTGTAGCACGCGATGGCGGAGGACGGGGGGACGAATGTCACGAGCTGCGTCGCGATGCTCACGGCGTCCACCGCCGCCACCAGCGCAACAGTCACAATGGGCCGTCGGCGCCGCATCAGCAGGAGCGCCATGCCCGCCAGGTAGCTCACCATGATCAGCACGCCCCTCACCTCGCCGCCGGCGATCATGAAGGGCAGCGCGGGCACGGCTGGGAGGGTGAACACGATCACCAACGTCGTGTCGAAGACCCGAGGGCGACTGAAGAAGCGCACGATCTTGAGGAAGGTTCGCCGCACGCCCAAGACACTAAGTCACGAAATTTGCGGATCACCGCCTACAGCGAGGCGTCTGCGCTGCGGTAACGTCGGCCCCAAGGCGAGGGCACACAGAGGAGACGGGATGAGCAGGTCGGCACGGGTGATCTGGGACGACGCTCTCACCTCCTACAACTTCGGCCCGAGCCATCCGCTCGCCCCCGTGCGGGTGGAGCTGACCATGGCGCTCGCCCGCGCGCTCGGCGTCCTCGACAAGGTCGAGGTGACCGGCTGCGCGCCCGCGACCGACGCCGAGCTGTCCATGGTCCACCGGCCCGCCTACATCGAGGCCGTCAAACGCGTGTCCGCCTCCGGGCAGCCCGACCTCGGTGCCGGGCTCGGCACCGAGGACAACCCCGCGTTCAAGGGCGTGCACGAGGCCTCCGCGCTGATCGCCGGCGCGTCGCTGGCCGCCGCCCGCTCCGTCTGGGAGGGGACGGCCGAGCACGCGGTCAACGTGGCGGGCGGGCTGCACCACGCGATGGCCGCCACGGCCAGCGGCTTCTGCGTCTACAACGATCCCGCACTGGCCATCGCGTGGCTGCTGAGGCAGGGGGCGGGCCGCATCGCGTACGTGGACGTGGACGTCCACCACGGCGACGGCGTGCAGGCGGCCTTCTTCGACGACCCGAGGGTCCTGACGATCAGCCTGCACGAGAGCCCGCGCACGCTGTTCCCCGGCACCGGCTTCCCCGAGGAGACCGGCGCGGACGGGACGGCCGTCAACGTCGCGCTCCCGGCGGGGACCGGCGACGCGGGGTGGCTGCGGGCCTTCCACGCGGTCGTGCCGCCGCTGCTGCACGAGTTCAGGCCGGAGATCCTGGTCACCCAGCACGGCTGTGACAGCCACGCGCTCGACCCCCTGGCCAACCTGATGCTCAGCGTCGACGGCCAGCGGGCCGCGTACGCCGCCCTGCACCGCCTGGCCCACGAGACGGCCGGCGGCCGGTGGATCGCCACCGGCGGTGGCGGTTACGAGCTGGTGCAGGTGGTGCCGCGGGCGTGGACCCATCTCATCGCCGAGCTGGCGGGCCACCCGATCGACCCGGACACCCCCACGAGCCAGAGCTGGCGCCAGTTCGTCAGGGAACGTACGGGCGAGACACCGCCGCTGACGATGACGGACGGTCGCAATCCGGAATTTCGCGACCTGTCCGGTGGTTATGACCCAGCGGACCCCATTGACCGTGCGATCATGGCGACCCGACATGCGGTCTTCCCCCTGCACGGCCTCGATCCAATGCCCTGACGAGGAAGAAGCTGTGCTGAGCCGCGACCAACTTAGAGAGCATCTTGTCCACACGCGGATAGCCGGCGACGTCGCGACTCCCCGCGAGAACAACCTCGACCACTACAGCTCGCTCGCCAACGGCGACCCGTACTACAAGCTGGGCCTGACCTTCGACCAGCCGTGGTCGTACCGCGACGTCCTGGCGCTCATGGCCAAGTCCGCGGGTGTGGTGTCCGATCCCGACCACCGCTGGGGCCAGGACACCATCGACCCCGACCTGACGATCGACGCGCTCGACGACATGGCCGAGGCCATCGCCGCCGTGCTGTCGCGGGAGCGCCCGCGCGTCCTGTTCGCCACCGGCCACCCGACCGGGCTGCTCGCCGTGCACCTGCCGCTGGCGCGCCTGTGCGCCGAGCGCGGGGCCGAGCTGCTCACTCCTGCCGAGGGATGGGCCTACTCCGGATCCAATTTCGGACGCCGGCGCAAGATTCGTTATCTGCAGGACATCGCCATGCTCGACGACAGGGGCGCGTTCGTGCACACCCACGACGCCGCCCCCATGCGCCGCATGATCGAGGAGCTCGGCGGGGAGCTCCCCGACCTCGTGATCGGCGACCACGGCTGGGCGGGAGCGGCGGGAGAGGCGGGTGCGCACACGGTGGCGTTCGCCGACTGCAACGACCCGGGTCTGTTCCTCGGCGAGGCCGAGGGCAAGATCGACGTGGTCGTGCCACTTGATGACAACGTGCTACCACGTTTTTACGCTCCGCTGACAGAGCGGCTCGTCACTCAGGTCTCACGAGCCCTTTGAGTCGAAATCGGTCCTACCGATACGGTCTTTTCGCGCCCGCATTCCAAGAGGCTCGCTGTCCCTTTGCCAACTTTTGATGGCGCTCCGGCGACTCTTATGTGTGGCAACTTGGACAGTTCCAACGTCCAAGTGAGGTGCTCGGCCCGGCTGCTGGCCAGCGATTTCGCTGGTTCCGCTGACAGGTGGCTCCGGCGACTGAGAAACTAGGGGGTTTGCGCACCCGGAGTCCCGACTTACGCTGACGGCAGTACACGTGCGTGAGCAATGGCACCAGTGGGGATAACCCGGAAACCACGTGCGGAAGAGGCGTCCGATGGGTGCAGGCGAAAGACCTCTCAGTGAGGTGAAGTTCCTGACTGTGGCGGAAGTCGCGACGGTCATGAGGGTGTCCAAGATGACGGTGTACCGGCTCGTCCACTCTGGCGAGTTGCCGGCCATCCGTGTCGGCCGGTCGTTCAGAGTGCCTGAGCAGGCGGTACACGACTATCTGCGGGAGGCCTACATCGAGGCAGGTTGAAGTAGCGACGTGACCCGTCACGTCGTGAATGCTGTCGCGGGCGAGGCCCGGCCGTCGTAAGACGCGACCGGGCTCTCACCCCCCGGTGGGGCGATCTACCGCCCATCGCCGGTAGTCTGTGAGCCGGTGTGCGCTCGCACTCCGTTAAGACTTGCTACCAGCACCTGGGGGTCCCGTGGGCTCTGTGATCAAGAAGCGCCGCAAGCGGATGGCTAAGAAGAAGCACCGCAAGCTGTTGAAGAAGACGCGCATCCAGCGGCGTAACAAGAAGTAACTTACGCAACTGCGAGGCGCTGATGACCCACACCGTGCTTGTCACCGGGGTCTCGCGCCACATCGGCGCCCGGGTGGCGAGCGTTCTGGCTTCCGACCCGGACATCAGCCGCGTCATAGGAGTTGACACCGTGCCGCCCCCCTCGCTGACGCGGGACGGCGGCATCTCTCTCGGCCGGACTGAGTTCGTCCGGGTGGATCTGCGCAGCCCTGACATCGCTCAGGTGATCGCGGCTGCGGACATCGACACCGTTGTGCACATGAGCCTGGTCAGTGCTCCGTCGAGGAGCAGTGGCAGGGCCGCGATGAAGGAGCACAACGTCATCGGCACCATGCAGTTGCTCGGTGCCTGCCAGCGGTCGGCGACCGTGCGGCGCGTGGTGGTGCGCTCCACCACCGCCGTCTACGGCTCGTCGCCCCGCGACCCCGCGGTGTTCACCGAGGACCTGGAGCCGCCGGACGGCCCCACCCACGGCTACGCCAAGGACGCGGCCGAGGTGGAGGGCTACGTACGCGGCTTCGCGCGGCGTCGGCCCGACGTGACGGTGTCGATGCTGCGCTTCGCCAACTTCATGGGACCCGGCGTCGACTCGCCGTTGACGCGTTACTTCACCCAGCCGGTGCTGCCGACCGTGTTCGGCTTCGACCCGCGGCTGCAGTTCGTCCACGAGGACGACGCGGTCGAGGTGCTGCGCCGGATGGCGACCGAAGACCACCCCGGCACGTTCAACGTGGCCGGGGCAGGCGTGTTGCTGCTGTCGCAGTGCGCCAGGCGGGCGGGGCGGTTCTCCATGCCGCTGCCCTCGCCCGCTTTCAAGGCGCTGGGCGACACCGCACGCAGGATCGGGCTGGTCGAATACTCGCCCGAGCAGGTCAGGCTGCTGTGCCATGGCCGCGCGGTCGACACCTCCGCGCTGGAGGCGGAGCTCGGCTGGAAGCCCAAGTTCACGACCGGGGCGGCGTTCGACGACTTCCTGCGCTCGCGCGGCCTCCATCCGTTCGGAGGTGTGCGCAGTTGAGTGTTGCGCATGAGGGTGCCCGCGTGATCCCGATCAGCGCGGCGCCGTCGTTCGAGAAGCCCGACCGCGTGGCCAGGATGCTCGCCTTCCTGCGCCGTCGGGTCGAAGGCGACTACGAGGTCGACGAGTTCGGCTACGACGCCGAGCTGACCGACAAGGTGATCCTCGAGCTGATCAGGCCGCTCTACACCGAATGGTTCAGGGTGGAGACGGTCGGGCTGAAGAACCTGCCCGACGAGAGCGGGGCGCTGGTCGTCGCCAACCACTCGGGCACGCTGCCGCTCGACGCGCTGATGCTGCAGGTGGCCATGCACGACGAGGCCGGCAGGCCGCTGCGGCTGCTCGGCGCGGACCTGGTCTACCAGCTTCCGGTCCTCAGCCACCTGGCCCGCAAGACCGGCCACACCCTGGCCTGCCCCGAGGACGCCGACCGGCTGATGCGCAAGGGCGAGCTGGTCGGGGTGTTCCCCGAGGGGTTCAAGGGCGTGGGCAAGCCGTTCACCGAGCGCTACAAGCTGCAGCGGTTCGGCCGCGGCGGTTTCGTGGCCTCGGCCATCCGCGCCGGGGTGCCGATCGTGCCCACCGCGATCGTGGGGGCCGAGGAGATCTATCCCAAGATCGGCGATCTGAAGTCCCTGGCCAGGCTGCTCGGGCTGCCCTACCTGCCGATCACGCCGTTCTTCCCGCTGCTGGGGCCGCTCGGGCTGGTGCCGCTGCCGTCCAAGTGGATGATCGAGTTCGGTGAGCCGATCCGCACCGACGAGTACGAGCCGTCGGCGGCCGACGATCCCATGCTGGTGTTCAACCTCACCGACCACGTACGCGAGGTCATCCAGCAGATGCTGAACGAGCTGCGGCTGCGAAGAGGGCACGCTTTTCCGCCGCTGCTGTGAAACCGGCGGGGGCCTTTCGGTGTTCAAAGGAGGATTCGCTCTGCTGACCACCGAAAGGACATCCCCATGGATCTTCAACTTTCCGGCCGCGTCGCCGTCGTGACCGGCGCGTCCAAGGGCATCGGCCTGGCTGTCGCGCGCACCCTGGCCGAGGAGGGCGCGCACGTCGTGGCCGTCTCGCGGACCCGTTCGGACGAATGGCCCGACAAGGTCGTGCACGTGGCCGCCGACCTGATGGACCCCGAGGCGCCCGCGCGGGTCGTGGCGCGGGCCGTGGAGGAGTTCGGCGGGGTCGACATCCTGGTCAACAACGCCGGCGGCCCGCCGCCCGGCGTGACGCTGCCGCGGATGGGCTTCATGACCCCCGGCGACGACGACTGGCGCGCGATGTTCGAGTTCAACCTGTTCGCGGCCGTACGCATGATCCGCGCCGCCGTGCCCCTCATGGTCGAGCGGGGCGGCGGCTCGATCGTCAACGTCTCCTCCACCTTGAGCAAGCAGCCCGGGCCCACGAACGTCGACTACGGGGCCGCGAAGGCGGCACTGACCCACGTCGGCAAGGCCGTCTCCGAGGAGTACGGCCCCCAGGGCGTCAGGGTCAACACGGTCACGCCCGGCGCGGTGCTCACCGACTGGTGGACCAAGGAGGGCGGCGCGGCCGAGGTCTTCGCGGGCCTGGCGGGCTCCGACAAGGAGAGCGTGATCTCCGAGGTCGCCCCTGCCATGATGAAGCTCGCCACCGGGCGGCTCATCTACCCGCAGGAGATCGCCGACGCGGTCGCGCTGCTCGTGTCGCCCCGCTCGGGCAGCACGACCGGCGCCGAGTTCGTGATCGACGGAGGGCAGCTCAAGGAGCTCTGATCTCTCCCGCGTGAACCCCGGTGGCGGGTTGCGGCAAGACATCCGTGACCGATCCCCCACAGAAGGGCGGAGATGATCACGCAACCCGCCACCACCAGGGGTGCGGACTCCGAGCTCGTGAGCGCCTCGTGGACAGAACCCGAGGCGTTCGCCGAGCTCTTCGACCGCTACTCCGCCATGCTCTACAGGTACGTCTCCAAACGCCTCGGCCCTGAGCCCGCCGAGGACCTCGTCGGAGAGACGTTCCTGATCGCCTTCTCGCGCAGGAAGAGCTACGACCTGGCCTATCCGGACGCCCGGCCGTGGCTCTTCGGCATTCTCACCAAGCTCATCTCCCGGCACCACCGCAAGGAGGCCGCGCGCTACCGCGCCTTCTTGCGCGCCCCTGTGGACTCCGACGTCGAGTCGCCCGCCGACCGGGTGGCGGCCGGGGTCACCGCACAGGCCGTCCGCGCGGAGCTGGCCGGGGCGCTCGCGGCGCTGCCCGCCAAGGACCGCGACGTGCTGCTGCTGATCGCCTGGGGCGATCTCACGTACGAGGAGGTCGGGCGGGCGCTCGGCATCCCCGTCGGTACCGTGCGCTCCCGCCTCAACAGGGGCAGGCGGAAGGTGCGGGCCGCGCTCGGCGACACCAATCCCATGGAGGAGGAGTGACGATGGACGACCTGAAGCTGCTCCGGGACCTCGGAGGGGAGTTGGGGCACGAGCCGCCCGCGACGCTCGTCCGCCAGCGCGAGCGCCTGCTGCACGCCCGTCCACGGCGCCGCTGGACGGGCCGCTGGACGGCCTGGTGGACGGCCGGGCTCGTGGCCGCCGCCACGGCCACCGCCGTCGCCGTGCCCACCGTCCTGATCGCCGACCGCCACACGGCCGCGCCGCCCGCCGGGTCGCAGGCCGTGGACATGAGCGGCACGCGGAACATCCTGGTGATCGGCTCCGACACCAGGCAGGGGGAGGGGAACGCCAAATACGGCCCCATGCTGGCCAGGCAGGGTGGGGGAAAGCGCTCCGACACCATCATGATCGTCCACGTTCCCGCCGACCGCGGGCAGGCCACGGCGGTCAGCGTCCCACGCGACTCCATGGTCGCGATCCCACGCTGCGGCTCGTCGCCCGCCAGGACCGACATGATCAACTCGGCGTACGACACCGGCGGGGCCGACTGCCTCAAGCGGACCTTGGAGTCCCTGACCGGGCTGCGGATCAATCACTCGGTGGAGGTGGACTTCGCCGGCTTCAAGGGCATGGTCGACGCGCTCGGGGGCGTGCAGGTCACGCTGCCCGAGGCCGTGAACGACAAGGCGTCCAAGCTCCACCTGCCCGCGGGAAAGAGCCTGCTGAACGGGGAGGCCGCGCTCGGGTACGTGCGGCTGCGGCAGTACGGCGACGGATCCGACGTTCAGCGGATCAAGCGGCAGCAGGGGCTCGTGATGGCGATGTTCAAGAAGGCCCGATCGGGGTTCTCCTCACCCGACCGGCTCAAGTCCTTCCTGGGGATGGTGCGCAAGTCGGTCAAGACCGACTTGAGTGTGGAGTCCATGTACGAACTGGCCACCGAGCTGTCCCGGACCAAGCTGTCCCTGGTGACGGTGCCGTGGGCGCCGCACCCGGAGGACAAGAACCGGGTGGCGTGGAAGCAGCCGGAGGCCGAGCAGCTGTTCAAGCAACTTCGCTGATGGGTCACGACTGGCCGCGATAGTGGCGGCGCAGGGCGATGCCGGCCGCGACGCCCCCCGCGACCGCGCCCACGCCGGCGGCGATGGGCAGGGCCGTGAGGGTGGCCTTGCGGCCGGTGCGGAAGTCCTTGATCGGCCAGTCGTGCTTCCTGGCGTGCTCCCGCAACTCGCTGTCGGGATTGATGGCCACGGCCTGCCCCACCAGCGAGAGCATGGGCAGGTCGTTGGCCGAGTCGCTGTAGGCCGTGCAGCGGGTCAGGTCGAGGCCCTCGCGGCGGGCCAGCGCGCGCACCGCCTCGGCCTTGGCCGGCCCGTGCAGCAGGTCGCCCACCAGATGCCCCGTGTAGACCCCGTCGCTGGTCTCCGCGACAGTCCCGAGCGCGCCCGTCAGGCCGAGCCGTTGCGCGATGACCCGGGCCAGCTCCACGGGCGTGGCGGTGACGAGCCAGACGCGCTGGCCGGTGTCCAGGTGGCTCTGGGCGAGCGCCCTGGTGCCGCCCCAGATGCGGTCGGCCATGACCTCGTCGTAGATCTCCTCGCCGAGGCGTACGACGTCGTCGACCTTGGCCCCCGCGACGAACGCCAGCGCCGTCTCCCTGGCCACCGCGATGTGCTCGGGGTTCTCGTTGCCGCGCAGCCGGAACACGGCCTGCCCGACGGCGAACTTCAGCAGGTCGGACGTCGTGAACATGCCACGGGTGGCCAGCCCGCGGGCGAAGTGGTAGATCGAGGCCCCGCGCATCATCGTGTTGTCGACGTCGAAGAAGGCCGCCGCCTGGAGGTCCGGCTCGACAGGGGCGACCGTGACCGCCGCCCGAGCCGCGGCCTCGCCGGCGGCCTCTGGCTCCACCTGGTGTCGTCGAAATAGCCGCCACATGGGCCTCAGCTTACAGAGCGGCCGCCGAAGGCCCTGTCTTTCCTGCGAAGCAGGACGGGGCTAGTGAGGCGCGGCCAGACCGTCGATGTAGTCGAGGTATCCCTCTGCTTGGGCCAGCTGAGAGTCGTCGAGCTGCGTGAGCATGGGCCCGACCACCTTCTTCTGGTCCCGCGCGAACTTCTTGATCTTGCCCGAGCGCGGCTCCGCCCGCTCCAGGCGGCTGATGCCCGAGCGCGTGGACTCCTCCATGTCCTTCAGCGTCTTGCTGACCAGCGGGCCGTCCTCGGACGAGCCGAGCAGGGTGGCGACCTCTCTGGCCCGGGTCTTGGCAGAGTCGAGCTCGCGCTCGCCGCGTTCGGCGTCGTCGCTGCTGAGGCGTACGAGCGTGGTCTCCGCGGCGCGCTTGAGCGGGTAGAGGGTGTCTCCCGGCACCGACTGGTACGTGGCGAACGAGGAGACCATCATGGCCGCCGCCAGCCCCACCGTGGCCAGCTGTGACAGCAGCGGCCGGCGGTGGGCCGCGCGGCGGCGCGGGTGCTCGGCCGCCTCCGGCTCCTCCGACGGGAGCTCGCCGGAGAGGAGCTGAGTCCGCAGGCGCTCGCGGAAGGCGGGCTCGGGGGCGCCGCCGAGAGGCAGGCCGCGCAGCTCCGTGAGGTGCTCGAGCAGGCGCTCCCGCCGAATGCGCGCCCTACCCATGACAGCTCCCTGACGGATCCGGTAGTGACATCTGACTAACGAGGTGCGAATGGAGGAGGTTACGCCAGGTCGTGCTTGAGCGCCCTGGCCAGTGCCCGAATGGCGCGGAACTGCAGCGCTTTGATCGCTCCACTCTTCTTCCCCATGATCAGCGCGGTTTCCGCGAGCGAGAGGCCGTGCAGGAAGCGCAGGACCACGCATTCCTGCTGTTCGGGATTGAGATCTCGGACGGCACGCAGCACTCGGTCGTTGATGATGGCGTTGACCACGGCGTTCTCCGGAATGTGCGAGCCGTCGAGCGGGACGTCGATGATCTCGCCTGTCGGGATCTCCAGCCGGTAGCGCCCCGACTTGAAGTGGTCGGTGACCAGATTTCTCGCGATGGTCACGAGCCAGGCGCCGAAATCACGCCCCTGCCACGTGAAGTCGCTGATCCTGCGCAGCGCGCGCAGAAAGGTCTCGCTGGTGAGGTCCTCGGCTAATTGGTGCGACCCCACCCGGAAGTAGATGTAGCGATAGACGAGGTCCACGTACCGGTCGTAGAGCGTGCCAAAGGAATCCGTGCATCCGCTCTTGGCATCCAGCACCAGCGTACGGATGTCGTCGGGCACTTCTTCGCGCACGGCGGGCTCGCCCGTCCGGGCAGGCGCAGCGACCGCTGGCGCAAGCAGCCCGGCGAACGGTGACGAGTCAGGCATCCGGTATCCCTACGGGTAAGGGGTGCGGCGTGCTCGAACACTCTAGAAATCAACCGGAAATTCCACAATCCACAGCTTGCTGGCATGACTAGGCGTAATCGCCGGATACGGTGTCATCCGGCCCCTTCCCTCTTCGGCTACCGGCTTGGAGGCATAGTCCGGCAGCATTGGAGTCACCATGGAGATCCTCGTTGCTGTCATAGCTTTCGCCGGTGCGCTCATGGCCGCGGTGGCCGCCGGCGCCCTGATCCAACGGCTTCGCGACGAGTCGGAGGGGTGGTTGATCGCCTGGACCGTTGCAGTCGCGTCGTTGTGCGTTTCACTGGGCGTGATCGGCGTCGGCTACATCTTCGGGTTCGGCGAGGTGACGTTCCGCCTCTACCAGGTGACCGGGTCGATGCTGGTGCCGCTCTGGCTGGCGGTCGGGCTGATCCAGCTGCTGGTGGAGCAGGTGCCGCCGAGGTTCCTGGCGTGGCTGTTCGGCATCGCGCTGACCGTCGTCTCCGGCACGATCATGATCTTCGACCCGCTCAAGGCCGAGGTGGCGGGCAAGGTGCTGCCCGCGGGCTCGAACTTCTGGGGGATCTTCCCTGGCTACCTGCTGATCGGCGTGCACGCCGTCGCCGGGCTGATCATGCTGGCGATGCTCGTGATGGCCGGGCTCAAGTGGCGCCAGGGCGACGAGTACGACACCGACAACATGCACGCGGTCGCGGTCATCGTCCCCTCGGGGCTGGCGCTCGTGGGCGCGATGAGGTTCACGGTGGCCCCGCTGTTCACCACTGTGCTGCTCGTCGTCGCCGGGGCGGCCGTCTGGTACACCGTGCTGCGGCCCCTGGCGCCGTACGAGGACGACGACGAGGACGACTTCGACTCCGACCGCGACCCGAGGCCCTCGCGCCGGGACGATCGCTCTCAGCGCCGCGAGGAGCGTGCGCAGCACCGCGAGGAGCGGCCCGCGCAGCCCCAGGCAAGCCACATGGGCATGTCCGAGCCCGGGCCAGGCGGCCCCGGTGGCCCTGGCGGTCCCGGTGGCCCTGGTGGTCCCGGTGGTCCTGGGCTGCCTCCCTCGCCGCCGCGCAGGGCGACGGGGCTGGGCGACCTGGTGGCCGAATATCGCGCGGGCGACAAGGAGGTCGACTACGCCGCGCGCATGACGCCGCCGCCCGACGCGGGACCCGCGACCGGCTACATCATGAACGGCGGCACGCCCGCCGGACAGGCGCCGGCCCCCCAGCGCCCCGACTACGCCATGCCGGCGACGGGGGCGGTCTATCCGGGCGCCGAGATGTTCTCGCCCGCTCAGCAGCAGCAGCCGGGCTCCGGCAAGCCCTCGCCGAACATCTACGGCCTGCTCACCGTCTTCACGATCATGGACGGCGCCGGGGAGGCGTTCGACCGGCTGGCCGAGGCGACCGTCGAGGCCGTGCGCCGCGGCGAGCCCGACACCCTCGTGTACGCCTGCCACTCCGTCAAGTCGGCCCCCCTGCAGCGCATCGTCTACGAGCTCTACCGCGACGAGGTCGCCTACCGCGACCACCAGCGCCAGCCGCACGTCGAGAGGTTCGTCAACGAGCGGCAGTCGATGGTGCTGGCCACCAACGTCATCGAGCTGAACGTCAACGCCGCCAAGGTGGTGCCGCTGCCGACGGCTATGTACTGAGGGCCTGCCTCAGCCGGGCCTCGTCCACCCGCCAGAAGTCGTGCTGCACGCCGTCGATCAGCGTGACCGGGATCATCTCCCAGTACTTCTCCTGGAGCTCCTCGGAGGACTCGATGCTGATCTCCTCCCAGGGCACGCCGAGCTCGCCCGCCACCCTGGCGATGACCTCACGCGCGTCCTCACACAGGTGACAGCCGGGCTTGCCGAGCAAGGTGATGCGATGCATACCGCACAAGCTACCCCTGCGTGGGCACACGGGACCCCTGCGACTTTGTGCATCGGTTCACAAAGGGATTAACCTGAAAGACGGTTCGATTCCGTTCCCGCGGCCCCCACGCCGCCCGTCCCCTGGAGCTCCGGCCCGTGAAGAGCCCGTCCCAATCCCGTGACCGCGGTATCCCCGAGGCGACGGTCGCCAGGCTTCCGTTGTACCTCCGGGCGCTGCACGGGATGGCCGAGCGGGGCATCGCGACCGTCAGCTCCGAGGACCTCGCCGTGGCGGCGGGGGTCAATTCCGCCAAATTGCGCAAAGACCTCTCACACCTGGGCTCATACGGCACCCGGGGCGTAGGCTATGACGTCGAGTACCTCGTGTACCAGATCTCCCGTGAGCTGGGCCTGACGCAAGACTGGGCGGTGGCGATCGTCGGAGTCGGTAACCTCGGCCGCGCGCTGGCCAACTACGGCGGTTTCGTCTCCCGAGGCTTCCGGGTGGCAGCGCTTGTGGACGCCGACCCCGAAGTCGTGGGCGACACCATCGCGGGGTTGAATGTTGAACACATCGACGAACTTGAAGCCGTCATCAAGCGGCGCGGAGTCTCGATCGTGGTTCTGGCGACACCGGCGGCAGCGGCGCAGGAAGTATGCGATCGCGTGATCTCCGTGGGCGTGACCAGCATCCTGAACTTCGCCCCGGTTGTGCTTTCTGTGCCGGAAAGCGTCGATGTCCGTAAAGTCGACCTATCTATAGAACTGCAGATTCTCGCGTTCCACGAGCAACGCAAGGCTGGGGGGCCACTCATGGCGATGGACAGTCAATGAGTGTTCTGGCTGTCGGACTCAGCCACCGGACCGCTCCGGTGGCCCTGCTGGAGCGCGTCTCGGTGTCGGGCGACGCGCTCGTCAAGCTCCTGCACGACGTGCAGCAGGATCCCTGCGTCGCGGAGGCCATGGTGGTCTCGACCTGCAACAGGGTCGAGGTCTACGTCACGGTCGACCGCTTCCACGCCGCGGTCACCGCCGTCAGCGGCCTGCTGGGCGTCCACTCGGGCGTCCCGGTCGAGGAGCTGACGCCGCACCTCTACGTGCACTACGAGGAGCGGGCCGTCGAGCACCTGTTCTCCATGGTGTGCGGGCTCGACGCCATGGTCGTGGGCGAGGGCCAGATCCTCGGCCAGGTCCGCCAGGCGCTCAAGCTGGCGCAGCGCCACGGCACCGTCGGCACCACCCTCAACGAGCTGGTCCAGCAGGCGCTGCGGATCGGCAAGCGGGCGCACCACGAGACCGGCATCGACAAGGCCGGCCCCTCCCTCGTCTCGGCCGGCCTGGCCCTGGCGGGCGACCTGCCCGGTCGGCGGGCGCTGGTGGTGGGGGCGGGCTCCATGAGCTCGCTGGCCGCCGTCACGCTGGCGCGCGCCGGGATCACCGACATCGTGGTGGCCAACCGTACGTTCGAGCGCGGCGCCCGGCTCGCCGAGTCGGTCGGCGGCAGGGCCGTGCCGTTCTCCGCGATGGCCGAGGAGCTCCCCGGCGCCGACATCGTCATCACCTGCACCGGCGCGGGCCGCCACATCGTCACCCCTGACATGCTGAACGGGCCCACGTTCCTCCTGGACCTGGCGCTGCCCCACGACATCGACCCGGCGGTGCGCGCCGTGCCGGGCGTCACGCTGGTGGACCTGGAGACGATCAAGGAGTCCGGCATCGGCTCCCGCGAGGGCGACTCGGTGGCCTCCGTACGCGGGCTCGTCGCCGAGGAGCTGCGCGCGTACCTCAACGCCGAGCGGGCCGCCAAGGTCACCCCGACCGTGGTGGCGCTGCGCAGCAAGGCGGCGAGCGTCGTCGAGTCCGAGCTCGGGCGCCTCCTCATGCGCGTGCCGAGCCTCGACGAGCGGGCCAGGGACGAGGTCGCCATGACCGTGCAGCGGATCGTCGACAAACTGCTCCACGAGCCCACTGTGCGTGTCAAGCAGTTGGCCGCCTCCCCAGGAGGCGATCATTATGCGGAAGCGCTGCGTGAGCTGTTCGATCTCGATCCCAAGATGCCCGAGGCCGTGAGGGAGGTGGAGCTGTGACGTCGGGAGCTCTGCGGCTGGGGACCCGTCGCAGTCTGATGGCGACCACGCAGTCGCAGATGGTGGCCGACGCCTACACCCGGCTCACCGGACGCGCGGTCGAGCTGGTCGGGGTCACGACGTTCGGCGACGTCACCAAGACCCACCTCGCGCAGCTCGGCGGCACGGGCGTGTTCGTCACCGCGCTGCGCGACAAGCTCGCCGAGGGCGAGGTCGACTTCGCCGTCCACTCGCTGAAGGACCTGCCGACCACGCAGGACCCGCGGTTCACGCTGGCCGCCATCCCCGCCCGCCACGACCACCGCGATGCGCTGGTCGGCCCGCACAAGTTCGCCGACCTGGCGCCGGGCGCCAGGGTCGGCACCGGCTCGCCGCGCAGGGTCGCCATGCTCAGCGCGCTCCGCCCTGACCTGGAGTACGTCCCGATCCGCGGCAACGCCGACACCCGTATCGGCAAGGTAACCTCAGGTGAGCTCGACGCGGTCGTGCTGGCCTCGGCCGGCCTGACCAGGATCGGCCGCGAGGCCGACATCGCACAGATCTTCGAGGTAGAAGAGCTGCTGCCTGCTCCCGGTCAGGGGGCGCTGGCCGTGGAGTGCAGGTCCGACCGGACCGACCTCATCGAGCTCCTGAGTGTGCTCGACGACCCGCGCACGCGCTCCGCGGTGACCGCCGAGCGAGCCGTGCTGTCGGCTCTCGAGGCCGGTTGCTCCGCTCCGGTGGGTGCTTTCGCGGTCGATGACGGGCACACTCTGAACCTGACCGCCGTGGTCGTCTCCATCGACGGCCGCGAGGCGGTCCGCAAGTCCGCCGCCGGCTCTCCTTCGGAGGCTGTGAACCTGGGCCGCCGCCTCGCGGCCGAGATGATCGCCGAAGGGGCCGACAGATTGATGGGGGAGCAATCCCATTGAGCTCCGATAGTCCAACCTCCGGTTTCGTCGCGTTCGTGGGCGCGGGACCCGGCGATCCCAACCTGCTCACCCTTCGTGCCGCCGAGCTGCTCTCCAAGGCCGACGCCGTGGTGCTCGGCGACGAAACGCACCGCCCGCTGCTGCGCCACTGCCGTGAAGGCGTCGAGGTCATCGAGGACGACCTGGTGAAACGCGCCAAGCGGGGGCAACTCGTGGTGCGCCTGTGCGAGGGCGACCCCATGCTGTTCTCCTCGATCACCGAGGAGGTCGCGGCCTGCGCCGCGGCGGAGGTGGACTTCGAGATCGTGCCCGGCGTGCCGCCCGCGACCGCCGTGCTCACGTACGCGGGCATCCCTCCGGCGACCTCCGTGCCCGAGTTCCGTGTCGTGGACGCCGCGCAGGAGCAGGACTGGTCCGTCCACGCCGCCTGCCGCGGCACGCTGGTGATCTACAACGGTCTGTCCGACGCGGTGGCCATCGGCAAGGCCCTCGTCGCGGGCGGCAAGCCCGACACCACGCCCGTCGCGGTCAGCAGCGGCGGCACCACCACCGAGCAGTACACCGTGGTGTCCTCGCTCGGCCGGCTGCAGGCCGACCTCAAGCACGCCGGGTTCACCGAGCCGGCGCTCATCGTCGTCGGCGAGGCCGTGGGCCTGCGTGACAAGCTGTCGTGGTTCGAGACCAAGCCGCTGTTCGGGTGGCGGGTGCTGGTGCCCCGTACCAAGGAGCAGTCGCGCAGCCTGTCCGAGCAGCTCGTCGCGTACGGCGCCGTGCCGGAGGAGGTGCCGACCATCTCGGTCGAGCCGCCCCGCACGCCGCAGCAGATGGACCGCGCCATCAAGGGGCTCGTCACCGGCCGCTACGAGTGGGTGGCCTTCACCAGCGCCAACGCGGTCAAGGCCGTGCGCGAGAAGTTCGAGGAGTACGGGCTCGACGCGCGGGCCTTCGCCGGGCTGAAGGTGGCGGCCGTGGGCGACGCGACCGCGCAGGCCCTGGTCGAGTTCGGGGTCAAGCCCGATCTGCTGCCGTCGGGGGAGCAGTCCTCCGAGGGGCTGGTGGCCGAGTGGCCGCCGTACGACTCGATGCTCGACCCGATCAACCGCGTGCTGCTGCCGCGGGCCGACATCTCCACGGACACGCTGGTGGCCGGGCTCACCGAGCTGGGCTGGGAGTGCGACGACGTCACCGCGTACCGCACCGTGCGGGCCGCGCCGCCGCCCGCGCCCATCCGCGAGGCGATCAAGGGCGGCGGCTTCGACGCCGTGCTCTTCACGTCCTCGTCCACCGTGCGCAACCTGGTGGGCATCGCGGGCAAGCCGCACAACGTCACGGTGATCGCGGTCATCGGGCCGCAGACGGCCAAGACGGCCGAGGAGTTCGGGCTCCGCGTGGACGTGATGGCCGACAAGCCGTCGGCGTCCGCGCTGGCGGCCGCGGTGGCCGAGTACGGAGCCAAGCAGCGGCAGGCGGCCCTGGCCGCGGGCGACACCCCGCGCAAGCCCTCGCAGAACCGCAGAGGCGCCAGAAGGAGAGGCAAATGAGCGCCGAATACCCCATCGCGCGACCCCGGCGGCTGCGGCGCAGCCCCGCCCTGCGGCGGATGGTGGCGGGCACCAGGCTGCACGCCGCCGACCTGATCCTGCCCATGTTCGTCAAGGAAGGCCTCACCGAGCCGCAGCCCGTGGCCTCGATGCCGGGCGTGGTCCAGCACACCCGCGACTCGCTGCGCAAGGCCGCCCGCGAGGCGGCGGAGGCGGGCGTGGGCGGTCTCATCCTGTTCGGCATCCCCGCGGTGAAGGACGCCAGGGGCTCGGCCGCCGACGATCCCGACGGGATCCTGCAGGTGGCGCTCCGTGACGTGACCGCCGAGGTCGGCGACGCGACCGTGGTCATGGCCGACACGTGCCTCGACGAGTTCACCGACCACGGGCACTGCGGGATCCTCACCCCGTCCGGCGATGTGGACAACGACGCCACGCTGGAGCGGTACGCCTCGATCGCGGTGGCCCAGGCGGCCGCCGGGTCGCAGATGGTGGCGCCGAGCGGGATGATGGACGGCCAGGTCGGGGCGATCAGGGCGGCTCTGGACGGGGCCGGCTATGGAAATATCCCGATTTTGTCCTATTCGGTGAAGTACGCGTCCGCCTTCTTCGGGCCCTTCCGCGAGGCCGCCGAGTGCGCACCGCAGTTCGGCGACCGCAGCACCCACCAGCAGGACCCGGCGGGGCCGCTGAACGAGGCGCTGCGCGAGGTCCGGCTCGACCTCGCCGAGGGCGCCGACGCCGTCATGGTCAAGCCCGCGCTGGCCTACCTCGACGTCATCACCCGTGTCCGTGACGAGGTGGACGTGCCGGTGGCGGCGTACCAGGTGAGCGGCGAGTACGCCATGATCGAGGCGGCCGCGGCCAACGGCTGGGTCGACCGTGATCGGATGATCATGGAATCGCTGGTCGCGATCAAGCGCGCCGGTGCCGATCTGATCCTCACGTACTGGGCAACGGAAGTGGCACGACGTCTCTAACCTTGGGGTTTCCCGTCAACTCCTGAGGCCTGTGCGTTAGAGTGCGATAACAAGTGCTGGTGTGTCCCGCGTGGTGCGTACTGCTGCCCTGGAGCCGGGATCTCCTCAGGCGCTGGACTCGACGGGAGACACCATGGTGGGGGTACCACTGGCTCGGCGTACCAGAAAACGGGCGCGGCCGACACGCATCGGCGCCGTGCTCGAATACGCCGCCATGGGCTGGCCCGTCGTGCCGGGCGCCTACCCGCTGCGGCACGGGCCGCGCGCCTGCTCCTGTGACCGCCTCGGCTGTCCCGACCCTGGCGCCCATCCGCTCTCGCCCGCCTGGCACATGCAGGCCACGACGGACACCGCCCAGCTGACGCGCTGGTGGCGGGCCGAGCCCGAAGCCAACGTGATCCTGCCCACCGGACGTGTGTTCGACGTCTTCGACGTACCGCTCGCCCTCGGCCTGTCGGCCCTCACCCGGATCGACAACGCCGGAGCGGACCCCGGCCCGGTCGCCGCCAACGGCGACCGGGTCTTGTTTTACGTGGCCACGCGCGGAAATCCCGAGGACGAGGACGAGTGGTGGTCGTGCCACCTCGACTGCGACCCGGGAACGATCGAGGACACGCCCGGGTTGCGGTGGCACTGCCGCGACAGCTACGTCCTGGCGCCGCCCTCGACCCTGCCCACCGGGCAGCCCGTCTCCTGGCTCCGGCCCCCGAACGGCCGGCCCCTGCCCGATCCGCTGCGCATCCTGGAGTGGCTGGCCGACTGACGCACCCGTCTTTCGTCGGGCCGCCTTGTGGATGCGCCTCCTGCCCTGGTGGGTCGTGTCGCGCTTGGCGCCGTTGACGAGCGCGCCTGCCATAACGGGCGGGCGGGATGCCCGTGTGGTGGGGGCGGGTGGGGGCGAGGCTAACCTGGGTCGGGTGAGCCGTACACAGAACTCCGAGGACCTGTTCGCCCGCGCCCGCCAGATCGTGCCCGGAGGCGTCAACTCTCCGGTGCGCGCGTTCGGCGCGGTCGGTGGGACGCCGCGCTTCATGGTCTCCGGCCAGGGCCCCTACATCACCGACGCGGACGGCAACCGGTACGTCGACCTGGTGTGCTCCTGGGGGCCCATGATCCTCGGGCACCGTCACCCCGCGGTCGTCGAGGCCGTGTCGGGGGCGCTCGCCGACGGGTTCTCCTACGGCACCGCCACGCCGGGCGAGGTGGAGCTGGCCGAGGAGATCGTCGCCAGGGTGGCGCCGGTCGAGAAGGTGCGGCTGGTCAGCTCGGGCACCGAGGCGACGATGAGCGCCGTGCGCCTGGCCAGGGGGTTCACCGGGCGGTCCAAGGTGATCAAGTTCGCGGGGTGCTACCACGGGCACGTGGACGCGCTGCTGGCCTCGGCCGGGTCCGGGGTGGCGACGTTCGGGCTGCCCGACACGCCGGGGGTGACGGGGGCGTCGGCGGCGGACACGATCGTGCTGCCGTACAACTCCATCGAGGCCGTCGAGGCGGCCTTCGCGGAGGCCGAGGTCGCGTGCGTGATCACCGAGGCCTGCCCCGCGAACATGGGGATCGTCCCGCCGCGTGACGGGTTCAACGCGCGGCTGCGCGAGCTCTGCACGGCCAACGGCGCGCTGCTCATCCTCGACGAGGTGCTGACGGGCTTCCGCGTCTCGTCCGCCGGCTGGTACGGCCTGGACCCGGTGGAGGCCGACCTGATGACGTTCGGGAAGGTCATGGGCGGCGGCCTGCCCGCCGCGGCCTTCGGCGGACGGGCCGACGTCATGGCGCAGCTCGCGCCCGAAGGGCCGGTCTACCAGGCGGGGACGCTCTCCGGTAACCCGCTGGCCTGCGCCGCCGGGCTGGCCACGCTGCGTGCGCTTGACGCGGAGGCCTATGAGCGCGTGGACTCCGCCGCGCTCGCGGTCGGCGACGCCGCCTCCGAGGCGCTCTCGGCGGCGGGGGTGCCGCACCGGCTGCAGCGGGCGGGCAGCCTGTTCTCGATCTTCTTCACGGACGCGGAGGTGACGAACTTCGCCGAGGCCAAGACGCAGAACACGGCCGCGTTCACCGCCTTCTTCCACGCCATGCTGGACCAGGGCGTCTACCTGCCGCCTTCGGCGTACGAGGCCTGGTTCCTGTCGTCCGCCCACGACGACGAGGCGCTCAGCCGTGTGGCCGACGCGCTTCCTGCTGCGGCGAAGGCGGCCGCCGCCGTTCTCTGACGCGCTTCGCGTCAGTTCCGGCAAGCACGCTCTCCAGTCAGAGTGACAGGAGCGGGGGCGGGGCGCGGAGGCGACCAGGGCCAGTCCGCCGAAGGCGACGGCCGGCCCGAGCACGCGGCGGGCGGTGAGCCGCTCCTTGAGGAACGTCACCGCGAACAACACGGTGGCCGCCACCCCAGCTGCGAGGGCGAGGTGGCGGGGGCGTACTAGCGAGCGGGCTTCTGGTAGCGGATGCGCTGCTCGCGGGCCTGCTCGGCCAGCACCTTGAGGTACGACACGGAGCCGGACTGCTGCTTCTTCGTCTTAATGATTCGCATGCATCTATTTTCAGACGCTACAGATTGGAGCACAAGCGAGACTTTCTACGCTAAACCATTTAGGCTGGCTTACATGTTGGACTTGAACCGGCTCAAGGCCCTTCACGCAGTGCACGTCTACGGGTCGGTCGGAGCGGCGGCCGACGCCCTCATGGTCACCCCCTCGGCGGTGTCCCAGCAGATCGCCAAGCTGGAGCGCGAGACCGGCGCCAGGCTCATGGAGCGCAACGGCCGCGGCGTGCGTCTGACCGATGCGGCCGGGCTGCTCGCCGAGCACGCCGAGCGCATCCTCGCCCTGGTCGAGACCGCCGAGGCGGACTTCGAGGCGCTGCGCGGCGAGGTCGTCGGCCGCCTGAACATCGGCGCGTTCCCCACCGCCGTGCGCGGCCTCATGCCCACCGCTCTCACCTCGCTCAGGGAGCGCCATCCCGACCTGTGGATCCAGCTCAACGAGCGCGAGCCCGAGCGGGTGGTACGCGAGGTGGCCAGGGGCGAGCTGGACCTCGGCGTGATCCAGGACTGGCTCAACCGGCCCATGGCCCTGCCGGACGGCCTGTCCAGGGCCACGCTGCTCGACGACGTGGCGGACATCGCGCTGCCCGCCGACCACCCGCTGGCGGACAGCAAGGAGCTGGAGCTGGCCCAGTTGCGCGGCGAGCGGTGGATCAGCGGGACCCCCGGCACCGTCTGCTACGACTGGCTGGTCTTCACGCTGCGCAACGCCTCGGTGGAGCCCGTGATCGCGTGCATGGCCGACGAGTACCCGACCCAGCTCGCGCTGGTGGCGGGCGGGCTGGGCTGCGCGATCGTGCCGCGACTCGGCCGGGACTGCGTGCCGGACGGCGTGCGGCTCGTGCCGACCAGGCCACGCCAGACACGGCGCATCTACGCGGTGTGGCGTACGGACGCGGCCCGCCGCCCCGCGATCAGGGCCATGGTGGAGGCGCTGGCCGAGTCGAGCAGGACTCAGGAGAACTCCTGGGCCGTCAACTGAGGGGCTCGTGGGGTCCCAGCCGGATGGTGAAACGGAGCGGATAGGCTGTGCCCACCATGGCTGAAACCACCGTCGTCCACCTGCTGCGCCACGGAGAGGTGCACAACCCCGCCGGCGTCCTGTACGGCCGGCTGCCCGGCTACCACCTGTCCGAGACTGGGCAGCTCATGGCCGAGACGGTCGCCAAGGCCGTGGGTGGCCGTGACATCGTCGCCCTCTACAGCTCGCCGCTGGAGCGCGCCCTTGAGACCGCGGCCCCCCTCGCCGACAAGCTCGGCCTCGGCATCGTCCAGGACGAGCGCCTGATCGAGGCGGGCAACATGCTTCAGGGCCGGCCTGTGGGCCAGGGCCTGGCGATCCTGCGAAACCCGCGCAACTACCGCTATTTCTGGAATCCGCTGCGCCCGTCCTGGGGCGAGCCGTACCCGTCCATCGTCCGGCGCATGAAGTCGATGATCGACGACGCCAGGGCCGAGGCACGCGGGCACGAGGCGGTGCTCGTCAGCCACCAGCTCCCGATCTGGACGATCAGGTCGGCCGCCGAGGGGCGCAGGCTCTGGCACGACCCGCGGCGCAGGCAGTGCGCGCTGGCCAGCATCACCACGTTCACCTTCGACGGCGACCGTCTGGTCAGCGTCGGCTACAGCGAGCCCGCGGGATCGCTCGAGACGGGTCCGTCCGTCCCAGGGGCCTGATGTCGGGAGCGCGTGGCCTCACCGGTAGAGTTGCAAGCTCTACCGGTTGTAGTACAAGGAGATCTTCCTCCGTGCGCGCCAAGTCCATCTTCCTCGTTCTCCTGGGCCTGCTGGTCGCGGGCTGCGCCGGCAACCAGAGCGGTCAGCCGCAGGCGGGTGACACCCGGTTCGTCGCGGGCGACGGGAAGATGCAGGTGTTCGGCGCGAGCGAGCGCAAGCCGGCCCCGGCCGTCCAGGGGCCGACCCTCGACGGGGCCACCGCCTCGCTCGCCGCGCACAAGGGCAAGGTCGTGGTGCTCAACTTCTGGGCGTCGTGGTGCGGCCCGTGCCGCGCGGAGGCGCCGGTGCTCAAGGAGGTCGCGGCCCAGACCAAGAGCAGCGGCGTGGAGTTCATCGGCGTCGACTTCAAGGACCGCCAGGCCGACGCGCTGGCGTTCGAGCGCACCGAGAAGACCGGCTACCCGCACATCTTCGACCAGCCGGGCAAGGTGGCGCTGGCCTTCCAGGGCACGGTGCCGCCCGCGGCCATCCCGTCCACGCTGATCATCGACAAGCAGGGCAGGGTCGCCGCCAGGGCTCTCGGCGCGGTCAAATACACCGACCTGCTCAACACCGTGACCAAGGTGCGCGATGAGTGACGTCATCGCCTCGGGCTCGCTGCTGCTCGCCGTGCCGATCGCGGTGCTGGCCGGGGTGGTGTCGTTCCTGTCGCCGTGCGTGCTTCCGCTGGTGCCCGGCTACCTGTCCTACGTGACCGGCATGAGCACCGACGCCGGGCGGGGGCGGCTGGTGCTGGGCACGGTGCTGTTCGTCAGCGGGTTCGGGCTGGTGTTCGTGCTCAGCGGGGCGCTGTTCGGCGGGCTCGGCTCGGTCATGCTCGGCCACGCCGAGCTCATCACGCGGGTGCTCGGCGTGCTGACCATCCTGCTGGGGCTGGCGTTCCTGGGCGTCATCCCGGGGCTGATGCGTGACGTGCGCATCCACCGGGTGCCGTCCGCGGGCCTGGCGGGCGCGCCGCTGCTCGGGGTGGTGTTCGGGCTGGGGTGGACGCCGTGCATCGGGCCCACGCTCGCCGTCGTGCTGGCGCTCGGCCTCAACGAGGGCAGCGCCGCGCGGGGCGCCCTCCTGGCCGTCGCGTACGCCCTGGGCCTCGGGCTGCCGTTCGTGGGCGCGGCGCTCGCGTACAGCAAGGCCCTGCGCACCTTCCGGGCCATCCGCAAGCACTCGCGCCTGATCACCAGGATCGGCGGCGGCATGATGGTGGCCGTCGGAGTGCTCCTCGTGACGGGGCTGTGGGGACAGATGATCGCTGCCATGCAGGGTCTGATCGGCGCCTTCGAGCCGGTGATCTGATGAGCGTTCAGGAGCTGCAGAAGGAGCAGGCGCCCAAGCAGGCCGGGTTCGGGCCGGTCGCCTGGCTGAGGTGGGGCTGGCGCACGCTCACCTCGATGAAGACGGCGCTGATCCTGCTGTTCCTGCTCGCGCTCGCCGCGGTGCCCGGCTCGCTCGTCCCGCAGCGCGGTGTCGACCCCGACAAGGTGGCACGGCTCTACGACCAGAGCCCCACGCTGGCCGAGTGGTACGACCGCTTCCAGCTCTTCGAGGTGTTCACCTCGGTCTGGTTCGCGGCGATCTACCTGCTGCTGTTCACCTCGCTGATCGGCTGCGTCGTCCCGCGCGCCGCGACGTACGCCCGCGAGCTGCGCCGCAGGCCGCCGGACGCGCCCAGGCGCCTGTCACGCCTGCCCCACTCCACCTCCTTCGAGGCCGACCTGGACGTCGAGGAGGCCGCGCGGCGGCTGCGCAAGCTGCGCTTCCGCGTGGTGACCGGCGACGGCTGGGTCTCCGCCGAGAAGGGCTACCTGCGCGAGACCGGCAACCTGCTCTTCCACGTCGCCCTGCTGGGCATCCTGCTCGCGGTCGGCTTCGGCTCCCTGTTCGGCTACCGCGGCAACGTCCTGGTCGTGGAGGGTGACGGGTTCGCCAACACGGTGGCCGCCTACGACCGGTTCATCCCCGGCAGCCAGGTCTCGGCCGAGTCGCTGGAGCCGTTCTCCTTCCAGCTCACCGACTTCAAGGTCGCCTACCAGGTCACGGGTGACAAGAAGGGCCAGGCGCTCGACTACACCGCCCGCCTGAAGGTCAACGACTCGCCCGTCTCGCCCACCCGCGACTACGACCTCAAGGTCAACGACCCGCTGGAGATCGACGGCACGCAGACGTACCTGATCGGCAACGGCTACGCGCCCGTCTTCAAGGTCACCGACGGCAAGGGCCAGGTGGCCTTCGAGGGGCCCGTGCCGTGCCTGATCGAGTCCAAGGCCACGATGATCTCGGGGTGCGTGGTCAAGGTGCCCGACGCGCAGCCGTCGCAGCTCGGGTTCCTGCTGCAGTTCCTGCCCACGAGCGTGCCACTGACGGACGGCACGTACGCCTCCGCCTTCCCCGGCGAGCTCAACCCCGAGGTGCAGCTCATCGGGGCCTTCACCGGCGACCTCGGCCTGCGCTCCGGCCGGCCGCAGTCGGTCTACGAGCTGGCCCCGCCCGAGGTCCTGAAGAAGCTCACCCCGCTGATCATGGGCAAGAGCGTGCCCAAGCCGCTGGCGGTCGGGCAGTCGATCGACCTGCCGAAGGGCGCGGGCAAGCTGCAGTTCACCGGGGTCAAGCAGTGGATCACGCTCCAGACCGCCTACGACCCAGGCCGCGTGCCCGCGCTGATCGCCGCAGGCGCGGCGATCCTCGGCATCGCGCTGTCGTTGCAGATCCGCCGGCGCCGGGTGTTCGTACGGACCGGCAAGGGCGTGGTCGAGGTGGGCGGCCTGACCCGCACAGAGGGCTCCGCGGCGGGCTTCGCCGAGGAGTTCGCCGACATCGTCAAGGTTCTATCAGCAGGAGACAAGGATGTCCGCTGAGCAACTCGCCGGGCTGAGCGACCTTTTCGTCGTCGCCGCGGTCCTCCTCTATGTCTTCGCCATGGTCGCCTTCGCGATCGAGCTCGCCTTCGGCAAGGGCATCGCCGACAAGGCGGCCGTGGTCGAGAAGGAGCCGGTCGCGGTGGGAGCGGGTGCCGGCGGCGGCGCCGACAAGGGCCTAGGGGCCGTCAGGGCCGGGAAGCTGGCTCTGGTGCTCGCCTGGGTGGGCTGGGCGGCCCACCTCACCGCCATCGCCACCCGCGGCCTGGCCGTGGACCGGTGGCCGTGGGGCAACATGTACGAGTTCGTGGTGGCGATCTGCTTCGCCGCCGTGACGGCGTTCCTCGGCAGCCAGCTCCGCTACAACGTGCGCTTCCTCGGCGCCTTCGTGATGGTCGCGGCCGCCCTCGGCCTCGGCCTGGCGGTCAAGTTCTTCTACACGGCCGCGGGGCCCGTGGTGCCCGCGCTGAACTCGTACTGGATCGCCATCCACGTCACCGCCGCGATCGTCGCGAGCGGTCTGTTCACGATGGCCGGGGTGTCCGGCATCCTCTACCTGGTGCGCGGCGACGGGGTGTCCCGTCTGCCGTCACGCGCCGACCTGGAGCGGGTGGCGCACCGGGCGATCGTGCTCGCGTTCCCGGTGTGGACGTTCGCGGTGATCGCGGGCGCGCTCTGGGCGGACCGGGCGTGGGGCCGCTACTGGGGCTGGGACCCCAAGGAGGTCTGGTCGTTCATCACCTGGGTGGCCTACGCCGCCTACCTGCACGCGAAGGTGACGGCCGGATGGCGGGGCAGGGCCGCGACGATCGTGCAGCTCGTGGCGTTCGCCTGCCTGCTGTTCAACCTGGTCGGCGTCAACATCTTCATCAGCGGGCTGCACAGCTACGCGGACGTCTGATCGGCTCAGGAGTCGTCGCCGCGCATGCGGCGGTCGAGGTCGCGCAGGAAGTCGGGGTCGTCGTCCGGGCCCTTCGGCACGCCCGGACCCGGGGGCACGGGCCAGGCGGCGCGCGGGGTGCGCGGGCGGCCGCGGGCCATCCAGACCAGGCCGCCGAGGAGCGGGATCAGGACCACGATCAGGATCCAGAGTGCTTTTGGTACGTTCCGGACCTCATCCTCCGGTGTGGTGACCACGTCGAACAGCGAGAAGAGCCAGAAGGCCAGCAGCGCCAGGCCGATCAGTACACCTGCCATGCCCGAACTGTAAGCCATCCGCCACGTGATCGTGCTTCCCGTTGTCCCATTTCGGGTGACTAGGGGAAGATCGGCGTCGTACCGTGGAAGCCGATGCGGCGGTCTCGCCGGACTCCACGGGCGTTGAGAGGTGCGATGGCCTTCATTAACGACAAGGGCCGGCACCGGCGCGGTCGTTGGTGGCGACGCGGGTCATACCTCTTCTCGCGCCGGGGAGAGGCGCCCCCCGAGGCCGAGCGCTCCTTCTGGTCCAACGCCCGTGAGAAGCCCCAGGAGGCCCGCGCAGGCGCCAAGCCCCGCAAGGGCCGCGAGACGGGCTCCGACGCGCCCAGCAGGCAGTCTGAGCGGATGGCGTGGCCTGGAGGTCCGGAGCGCCGCACGCCGGAGTCGATCTGGGACGGGTTCGCGTTACGCGAACGCCGCGAGCGGCTGCCCGCCGCCGTGGTCGAGCGCCCCCGCTACACCTGGTACGACTTCGAGCTCGACGACCAGCCCAGAGCCCAGCCCAACCGGCCCGGCACGCCGTCCATGGGCGACGGCCTGCGCCACTGCGGCAAGCTGGAGAGCATCCTGCACCGCCAGTGGGACGCCAGGCTGGGGCCGCCCTCCGCCGACGTCGTACGCGCCGTGGAGAGCCTCGCCAGGCTCCCCGACCGCCTCAAGGAGAAGCTCGCGGCCGGTCTGGAGGGCATCTACGTCGGGCGCGGCGGCGTCCCCGACCTCGACGACATGGGCTACTTACGCGGCGCCCCGCTCCCGTCGGGCCGCGCCACGTGGGACATCTGCGCCGGCGCGTACGGCGACCGCAAGATCGTCGTGGGCGACCGCCCCTCGCCCACCCCCGACGTGATGATGCACGAGGTCGGCCACGCCATCGACGACGTCGACTCGCCCTACGGGGACTGGGTCTCCGACTCTCCGGAGTTCGTCCGCCTCTACGACACGGCCCTGCCGCTGCTGGCCTCCACCTTCCACCGCCAGGGAGGCGGGCTGGGCCGCAAGGAGTTCTTCGCCGACGCCTTCGCCGCCATCGCCTCCCGTCAGCGTCCGGCCCTCGTGGACATGCTCGGGGGAGACACGCGGATGGCGCTCGACATCATGCTCTTCTTCAACCGGCGCTACGGAATCTAGGTGATCGGACATGTACGTCATCCGGCTCGCGGACGGGACCCTGCGCGTGCCGCAGAGCCTGACCAGCGAAGACGGGCGTCTGATCGGCAACGCGTACGTGGAGGTGCAGCCTGGTGACCCGGACTACGAGCTGTGGCTGCCCGAGGCGCTGACGGAGGAGGAAGCGGCCGAGCGCCGCAAGCGCTGGGAGGCGGAGAACGACGACCTCGAGCGGGAGTTCCTGGCGTTCAAGGCGGCGCAGGAAGAGACCTGATCGGGCAAGCGGACAGGCGCCATCCACGATCGGCGGTTGGCGCCGCCCCATGCTTGCCGTACGGAAGTGCGGCCGGGAAGCACTTGAACAGTGGGTTGCGCCGGCGGTGATCCTGCCATCGCAGGACCACCGTCTGCACGGTCAGACGCGCGGGGACTCACCTGCCGGCCTGTCGGCCGTCAGAACGTCCTCGCCTCGAAGAAGGGCGTGGACTTCCGATTCGCGGAAGCGCCGGTGCCCTCCGGGGGTGCGGATACTGCTGATGCGGCCTGCCGCAGCCCAGCGCGTAACCGTCTTTGGGTCTACCCGGAAGAGGGCGGCAACCTCTCCTGGGGTCAGCAGACGCTCGCTGCTACTCTCCACCAATCTCTCCCCCTCGCATCCCGCTTCCTGCCAGCGGGCGGACAGGTAACCAGTGTGTCGAGCGAAGCCTGATTTATCCGTGGTTTTCTACAAAGATCACGGGTTGTTATCAGCTGACTGCCCGATTGTTATATGATAGAGCCTCTTTGGGGCTCTCGTGGGTGTTTCTTTACGAAACTCCCTGACTGGGAACAGTAGCAGCGCTCGCGTCCGATGCGAAGAGCGACCGGTCCACGGGTCCGAGTAACCTCGAACCTGTGCGTCCCGTTCTCGTTTACACCTTGTCGCGGATCGGCCTGTTTCTGGTGGCCCTCGGCGTGCTCTGGCTGCTCGGCCTGCAAAACCCGCTGGTGCTGATCGTCGCGTCTTTCTTGATCAGCGGCATAGCCAGCTACGTCCTGCTCAACAAGCAGCGCGACGCCATGAGCGAACGTATCAGCAACAAGATCGACCGGCCGAAGCCAGAGGACGACTAGGGCTGAGGGAACATGCCAATCCGGGCATGGTACTCCCGTCCGAGTCGAGTTGTGTCACTACCGACAAGTAGTCCGCTGGGATGCGCGTAAAACGCCTTCACGCCGATGCCGCGCTCCCGCGTCGGATTCCAACTCAGGGCCTTACCCGTAGTCGGATGAATGGCTCCGATCCCGGGGCGTGACACCGCCCCGGGGCCGGCCGAGTCGCGGCCCTGCGGATTGTCCAGCCAGCGCTGATGCCCGCCGACGTAGACCGCCGCGCCCGTCACGCAAACCGCGTAGAGCGAGTCGCCTCCCGTGGCGTTGACCCAGGTGGGCTTGACGCGGGTGCCCGTGGCGTACGTCTCGAATCTGGCGGTCGTGTCGCACATGCCGCCCTTGGGGCCTCCCGTGGTGACGACCGCGAAATAGTGTCCGTCGGGCGAGAAATCCAGGCCGCGGACGTATGAGGGGAACGCCGCCATGCACCGGGCCGCGTACGCGTCGGTCCGCCAAGGGGCGACCTTGGCCGTGGGGCCGCTGATGTCGATCAGCCCGAGCTGCGGCCTGGAGTGGCCGTCGAGCGTGGTGAACGAGCCGTCCACGGCGAGCCGGTAGCGGGTGGCGGCGATCGCGTAGACCTTGACGCTGTCGGCCAGCGGGCCGCCGGGCGTGATGCCGAACGCCGGGTCGGCCGCGCCCGTGGTCGCGTCGAGCCTGGCCAGCGCGGTGCGCGGGCTGATGAAGTCGCCGCCGACGTAGAGCTTCGAGCCCTGCCTGACCACGGTGTTCACCATGCCCCCGGCGATGCGGGGCGCGAAGCCGGTCACAAGTGCGCCGTCGGAGAGCCTGAGCCTGGCCAGCGACGTGGAGCGCGTGTCGTTGACGCCGGTGAACTCGCCGCCGACGTACACGGTGCCGCCGTCGCCGGCGGCCAGGCCGTACACCGCGCCGGGGACGATCGGCGCGAAGTCCTGCAGGACGCGGCCTGTGGTCAGGTCGTAGGCGAAGAGGTTGGCGCGTGGGTAGGTGGTGGTGCGGGCGGCGTCGCTCACTTCGCTGAACGAGCCGCCGACCACGACGGTCCGGCCGACGACGGTGATGGCGTTGACGATGCCGTCGAGTACGTGCGGCGTGCTGTCGACCGGGTCGGCGGAGACCACGCGGGCGTGCGGCGTGGGGGCCGAGGCGAGAATCGCCGCAAGGGCGACACGGGCAAGCATTCGCCAATTGTTAGCAGACGTTGGGTAGTTACGTGGCTACTTTCCGTTGCGCCAGTGCTCCCTCCCTGCTAAGTGAGACGCCCCAATAGGCTTGGCGTATGACGCGCGCTCAATTGGACAAACAGCCGGGCGAGGTCGCCGCGATGTTCGATCGCACCGCCCGGCGCTACGACCTGGTCAACGACGTGATCTCCCTCGGGCAGGTCAGGCTCTGGCGCAAGGCGGTGGCCGCGGCCGTCGACGCCGGGCCGGGCGAACTCGTGCTCGACCTGGGGGCCGGCACCGGCACGTCCACCGACGCGTTCACCACGCTGGGCGCGCGGGCCATCGCGTCCGACTTCTCGCTAGGCATGCTCCGCACTGGCGTGCGCCGCCACGGCGGCAACGCACTGTCGGGTGACGGGGTGCCGTTCATCGCGGGCGACGCGCTGCGGCTGCCGTTCGCCGACGACTCCTTCGACGCCGTGACGATCTCGGTGGCGCTGCGCAACGTGCACGACACCTCGCAGGCGCTGCGGGAGATGCTGCGCGTGACCAGGCCCGGCGGCCGCCTGGCGGTGCTGGAGTTCTCGCATGTCACCTTCGGGCCGTTCGATCTCGTCTATCGCGAATATCTGATGAGGCTGCTGCCAAAAGTGGCCAAGGTGTTCGGGTCCAATGACGATTCCTACGAATATCTGGCTGAGTCCATCAGGGATTGGCCCGATCAGCGCACTCTGGCCCGCACCATTCAGCAGGCCGGCTGGGAGCGGGTGGCGTGGCGCAATCTCACGATGGGGATCGTGGCACTGCACAGAGGGTTCAAGCCGGCGTGAGACCACACGCGACACGCCGTTCCACTTGGATCACGGAACGGCACCCCGACTGCCACTATGTACTGGAAAAGCAGTAGACTGCAGGCCGACAAGTTTGTGAAGGGGTTCACAAAGGAACGAAGGCAGCACACCCCCGAGGCCTTCGAAGGACAGGACAGTCCAGTGACGGTGCCAACAGCCAAGCAGGTCGACGCCGACGTCATCGTCGTCGGCGCCGGACCCGCAGGTTCCGCGACCGCCTTTTACCTCGCTCGATCCGGGCTCGACGTGCTGCTCCTGGAGAAGACCAGGTTCCCCCGCGAGAAGGTCTGCGGCGACGGCCTCACGCCGCGCGCGGTCAAGCAGCTGCTCAACATGGGCGTCGACATCGACGCACCCGGCTGGATCAGGAACAAGGGCCTGCGCGTCGTCGGCGGCGGCCACCGCTTCGATCTCGACTGGCCCCAGCTCGAGCGCTTCCCCGACTTCGGCCTCGTACGCACCCGCCAGGACTTCGACCAGATCCTCGCCGCCAACGCGGTCAAGAACGGCGTGCGGATGATGGAGGGCGTCACCGTCACGGGGCCCGTCCTCGACGACCGCAGCGGCCACATCGTCGGCGTGACGACCAAGGACGGGCGCGAATACCGCAGCCGCCTGGTGGTGGCCGCCGACGGCAACAGCACCCGGCTGGCCGTGGGCATGGGGCTGCACAAGCGCGAAGACCGCCCGATGGGCGTGGCCGTGCGGACGTACTTCGAGAGCCCGCGTCACGACGACGACTACCTCGAGATCTGGCTGGAGCTGTGGGCCCAGGACAGGCTGCTGCCCGGATACGGCTGGATCTTCGGCGTCGGCGACGGCACCGCCAACGTGGGGCTCGGGCTGCTCAACACGAGCGCGCAGTTCAAGAACATCGACTACCGCGACCTGCTGCGGACCTGGTGCAAGGCCATGCCCCCCGAGTGGGAGTTCACCGAGGAGAACATGACGGCCCCCGTCCGCGGCGCCGCGCTCCCGATGGCCTTCAACCGGCAGCCGCACTACACGCGCGGCCTGGTGCTCGTGGGTGACTCCGGTGGGTCGATCAACCCCTTCAACGGTGAGGGCATCGCGTACGCGATGGAGACCGGCGAGATCGCCGCCGAGGTCATCGTGAAGGCGCTCAAGGCCGGCACCCCCGCGGAGCGCGAACGCACTCTGCGCACCTATCCTCAGGTGTTGAAGGACGCCTACGGCGGATATTTCACGCTCGGCAGGTTGTTCGTCGAGGCAATCGGGAAGCCGGGTGTGATGAGCTTCGGCACCAGGCATGGGCTCCCTCACCCGAGGCTGATGCGCTTCGCCATCAAGCTCCTTGGTAATCTCACCGACCGGCGAGGCGATGCGTCCGACATGATCATTAACGCACTCTCAAAGGTCGCCCCACCAGCATGAACCTCAGAACTAACAGATCCGGCTGCGCGCCCGCGCGCGCGGCGACTCCAGAGGAGGCGTAGCGATGGACCTTTACGTGCCCATCCTGGTGCTCGCCGTTCTCGCGGGGGGCTTCGCGATCTTCTCGGTCGCCATCGCTCCCTTCACCGGTCCCAAGCGCTGGAACCGCGCCAAGCTCGACGCCTATGAATGCGGCATCGAGCCGACGCCCCAGCCTGTCGGTGGTGGACGGTTCCCGCTCAAATACATGATCACCGCGATGCTCTTCATCGTGTTCGACATCGAGATCATCTTCCTTTACCCGTGGGCGGTCTCGTTCGCGCCGCAGACGAACGACGCGGGCCAGACGCTCTCCCCGGGGCTCGGGCTGTTCGCGCTCGTGGAGATGCTCCTGTTCATCGTCACCGTGCTCGTGGCCTATGCGTACGTGTGGCGCCGCAAGGGTCTGGACTGGGACTGAAAATGGGACTTGAAGAGAAACTCCCCAGCGGGTTCATCCTCAGCACGGTCGAGGCGGCCGCCGGATGGGCGCGTAAGAACTCCGTGTGGCCGGCCACGTTCGGTCTCGCCTGTTGCGCCATCGAGCTGATGGCCACCGGTGGCCCCCACTACGACCTCGCGCGCTTCGGCATGGAGCGCGCTTCGGCGTCTCCCCGGCAGGCCGACCTGATGATCGTCGCCGGGCGCGTCTCGCAGAAGATGGCCCCCGTGCTGCGGCAGATCTACGACCAGATGGCCGAGCCCAAGTGGGTCATCTCCATGGGCGTGTGCGCCTCCAGCGGCGGCATGTTCAACAACTACGCGATCGTGCAGGGCGTGGACCACGTCGTGCCCGTCGACATCTACCTGCCGGGCTGCCCGCCGCGGCCCGAGATGCTGATCGACGCGATCGTGAAGCTGCACGACAAGATCCAGAACATGAAGTTCGGCGCGCACCGGGCCAAGCAGATCGAGGAGCTCGAGCTCCAGGCGCTGCGCCCGCTGCCGCTGATCGACCAGGGGGCAGTGAAGTGACCTCGCCCGACAACCTCCCCGGCAGCCCGGACAGCGGGGAAACCCCCGAAGTCCCGGTTCCCGCGGTGCCTGAGTCGCCGATCGCCCGGCGCGGCATGTTCGGCGCCCAGGACACCGGCGACACCTCCGGCTACGGCGGTCTCGTCGTACGCCGGGCGCCGCAGCTGTCCACGCCCCGCCCGTACGGCGGCTACTTCGACGAGCTCGTCGACGCCCTCGGGCTCGACGACGCCATCGAGCGCGTGGTGGTCGACCGCGGCGAGCTGACCCTGCACGTCAAGCGCGAGCGGCTGGTCGAGGTCTGCCAGAAGCTGCGCGACGACCCCGCGCTCCGTTTCGAGCTCTCGCTCGGCGTGTCCGGGGTGCACTACCCGCACCTGGCGGGCGAGGAGCTGCACTCGGTCATCCACCTGTGCTCGATCACCTACAACCGGCGCGTGCGCGTCGAGGCGAGCGCACCCGACTCCGACCCGCACATTCCATCGACTGTCAGCGTTTACCCTGGTCACGACTGGCATGAGCGCGAGACGTACGACTTCTTCGGGATCGTCTACGACGGTCACCCCGCGCTCACGCGGATCATGATGCCGGACGACTGGGAGGGACACCCCCAGCGGAAGGACTACCCGCTCGGCGGCATCCCGGTCGAGTACCGGGGCGCCACCATCCCCTCGCCGGACCAGAGGAGGTCTTACTCGTGAGCACGGCTTACGACGAGGCGACCGAGGGCAAGGTCTACTCGGTCAACGGCGGCGACTGGGATCAGGTCGTCACCGGGGCGCGCGACACCGAAGAGGAGCGCCTGGTCGTCAACATGGGCCCGCAGCACCCGTCCACGCACGGCGTGCTCCGCCTGGTCCTGACGCTCGACGGTGAGACGGTGACCGAGGCGCGCGGCGTCATCGGCTACCTCCACACCGGCATCGAGAAGAACATGGAGTACCGGACGTGGACCCAGGGGACCACGTTCGTGACGCGCATGGACTACCTCTCGCCGATCTTCAACGAGACGGCGTACTGCCTGGGTGTGGAGAAGCTGCTCGGCATCGAGGACCGCATCCCGGACCGGGCGCAGGCCATCCGCGTGATGATGATGGAGCTCAACCGCATCTCCTCGCACCTGGTCGCGATGGGCACGTTCGGCATGGAGCTGGGCGCGACCACGCCGTTCCTGTTCGGCTACCGCGACCGCGAAATGATCATGGACCTGTTCGAGTACATCACAGGTCTGCGCATGAACCACGCCTACATCCGGCCGGGCGGCGTGAGCGTCGACCTGCCCGCGGGCGCGGTCGACAAGGTCGGTGAGTTCCTCAAGGAGATGCCCAAGCGGATCAAGGACATCCGGAAGCTTCTCGACGAGAACCCGGTCTACGTGCGCCGCACCAAGGACGTGGCCTACCTCGACCTGACCGGCTGCATGGCCCTGGGCATCACCGGGCCGATCCTGCGCGCCGCCGGTCTGCCGTGGGACCTGCGCAAGTCGCAGCCGTACTGCGGCTACGAGACGTACGAGTTCGACGTCGCCACCGAGCGCGGCTGTGACGTCTACTCGCGCTACCTCGTGCGCATGAAGGAGATGGAAGAGTCTCTCAAGATCGTCGAGCAGGCCCTTGACCGCATCGCCGGTCCGCTCAAGGGTGACCCGGTGATGATCGAGGACAAGAAGATCGGCTGGCCCGCGCAGCTCGCGCTCGGCCCCGACGGGTTCGGCAACTCGCCCGACCACATCGCCCACATCATGGGCACCTCGATGGAGGCGCTCATCCACCACTTCAAGCTGGTGACCGAGGGCTTCCGGGTCCCGGCCGGGCAGGCGTACGCCAGCATCGAGTCGCCCAAGGGCGAGCTCGGCGCCCACGTGGTCAGCGACGGCGGCACCCGCCCCTACCGCGTGCACTTCCGCGAGCCGTCCTTCTGCAACCTGCAGGGCTTCCCTGCGATGGCGGAGGGCGGCCAGGTCGCCGACGTGATCGCCGCGGTGGCTTCTATCGACCCCGTCATGGGAGGTGTGGACCGGTGACCTACTCACCGGAGATCCGTGAGCGTCTTGAGAGGGACGCCAAGGAGATCATCGGGCGTTACCCGAAGACGCGCTCCGCCCTGCTGCCGCTGCTCCACCTCGTGCAGTCGGAGGACGGCTACGTCTCCGACGACGGGCAGGAGTTCTGCGCGGAGATGCTCGGCATCAGCAAGGCCGAGGTCACGGGCGTCGCGACCTTCTACACCATGTACAAGCGCAAGCCCGCCGGCGACTATCACGTCGGCGTGTGCATCAACGCGCTGTGCGCGGTCATGGGCGGCGACCAGATCTGGGAGGAGCTGTCGGAGCACGTCGGCGTCGGCCACGACGAGGCGACCTCGGACGGCAAGATCTCGCTGGAGCGCCTCGAGTGCAACGCGGCCTGCGACTTCGCCCCGGTCATGATGGTCAACTGGGAGTTCTTCGACAACCAGACCCCCGAGTCGGCCAAGCAGCTCGTCGACGACCTGCGTGACGGCAAGGAGGTGCGGCCGACCCGCGGGCCGAAGAGGCTGTGCACCTTCAAGGAGGCCTCGCGCGTGCTCTCCGGCCTGCCCGACGACCTGGCGGGCGACGGCCCGTCGGCCGCCGGCGCCTCACTCGAGGGCCTGAAGGTCGCCAAGGCCAATGGATGGAAGGCCCCCGAGGCATGAGCACGACTTTGACTCCGGTCCTGACAGCGAACTGGGACCAGCCCAACTCCTTCACCCTCGACGTCTACGGCGAGTACGAGGCGGCGAAGAAGGCGCTGGGCATGGACCCCGACGCCGTCATCCAGGCCGTCAAGGACTCCGGCCTGCGCGGCCGCGGCGGTGCGGGCTTCCCGACCGGCATGAAGTGGGGCTTCATCCCGCAGGGTGACGGCAAGCCGCACTATCTCGTCGTCAACGCCGACGAGTCGGAGCCGGGCACCTGCAAGGACATCCCGCTGATGATGGCCAACCCGCACGCGCTGGTCGAGGGCATCATCATCACGTCCTACGCGATCCGGGCCAACCACGCCTTCATCTACGTGCGCGGCGAGGTGCTCCACGTCATCCGGCGGCTGCACGCGGCCGTGCGGGAGGCGTACGAGAAGGGCTACCTGGGCACCGACATCTTCGGCTCTGGCTTCGACCTCGAGCTGGTCGTGCACAGCGGCGCGGGCGCTTACATCTGCGGCGAGGAGACGGCGCTGCTCGACTCGCTGGAAGGCTTCAGAGGTCAACCGCGACTCAAGCCCCCGTTCCCCGCCGTGGCGGGCCTGTACGCCTCGCCTACTGTGGTGAACAACGTCGAGTCGATCGCCAGTGTTCCCTCCATCATCGACAACGGCGCCGACTGGTTCGCCGGGATGGGCACGGAGAAGTCCAAGGGCTTCGGCATCTTCTCGCTGAGCGGCCACGTCACGAGGCCCGGCCAGTACGAGGCGCCGCTCGGCATCACGCTGCGCGAGCTCCTCGACATGGCGGGCGGCATCAGGGCCGGCCACCAGATCAAGTTCTGGACGCCGGGCGGATCGTCCACGCCGATCTTCACCGACGAGCACCTCGATGTGCCGCTCGACTTCGAGGCGGTCGGCGCCAAGGGCTCCATGCTCGGCACCCGCGCCCTGCAGATCTTCGACGAGACCACCTGTGTGGTCCGCACGGTGCTGCGCTGGACCGAGTTCTACGCCCACGAGTCCTGCGGCAAGTGCACGCCCTGCCGCGAGGGCACGTACTGGCTCAAGCAGGTGCTCAAGCGCCTGGAGAAGGGCCAGGGCAGCGAGGACGACCTGGCCACGATCACCGACATCGCGGACAACATCCTGGGCCGCTCGTTCTGCGCCCTGGGCGACGGTGCGACCAGCCCGATCCACTCCTCCGTGAAGTACTTCCGCGACGAGTACCTCAAGCACTTCGAGATCGGCGGCTGTCCGTTCGACCCGAAGAAGTCCACTCTCTGGGGTGAGCAGTGACAGTCGTAGAGACCGAGACGAACCTGGTGACCCTGACCATCGACGGGTTCCAGGTCAGTGTCCCCAAGGGCACGTTGATCATCAGGGCAGCCGAGCTGCTGGGCATCCAGATCCCCAGGTTCTGCGACCACCCGCTGCTCGACCCGGCGGCCAACTGCCGTCAGTGCCTCGTCGACATCCCCGACGCGGGCAACGGCCGCGGCTTCCCCAAGCCGCAGCCGTCGTGCGCGATCGAGGTGGCCGAGGGCATGGTCGTGCAGACGCAGCTCACCTCGCCGGTCGCCGAGAAGGCGCAGCGGGCGGCGATGGAGTTCCTGCTGCTGAACCACCCGCTCGACTGCCCGGTCTGCGACAAGGGCGGCGAGTGCCCCCTGCAGAACCAGGCCATGTCCAACGGCCGCGGCGAGTCCAGGTTCCAGGAGCAGAAGCGGACCTTCCCCAAGCCGCTGCCGCTGTCCACGCAGGTGCTGCTCGACCGCGAGCGCTGCGTCCAGTGCGCCCGGTGCATCCGCTTCTCCGACCAGATCGCCGGTGACCCGCTCATCGAGTTCTTCGAGCGCGGGGCCAAGGAGCAGGTGCGGACCGCCGACGGCAAGCCGTTCAACTCCTACTTCTCCGGCAACACGGTGCAGATCTGCCCGGTCGGCGCGCTGACCGGCGCCGCCTACCGGTTCCGGGCCCGCCCGTTCGACCTGGTCTCCACGCCGAGCGCGTGCGAGCACTGCGCCTCCGGCTGCGCCCAGCGCACCGACCACCGGCGCGGCCGCGTCACCCGCCGTCTGGCGGGCAACGACCCGCAGGTCAACGAGGAGTGGAACTGCGACAAGGGCCGCTGGGCCTTCACCTACGCCCAGCAGCCCGACCGGCTCAAGACACCGCTGATCCGCAACGAGGAGGGCGTGCTGGTGCCGGCCTCGTGGCCGGAGGCGCTCGCGGTGGCCGCCGAGGGGCTGGCCAAGGCGCGCGGCAAGGCCGGCGTGCTGGTCGGCGGCCGGGTCACGGTCGAGGACGCGTACGCGTACGCCAAGTTCGCCCGGATCGCCCTGCACAGCAACGACGTCGACTTCCGCGCCAGGCCGCACTCCGTCGAGGAGACGCAGTTCCTGGCCCATGCGGTGGCCGGCAAGGGCATCGAGATCAGCTACACCGAGCTCGAGAACGCGCCCCACGTGCTGCTCGTCGGGTTCGAGCCCGAGGACGAGTCGCCGATCGTCTTCCTGCGCCTGCGCAAGGCGTGGATGAAGAAGGGGCTCAAGGTCACCTCGATCGCCCCGTTCGCCTCGCTCGGGCTGGAGAAGATGGGCGGCACGCTCATCCGCACCGCGCCGGGCGGCGAGGCCGACGCCATCGGTGAGCTGGTCGGCAAGCTGGCCGAGGGCACGATCGTGCTCGCGGGCGAGCGCCTCGCCACCGTGCCTGGCGCCCTGTCCGCCCTCGTACGGCTCGCCAACGCCTCCGACGCCCGGATCGCCTGGATCCCGCGCCGGGCCGGCGAGCGCGGCGCCATCGAGGCCGGCGCGCTGCCCAACCTGCTGCCGATCGGCCGCCCGGTCGACGACGAGACCGCCAGGGCCGAGGTCGCCAGGGCGTGGGACGTGACCTCGCTGCCCGCCACGCCGGGCCGCGACACCTCCGCCATCCTGGCGGCCGCCCGCGCCGGCGAGCTGGACGCCCTGGTCGTGGGCGGCGTCGACCCCTACGACCTGGCCGACCCGGCCGCGGCGCTCGACGCGCTCGAGCACACGCCGTTCATCGTCAGCCTGGAGATCCGCGCCAGCGCCGTCACCGACCGCGCCGACGTGGTGCTGCCCGTCGCCGCCGTCCAGGAGAAGAGCGGCACGTTCGTCAACTGGGAGGGCCGGGGCCGCTCGTTCGAGGCGCCGCTCAAGGTGCCGGGGTTGCTCTCCGACCTTGCCGTGATCGGCAACCTGGCCGACCGGATGGACGTCCACCTGGGCCTGCCGGACGCCAAGGCCGCCCGGCGCGAGCTGTCCAGCCTGGGGGCGTGGCGCGGCACCCGCGTCGCCGCGCCGTACACCGCCACCCGCGCCCAGGCCGCCCCGGCGGCCGGTCAGGCGCTGCTGGCGACCTGGCACCTGCTGCTCGACGAGGGCAGGCTGCAGGACGGCGAGCCGTACCTCGCGGGCACCGCCCGCGCCGCCGAAGCACTGGTCTCCGAGAGCACGGCAGCCGAGCTCGGCGTCGCCGACGGCGACAAGCTCGTCGTCGGCGGCTCAGGAGCTGACACCGTGACGCTGCCCGTGCGCGTCGCGGACCTGCCGGACCGCGTGGTCTGGGTGCCGACGAACTCCGGCGGCTGCTCGGTCACGCGCGACCTGCGCGCGGTGGCCGGCGACATCGTCACCATCGGGAGCGCCTCATGACCCACGTTCTCGCGGCCGATCCCACCCTTGCCGACTTCGGCAAGGACCCGCTGTGGATCACGATCATCAAGGCCGTGATGATCTTCGCCTTCCTGATGCTGGGCATTCTGTTCGGCGTCTGGTTCGAGCGCAAGCTCATCTCCAGGATGCAGAACCGCTACGGCCCCAACCGGGCCGGCAAGTTCGGTCTGCTGCAGTCGGTCGCCGACGGCCTGAAGATGGGCCTGAAGGAGGACCTCTTCCCGCGGACCGTGGACAAGGTCCTCTACCTGCTGGCTCCGGTCATCATGGTGGTGCCGGCGTTCCTGGCCTTCTCGATCGTGCCGTTCGCGCCGATGGTCAACCTGTTCGGCGTGCGCACGCCGCTGCAGCTGGTGGACCTGCCGGTGGCGGTGCTGTTCATGCTGGCCATGGGTGCCGTGTCGGTCTACGGCGTGGTGCTGGCCGGATGGTCGTCGCGCTCGCCGTACGCGCTGCTGGGCGGTCTGCGGTCGGCGGCGCAGGTGGTCTCGTACGAGATCGCCATGGGCCTGTCCTTCGTGGCCATCTTCCTGTTCGCCGGGACGCTGTCCACCTCGGAGATCGTCAAGGCGCAGGAGCAGACCTGGTTCGTGGTGCTGCTCATCCCGTCCTTCCTGATCTACGTGATCTGCATGTTCGGTGAGGCCGCGCGTATCCCGTTCGACCTGCCGGAGGGCGAGGGCGAGCTGGTCGGTGGTTTCCAGACCGAGTACTCCTCGTCGCTGAAGTTCGCTCTGATCATGATGGGCGAGTACCTGCACACCTTCACCGCCTCCGGCATCGCCGTGACGCTGTTCCTGGGCGGCTGGCGGGCGCCGTTCCCGATCTCGCTGTGGGACGGGGCCAACCAGGGCTACTGGCCGGTGCTGTGGTTCCTGATCAAGTTCGTGCTGACCTTCAGCTTCATCATCTGGGTGCGCGCCTCGCTGCCGCGTGTGCGTTACGACCAGCTCATGTCGCTGGGCTGGAAGGTGCTGATCCCGGTCAACCTGGCGTGGATCATGCTGGTGGCCGCCGTGCGCAACGTGGTGGTCAACGACGGCAACAAGACGCTCGGCATCGGGCTCGGCGCGGTCGTGGTGATCGGGGCGCTGGCCATCTGGATGCGGTTCGACACCGTCAACCAGCGGCGCAAGGAAGCCAGAAAGGCCCAGGTCGAGGCCGAGTTCCAGGAACTGTCCGAAGAGCCTACGGCCGGCGGCTTCCCGGTGCCGCCGCTCGATCTGCCGCACTACCACGGGGTGCAGCACAAGGAGATTCCCAGTGGGACTAACTGATTGGCTGAACCCCGTCAAAGGCTTCGGGGTCACCTTCCACACCATGTTCAAGAAGCCCGTCACGGTGAACTACCCGGAGGTGAAGAGGCCGACGGCCCCTCGCTTCCACGGTCGTCACCAGCTCAACCGCTGGCCTGACGGGCTGGAGAAGTGCGTCGGGTGCGAGCTGTGCGCCTGGGCGTGTCCGGCCGACGCGATCTACGTCGAGGGCGCGGACAACACCGAGGAGGAGCGCTTCTCGCCGGGCGAGCGTTACGGGCGCACGTACCAGATCAACTATCTGCGGTGCATCCTGTGCGGCCTGTGCATCGAGGCCTGCCCGACCCGCGCGCTCACCATGACGAACGAGTACGAGCTCGCCGACACCACGCGTGAGAGCCTCATCTACACCAAGGAGATGCTCCTCGCGCCCCTGACCCCGGGCATGGAGCAGCCGCCGCACCCCATGCGGCTCGGTGAGACCGAAGAGGACTACTACCGGCTGGGGCGGACCAATGGGTGAGACCGTCACGTTCTGGGTCCTCGCCGTCGTCTCCGTCGGTGCGGCACTCGGCATGGTCTTCAACAGGAAGGCCGTGTACTCCGCGCTGATGCTCGGCACGGTGATGCTCTGCCTCGCGGTCCTGTACGCCGTGCAGGACGCGCCCTTCCTGGCCGCGGTGCAGATCATCGTCTACACCGGCGCGATCATGATGCTGTTCCTGTTCGTGCTCATGCTGGTGGGCGTCGACTCCTCCGACTCCCTCGTCGAGACACTGAAGGGCCAGCGCTTCTGGGCGGCCATCGCGTCCCTCGGCTTCGTGGTCCTGATCGTCCTGGCCATCGGCAACGCGGTGTTCGCCGACCAGGCCGGGCTGGCGCAGGCCACGGCGCAGGGCGGCTACATCCGCTCGATCGCGCTGCTGCTGTTCACCAAGTACGTGTTCGCGTTCGAGATCACCTCGGCGCTGCTGATCACGGCGGCGCTGGGCGCGATGGTGCTGGCGCACCGCGAGAAGCTCACCGACAAGCCCACGCAGAAGGACCTGGCCCGCGCCCGGTTCCTCGGCGACCGCCCGTCGCCGCTGCCGGGCCCCGGCACCTACGCCAGGAGCAACGCCATCGACATGCCGGCGCTGCTGCCCGACGGGACGGCCGCCGAGTCCTCGGTCAACCGCTACATCGCGCGCTACGACGTCGAGCACGGCCACCTGCCCGAGGACCCGAGGCTCGCCGAGGCCATCCAGCACACGGCCGAGGAGGACGCCGAGGAGCGCGGAAGCATCGAGCCGCACGGCGTCGAGCAGAACAATGAGGTGACCAAGTGACGACGCACTACCTCGTACTGTCCGGCCTGCTCTTCGGCATCGGCGCCCTGGGCGTGCTGATCAGGCGTAACGCGATCGTGGTGTTCATGTGCGTGGAGCTCATGCTCAACGCCTGCAACCTCGCGTTCGTCACCTTCTCCAGGCAGGTCGGCAACCTGGAAGGCCAGATCATCGCGTTCTTCGTGATGGTGGTGGCCGCGGCCGAGGTCGTGGTCGGCCTGGCCATCATCGTGACGATCTTCCGAACCCGCAGGTCCGCGTCGGTCGACGACGCCAACCTGCTGAAGTACTAAGAGGTGACTGGTGGAATCTCATGTTGCTGAGATCGTCCAGCACACCGGCGGGGTGATCGGCAACGCCTGGCTGATGATCGCTTTCCCCTTGGTGGGAGCGTTCATCCTGCTGGTGTTCGGCCGGTTCACGAACCGCTGGGGCCATCTGCTGGGCGTGGCCATGTCCCTCGCCTCGTTCGTCGTGGCGGTGCTGGCGTTCTTCCAACTCATCGGGTTCGGGGAAGAGGAGCGCCGGCGGGCCGTCGAGCTTTATGACTTCATCCCCGGTCTGGTGAAGATGGGGCTGCTGATCGACCCGCTGTCGATCAGCTTCGCGCTGTTGATCACAGGTGTGGGCTCGCTGATCCACATCTACTCGATCGGCTACATGGCCCATGACGAGCACCGGCGCAGGTTCTTCTCCTACCTGAACCTGTTCGTGGCCGCGATGCTCCTGCTGGTGCTGGCCGACAACTACGTCGGCCTGTTCATCGGCTGGGAGGGCGTCGGTCTGGCCTCGTACCTGCTGATCGGGTTCTGGCAGTTCAAGCCGTCGGCGGCGGTCGCGGCGAAGAAGGCGTTCATCGTCAACCGCGTCGGCGACTTCGGCCTGCTGGTCGGCATGTTCGTCATCTGGACGACGTTCGGCACGCTCGCCTTCAAGGACCTCGCGGCCAAGACGACCGGCGTCGAGAACGGCACCACGCTGGCCGTCGGCCTGCTGCTGCTCCTCGGCGCGTGCGGCAAGTCCGCGCAGCTCCCGCTGCAGTCCTGGCTCCTCGACGCCATGGAGGGCCCGACCCCCGTGTCGGCCCTGATCCACGCCGCGACCATGGTGACCGCCGGCGTCTACCTGGTGGTCCGCTCCGGGGCGTTCTTCTTCCACCCCGGCTCGGGCGCCGCGCTCGCGGTCTCCATCGTCGGCGCGGCCACGCTGCTCGCCGGTGCGATCATCGGTTGCGCGAAGGACGACATCAAGAAGGGCCTGGCCGGTTCGACGATGTCGCAGATCGGCTACATGATGCTCGGCGCCGGCCTCGGCCCCGCCGGGTACGCGTTCGCGATCGGCCACCTGATCACGCACGGCTTCTTCAAGGCCGACATGTTCCTCGGCGCCGGCTCGGTCATGCACGGCATGAACGATGAAGTGAACATGCGGAAGTACGGCGGGCTGCGCAAGGTCATGCCGGTCACCTTCGTCACGTTCTTCATCGGCTACCTGGCGATCATCGGCTTCCCGCTGCTGTCCGGTTACTTCACCAAGGACGGCATCATCGAGACCGCCGTCGAGCACAACCAGGTCCTGGGCTGGCTGGCCGTGCTGGGCGCGGGCATCACCGGCTTCTACATGTCGCGGATGGTCTTCATGACCTTCTTCGGCGAGAAGCGCTGGGCCGAGGACGCCCACCCGCACGAGTCTCCGGCCGTCATGACCTGGCCGCTGATCATCCTGTCGATCGGCTCGATCTTCCTGGGTGGCTACCTCATCCTGAGCAACCGGCTCATGGACTTCCTCGCCCCGGCCGTCGGGGCGCCGGAGGAGAAGCCGGTGTTCCACTTCGCCAGCACGCCGGGCCTGGCCACGCTGGCGCTCGTCGCGGTCGGCGCGGCCTTCGCCTGGATGAAGTACGGCCGGGCCGAGGTGCCGGTCCTGCAGCCGCGCGGCTCGTTCCTCACCACGTTCGCCCGGCGCGACCTGTACGGTGACGCGCTCAACGAGTCGCTCTTCATGCGTCCCGGCCAGTGGCTGACCCGGATCGCGGTGTTCTTCGACAACCGCGGCATCGACGGTCTCGTCAACGGCCTGGCCGCGGGCATCGGCGGCAGCTCCGGGCGCCTGCGGAGACTCCAGACGGGCTTCGCCAGAACGTACGCGCTGTCCATCTTCATCGGTGCCGCCCTGCTAACCGGCGCCCTGCTCCTCGTTGGGAACATCTGATGTCACCCTGGCTTCCGATACTCATGGCGGTGCCCGTGGTGGGCGCCATCGTGGTGGCCCTGCTTCCCAAGGGCAGTGACAAGCTGGCCAAGCAGGTAACGCTGCTGGTCTCGCTGCTGACGCTGGTCCTCACGGGCGTCATGGCCGCCGGGTACAAGCCGTCGGGCCCTCGGTTCCAGTTCGCGGCCGAGTACAACTGGATCCCGAGCTTCGGTGTGAAGTTCGGGGTCGGCGTCGACGGCGTAGCGCTCGTGCTGATCGCCCTGTCGGTGGTGCTGGTGCCGCTCGTGGTGCTGGCCTCCTGGCACGACGCCGACGGCGTCAAGACCGCCGACGGCACGCTCATCACGCCCAAGCGGTCGGTGAAGACGTACTTCTCGCTGCTGCTCGTGCTCGAGACGATGATGATCGGCGTCTTCGCGGCGACCGACATCTTCCTCTTCTACGTCTTCTTCGAAGCCATGCTGATCCCGATGTACTTCATGATCGGGTCGTACGGCGGCGCCCAGCGGTCCTACGCGGCCGTCAAGTTCCTGCTGTACTCGCTCTTCGGCGGCCTGCTCATGCTGGTCGCGGTCATCGGTCTGTACTTCGTGGCCGGCAAGTCCACGTTCATGTTCCCCGAGCTGATCGGGGCCATCAAGGACCCGGGCATGCAGAAGTGGCTGTTCGGCGGCTTCTTCATCGCCTTCGCGATCAAGGCCCCGCTCTGGCCGGTGCACACCTGGCTGCCCGACGCGGCCGCGCAGGCTCCCGCCGGTGCCGCCGTGCTGCTGGTGGGCGTGCTGGACAAGGTCGGCACGTTCGGGATGCTCCGCTTCTGCCTGGAGCTGTTCCCCGACGCGTCCAAGGCGTTCACGATGCCGATCGTCGTGCTGGCGGTCATCAGCATCATCTACGGCGCCATCGTGGCCATCGGGCAGACCGACATGAAGCGGCTTATCGCGTACACGTCGATCTCGCACTTCGGCTTCATCGTGCTCGGCGTGTTCGCCATGTCGTCCGTGGCCCAGTCCGGCGCCGCCCTCTACATGGTCAACCACGGCTTCGCCACCGGCGCGCTGTTCCTGGCCGCGGGCTTCCTGATCGCCAGGCGCGGTTCGCCGTTCATCGGCGACTACGGAGGCGTCCAGAAGGTCGCGCCGCTGCTCGCCGGCTTCTTCCTGGTCGCCGGTCTGGCCGGTCTCTCGCTGCCCGGACTCTCGTCGTTCGTCAGCGAGTTCATGGTCATGATCGGCACGTACTCCAGCCAGGCCCACGGCTCGGGTGCTCTGACGGTGGCCGCGGTGGTCTCCGCGGTGGCCGTGATCCTCGCCGCCGTCTACATCCTGTGGATGGTCCAGCGCACCTTGAACGGGCCCACGGCCGAGCCGGTCAAGGCGTTCAAGGACCTGAACGCCCGCGAGGTCTGGGTCCTGGCTCCGCTGGTCGCACTGATCATCGGGTTCGGCTTCTTCCCCAAGCCGCTGCTCGACGTGATCAACCCGTCGGTGCAGCAGACGCTGACCAACGTGCACGTGCCGACCTCCACCATCGCTGAGAAGGGGACAGGTCAGTGAACTCCATCCCAGCGCCGACGATCGAGTACGGCACGCTGGCGCCGCTGCTGGTGGTCTTCGGCGCGGCCATCATCGGCGTGCTGGTCGAGGCGTTCGCGCCGCGATACCTGCGTAAGTCGATCCACGTCCCGCTCACCCTGCTGAGCCTGTTCGGCGCGTTCGCGCTGGTGCTCGTGCAGGTCCTGCGCGGCAACGTGCCGACCGCGCCGGTCGCCATGGGCGCGGTCGCGGTGGACGGGCCCGCGCTGTTCATCTGGGGCGTCATCCTCGTCCTGTCGTTCGTGTGCGTGCTGCTGATCAACGACGAGGGCCACTTCGTCGCCTCGGCCGCGGCCGTGCCCGGCAGCGCCGACGAGGAGGAGGCCGAGGCCGAGGGCGGCGGGCACACCGAGGTGTACCCGCTGGTGCTGTTCGCCGTGGGCGGCATGCTGCTCTTCCCGGCCTCCCATGACCTGCTGACGATGTTCGTCGGCCTCGAGGTCATGTCGCTGCCGCTCTACCTGCTGTGCGGCCTGGCCCGCCGGCGCCGCCTGCTGTCGCAGGAGGCGTCCATGAAGTACTTCCTGCTGGGCGCGTTCTCCTCGGCCTTCTTCCTGTACGGCACCGCGATGGTGTACGGCTTCGCGGGCACCGTCTCGCTGCCGGGCATCAACGCGGCCATGGCCAAGAACGCCTCGCTCGACCCGATCCTGATGCTCGGGCTGGCGCTGCTCGGCGTGGGCCTGCTGTTCAAGATCGGTGCAGCGCCGTTCCAGGCGTGGAAGCCGGACGTCTACCAGGGCGCTCCCACCCCGATCACCGCTCTGATGGCCTCCGGCACGCTGGTCGCGGCCGTGGGCGCCGTGCTGCGGGTGTTCTGGGTGGGTCTGGGCAACCTCGACTGGAACTGGCGGCCGATCATCTGGGGCGTCGCCGCGCTCACCATGATCGTCGGCTCGATCCTGGCGATCACGCAGACCGAGATCAAGCGGATGCTGGCGTACTCGTCCATCGCGCACGCGGGCTTCCTGCTCGTCGGCGTGATGGCCACGTACGGCTCCGCGGACCAGAACGTCGTGTCCCTGAAGGCGATCCTGTTCTACCTCGCCGTCTACGGCGTCACCACGGTGGGCGCGTTCGCGGTGGTCACGCTCGTACGCGACCCGGGCGGTGAGGCCGGGCACCTGTCACGCTGGGCCGGGCTCGGCAAGCGCGCGCCGTTGCTGGCCGGGGTGTTCGCCTTCTTCCTGCTGGCCTTCGCGGGCATCCCGATGACGAGCGGCTTCTTCGGCAAGTACGCCGTCTTCGCGGCCGCCCTGAACAGCGGGACGCAGCCCGGCGACTCGATGGGCGGCTGGATGGCCGGCCTGGTCGTGGTGGGCGTGGTGGCCTCGGCCATCGCCGCGTTCTTCTACGTCCGCGTCATCGTGTTGATGTTCTTCAGCGAGCCCGCGGCCGATGGACCGGCGATCGCGGTGCCCAGTATGGGGACCGTGGCCGTCATCGCCGTCTCCCTGCTGGTTACCGTAGGGGTGGGGCTCTACCCGGAGTCCGTGCTCGGTGTTGCCAACGACGCTGCTCGCAGCCTGTTCATCAGATAAGGGGTTTTGTGTATGTCTGCGCCTCCCGTGGTTGACCTTCCCATCGAGGACGAGCGGTTGGCGCAGGACCTGGCCACCGGAATGGCCGCGGTCGAGAAACTCCTGCGCTCGTCGGTGGAGAGCGAGGACGCCTTCGTCACGGAGGCGTCCAAGCACCTCATCGAGGCCGGCGGCAAGCGGTTCCGCACGCTGATGCTGCTGCTCGCCGCACAGTTCGGCGACCCGTCCGCGCCGGGTGTCGTGCCCGGCGCGGTGGTGATCGAGCTGACCCATCTGGGCTCGCTCTACCACGACGACGTCATGGACGAGGCCCCGGTACGCCGGGGCTCTCCGTCCGCCAACGCCCGGTGGGACAACACCGTGGCGATCCTCACCGGCGACTTCCTGTTCGCCCAGGCGTCCGACCTCCTCGCGGACCTCGGCCCCGAGTTGATCCGCATTCAGGCGCAGACGTTCTCCCGCCTCGTACAGGGACAGATCCGCGAGACCGTGGGCCCGCGTGACGGCGAAGACCCGATCGCCCACCACCTGGGCGTGCTGACCGACAAGACCGGCTCCCTGATCGCCGCCTCCGGCCGCTTCGGCGCGCTGCTGTCCGGCGCCCCCGCCGACGTCGAGGAGCGGCTCAGCCGGGCATGTGAGGCCATCGGTGTGGCCTGGCAGCTCGGCGACGACCTGCTGGACGTGGCGTCCACCGGCGCGCAGTCGGGCAAGACGCCGGGGACGGACCTGCGGGAGGGCGTCAAGACCCTGCCGGTCCTGTACGCGCTGGCGTCGGACGAGTCTTCCCGGCTGGGCGAGCTGCTGTCGGGGCCGGTGGCGGAAGAGGATGTGGACGAGGCGTTGACCTTGCTCCGCGCCCACCCCGCGATGGGGCAGGCGCGGGCGGAGCTGGAATCGTGGGTGGACCGGGCTCGTACCGACATCTCCGGCCTCCCGGACATCCCCGCCAGGTCCGCATTTTTGGCGCTATGTGACTACGTGGTCGAGCGTTCTGGCTGACAGCCGGACGCGCCGGGCGGCCCGGGCCGTCCTGATGCTGTCGTACGTGAAGATCGCCAAGGCCAGCCAGACGATCGAGAACCCGATCCACCGGCTGGACGGCATCGTCTCCTTGGCGATCAGCACGCCGCAGGCGAACTGCAGGACCGGTGCGATGTACTGCAGGAGCCCCATGGTGCTGAGCGGCACCCGGATGGCCGCCGCCCCGAACCAGATCAGCGGCACGGCGGTGGCCACCCCACCTCCGATCAGCAGCAGAGCGTGCCCGAGCCCCTGCCCGGCGAACGTTCCCTGCCCGCCCGTCTGCAGGAAGAGGATGTAGCCGAGCGCGGGAAGGAACAGAACCAGGGTCTCGATGGCGAGGCCCTCGGTGGCCGCCACGTTGGCCCGCTTCTTGACCAGCCCGTACACGCCGAAGCTCACGGCCAGCGTGAGCGCGATCCACGGCAGCCGCCCGTAGTCGACCGTCAGCACCACCACCGCGAGCGCCCCGAACCCGACGGCCGCCCACTGCAGCGGCCGCAGCCGCTCCCGCAGCAGCACCACGCCGAAAAGCACGTTGACGAGCGGGTTGATGAAGTAGCCAAGAGCACTCTCGACGACGTGCCCGCTGTTGACCGCGTAGATGTAGACGCCCCAGTTCACGGTGACGAGCGCGGCGGCCAGCACGAGGAGTCCCAGCTTCGCGGGCTGTCTGACGAGAGAGCGGAACCAGGACCAGTGCCGGCGGACGGCCAGCACGGCGGCGACCACGACGAGCGACCACACCATGCGGTGGGCCAGGATCTCGACGGCGCCGGAGGGCTTGAGGAGCGGCCAGTAGAGGGGGAACAGGCCCCACAAGGTGTAGGCGGCGATCCCGAACAAGACACCGCGCCGAAGGTCAGGCATGAAGCCCATCTTCGGCCATTACCACCTTTAAACACAAATTTCGTCCGCTATACGGAATTGTGTAGCCACACTAAAGCGTTGAGGGCTATGTACTCTGGGACGAGACCTAGTGGAGGTAGTGCCATGGGCTGGCTTTTCGGCGGAAACAAGACATCGATGGTCCGACCCGAGGACGCCCTCCCGGGCCGCCAGGACCCGATGCCGATCCCCTCCCGCCACGCGGTCCTCGACGCCCCGCTCACCCCGCCCCCGGGCCTGGAGGTCGCGGACTTCGGCCTCGGCTGCTTCTGGGGCGCCGAGCGCAAGTTCTGGCAGACGCCCGGGGTCGTCACGACGGCGGTGGGCTACCAGGGCGGATACACGCCCAACCCGACGTACGAGGAGGTCTGCAGCGGCCTCACGGGCCACGCCGAGGTCGTCCGGGTGGCGTTCGACCCCGCTCAGGTGTCGTACGAGGAGCTCCTGAAGGTCTTCTGGGAGGCCCACGACCCGACGCAGGGCATGCGCCAGGGCAACGACGTGGGGACGCAGTACCGTTCGGCCATCTACTACCACTCGCCGGAGCAGCAGAAGGCGGCGGAGGCGTCTCGGGAGGCGTACCAGGGGGTGCTGAAGGCGGCCGGCTACGGCGAGATCACCACGGAGGTCGCCGCGGCGGGCCCGTTCTACTACGCCGAGGACTATCACCAGCAGTATTTGTTTAAAGTCCCGAACGGGTACTGCGGAATCGGCGGCACCGGGGTGGCCTGTCCGGTCGGGTTGACGTCCGGCGAGGCCTGAGCTTGGCGGGACGCCCTTCCGGCTGCGACAAGGGCGCCCGGGCTTGGGACGCGTATCTCTTGTGAACTTGGTGGCATGAGCGTGATGCGCGAGCAACTTCGTCACTTGGTGGACTGACTGCCCCTCCACGGTGGTCACTGCAGTGTGGCCCGGCGTGGTCTGAGAGGTCTGCCTGACATCCGGCCAGGCACGAACGGTCGTCGCAGGGAGACCTAGAGAAGCCCGCGGTCTCTGGCCCAGCCCGGAAGCTCAGGTCCTGTGCAGGGAAGACGCATCCCGGAGGCTCGTAGAGCGTCCACGTGGTTGCAAATCTCGACCAGAGTCATCTTGCCGAGCCCCTGCAGCCGGGTCAGCAGCCATATGGTGCCGTGGATCTCGGGTCCGTTCGCCCGGCCGACCTTCGTCGCGTCTCGGTCATCCGTGAGCGCGACCAAGCCATGTACCTGAGCCGCGGCGAAGATACTGGCTTCTCCCTTGTCGTAATCGTCGCTGGTGCCGAGTAGCTGGCTCCATGTGTCGAAGGCGATGAGCTCTTCGACCGAATCCTGAGGTTGGATTTGCAACCACTCAAGTTCCGTGAGGCGCTGCAGCAAGGGACACTCATCGGAGTATTTGCCTAGCTCGTCGACAACGACAAGAGTCGTGGACATCTCCGTGACACTTGCTCCTAGAACATCGAGCCGGTCGGCCTTGGCGAAGTGAAGGAGCACCATGGTGTCGGTCACGAGCGGAGGCAAAGGGCCAAGAGGCTTCGATTCGGTCACGGGCGCTCATCCGTCTCAGCTATCGGAGGCAGATCCGTCTCGCTCTTGAGCTGTCCGTGCATGAGCTCCAGAGCTCGGTGACTGGTGATCCGACCGTTCTTGTACGCCGTCATCACCGCGTGAGCGAAGATTGGAGATACGCGGATCTCGTCCAAATCCGGCTGAGGTGTCCAGCCCAGGGAATCCCTGAACTCCGCGAAGGTCGGTGGACAGGTCCGCAGGTCCTTCTCTTCGTTCTGGCTGATTGCATTGGCGACTCTTGCCTGCCGCAGCGCGAGACTCCAGGAAGTCCGGTACTCCGCCGCGAGACGAACCAACTCCGCTCTGGTGAGGGCAGTCGATGTCGCAGCACGCCGGATCGCCTCAACCGGCAAGAGAAGCTCAGCGGCGAAGGTGTCTATCACGGCTTCACGAGCTTCGCGGGAGGTGCCTACTCCCAGGTCGGTGGAGTATTCATCGCCCAGAATCAGGTGCCCGAGTTCATGGGCGGCAGTGGTTCGCCGCCGTCCGGGATCGCCGCTGATGGAGACGACGGCGGCAGCCACGTCACCGTCTATCGCCGAAGCACCTTCTCCAGAAAGATCGGTCACCAGGACGAACTGGCCACACCGTTCACACAGGCCGGCGAGCGATTCGATGGGGGCCAGCCCCAAATCCAGTTCAGCTCTCAGCCACCGGGCCGCATCTGCAGCCGCCGCTGGCCGATCGACCTTGCCGTTATATCGCTTGATGGGGATGAGTTTTAGCGCCCCGAGAGAAACCAGGAGTCGGATCTCCCGAATCCAGGCCGCGAGAGCCACATCCATGCGATAGGAAGCCTGTGCGGCAGGCGACGCCGTGTCCTCGGCCAGAGGCGGGCGGTGGGACATAACGGCTGGAGGCGCGTTGAGGAAATGACCCATCGGAAGATCGAGCGCTCGGGCCAGTCGTACGAGTTCCAGAGCGTCGAGACGCCTTGTGCCCGCCTCGATCTTACTGACCATGGTTCTGTCGAGACCGGTCAGCTCGGCCAACTGCTCCTGAGAGAGCCGCATGGCCAGCCGGGATTCGCGGACTCGCGCGCCGATGTCGGTCCAATCGAGCGTGCTCATGGTGCGATAATCGCACACTCGTCGGTGAGGTGGCCACTGGCACGCAGCTTGAGTGCGACGTCTTTACCCAAGGCTGCCGCCAAGTTGGGCCATAGTCACTCATGTCACGTCTTGCCTATTGGTGCGCGAGGTGAACTGCTACGGCGTCCTGTGTTCTGGGCGGCCACCGGACGTGGAAAACGCCGTGCGGGAGGACTGTGAGGGTGGTCGGGGTCTGAGACCGCCGAGCGGAGCGATCTCAGCCGAAAGTACGACTGATCGGTGGTCGATCGGACGACTCGCGTCGGGCTCTTCGGCTGAAGAATTACCAGGGCGCCGGCCATCACCATCAGGACATGACCAACGAGAGCATGGCGGTACGATCCGCGCGTTCGCCGCGCGGCCGCGCGCGAGGTGGATGGCCGGTTCCTGCCGGGTTGATCACCCTCAGTCTCATTCCCGTGATCTCCGGTGCCCTGCGCATGACCGAACTGGCCGGCGGTCCCGTGACCATGCCGGCGACCCCGGCCCTCGCGGCGCCTCTGCCCCTGGTGTTGCACATTCTCTGTGTCAGTGCGTACAGCATCCTGGGGGCCTTTCAGTTCGTTCCTCGACTGCGACGCCGCACGAACGGCTGGCATCGGAGGGCTGGGCGGCTGCTCGCCGGCTGCGGGGTTATCGCGGGGCTCACAGGTATGTGGATGGCGCTTTTCCAAGGCCGTCCCGAGGACGGCGGTCTCCTTCTCGGCTTCCGGCTCGTGTTCGGTACGGCGATGGTCGTTTCGATCGTGCTCGGCTTCGCCGCGATCCGGCGGCGGGACGTCGCCCGGCACCGGGCCTGGATGATCCGTGGTTACGCCATTGGCATGGGGGCCGGCACGCAGGCGTTGACCCAGCTGCCCTGGATTCTGATCGTCGGGGTTCCGGGTGATCTGCCCAGGGCGTTGCTCAACGGTGCCGCGTGGGTGATCAATCTGCTGGTGGCCGAATGGGTCATCCGGCGGGTGGCGCGTCCAGGCGACGCTCCTAGAGCAGCTTCTCTTGCATAGAGTAAGGATCGGCCCTTTTAGCTACCTCGAGTAGTAAACTGGTTTCATGAGCATGCCGGAACGGGAGTTCGGCCCAGGAGACGGGCCGGCCGCCAAGGTGAGCGTGTCGCTGAGAGCGGGCAACATCCGCGCCATCCGAGAGCGGGTTGGAGCCCGCGGGTTCTCCGCCTATGTTGATGCCGCTGTGGAGCGCCAGATCGAGCGGGACCTCTTGGAGGAGGCCCTTCAGGCTAACGAGGCCGCCTCTGGGCCGATCCCACAGTCTTTGCGTGACGAGGCGGCGGAACTCTTTCGCCACGTCAAGTCCGCGCCTGAACTCCAGGAGAAGGATGGATGGCGCGCTCACGAAGCAGGCTGAGCGCGGGCACTGTGGTTCTCGACTGCGAGGGGCTCGTGAAGTGGTGCGAGGCCGACCGGCGGGTGACCGCGTTCGTACGGGAGGCGCAAGACAACGACTTTCGGGTTGTGGTCAGCGCAATGACACCGATCGAGGCGCAAGACGTTCGCGTCAAAAGCGATCGTCTCAGGTGGTACCTGTCCCGGCTGAAGATCGAGCCTGTGAGTGAGGACATCTCGTCACGGGCGATCGAGCTTCTTCGAGATACACGTCTGCACGGTCACAAGTACGCCATTGACGCTGTGGTCGCGGCTACCGCACTGCGCTCGGTGCGCCCGGTCATCGTTGTGACATCTGATGAGGACGACATGGGGAAACTGTGCGGGAAAACCGTACAGGTGGTTCCTGTTTGAGAATGCTCACGGGGTGACGGGCGCGAGTGTCCGGAACTGTTGCGTGAGGCGAAGCGCTACCACCAGCAATATCTGTGGAAGAACCCGAACGGCTACTGCGGCTTCGGTGGCACCGATGTCGTCTGCCAGCCGAGGCTGACGTCCGGGGAGGCGTGATCGGCCCCCGAAGTGCACCGCTGCTCTGTTCGGACACGCCCGGTCACGTGCCGACGGCCGACGGCTTTTGATCGGTTACTACAACTGGAGCCGCAGAGCATGCGATGTCTCCTACATGGCGCTTCCGGCCGGTAGACGGAAAGGTGGACAGTGCCGGGAGTCTCTGTGGCCCGGCGTGCGCATCGTTCGTCTGCAGGAAGGCTTGGTCGAGTGTTCCGTCGTGTCGCCATCGTCAACCGTGGTGAGGCTGCTATGCGGCTCATCCACGCCGTACGGGATATCGCCGCGGAGATCGGGACACGGATCGAGACCGTCGCCCTGTACACCGACGTCGACCGCACGGCCACCTTCGTCCGTGAAGCCGACCTGTCCTACGATCTCGGCCCCGCATCCGCGCGCCCGTACCTCGACCTGAAGGTGCTGGAGCGCGCGCTGGTGGAAACCGGGGCCGACGCGGCGTGGGTCGGCTGGGGCTTCGTCGCAGAGGACCCGGCCTTCGCGGAGTTGTGCGAGAAGGTTGGAGTCACCTTCGTCGGACCGAGTGCGGATGCCATGCGCAAGCTCGGCGACAAGATCGGCGCGAAGCTGATCGCCGAGGAGGTCGGCGTGCCGGTCGCGCCGTGGAGCCGTGGTGCGGTGGAGACCCTGGACGCAGCCCTGGCGGCGGCGGCCGAGATCGGCTACCCGCTGATGCTGAAGGCGACCGCGGGCGGCGGCGGGCGCGGCATCCGGGTGATCACGAACGAGGTCGAGCTCGCCGACGCCTACGAGCGCACCAGCCAGGAGGCCGCGCGGGCGTTCGGTAGCGGCATCGTGTTCCTGGAGCGGCTGGTCACCGGTGCCCGGCACGTCGAGGTCCAGGTGATCGCCGATGGCGAGGGCACCGCGTGGGCCCTCGGCGTCCGCGACTGCTCGGTGCAGCGGCGCAACCAGAAGGTCATCGAGGAGTCGGCGTCGCCGGTGCTCAGCCCCGTACAGGCAGCCGAGCTCAAGGCGTCGGCCGAACGGCTGGCCGTCGCGGTCGGTTACCGCGGCGCGGCGACCGTCGAGTTCCTCTACCACCCCGGCGACAAGATGTTCGCGTTCCTCGAGGTCAACACTCGCTTGCAGGTCGAGCACCCGATCACTGAGATCACCACCGGGTTCGACTTGGTCAAGGCTCAGCTGCGGGTGGCGTCCGGGGGCAGGCTCGAGGGCGAGCCGCCGGTGGAGCGCGGCCACGCCATCGAGGCCCGGCTGAACGCCGAGGACCCCGACCGCGACTTCGCGCCCTCCCCGGGTCGCATCGCGCGGCTGGACCTGCCCGCCGGGCCGGGCATCCGCGTCGACACCGGCGTCAGCGAAGGCGACACCATCCCCGCCGACTTCGATTCGATGATCGCGAAGATCATCGCCTACGGCCGCAACCGCGATGAGGCGCTCGGCAGGCTGCGCCGGGCGATGGCGCAGACCAAGGTGATCATCGAGGGCGGCGCGACGAACAAGAGCTTCGTGCTCGACCTGCTCGACCAGCCCGAGGTGATCGACGCCACTGCGGACACCGGCTGGATAGACCGCGTGCGCGGCGAGGGCAGGCTCGTCTCGCACCGGCACTCCGCCGTCGCGCTGGCGGTCGCCGCCATCGAGGCGTACGAGGAGGAGGAACGCGTCGAGCGGCAGCGACTGCTGTCGACGGCGTTCGGCGGACGCCCGCAGGTGCAGCACGAGAGCGGCCGACCGCTGGACCTCAAGCTGCGTGGCGTCGCCTACCGGGTGCGCGTCGCGCGGGTCGGCGCGCATCGGTTCCGCGTCGGCGTCGAAGCAGGTGACGCCGTCCGCACCGCCGACGTCGAGCTCGACCGCTTCGACCGGCACACCGGGCAGATCGTGGTCAACGGCGCCCCGTACCGGATCCTCACCGGCACGCACGGGCCGATCCACCTGGTCGAGGTGGACGGCGTGACGCACCGGGTCAGCCGCGACGAGGGCGGCGTCGTCCGCTCGCCCGCGCCCGCGCTGGTCGTCGCCACGCCGCTGGAGATCGGCGCCGAGGTCGAGGCGGGCGCGCCGGTGCTGGTGCTGGAGAGCATGAAGATGGAGACGGTGCTGCGGGCGCCGTTCAAGGCGCGGCTGAAGGAATGCGCCGTGTCCGTGGGCAGCCAGGTGGAGACGGGTGCACCGCTGCTGCGGCTCGAGCCGCTCGCCGACGGCGGCGCCGAAGCGGAGGGCGCCTCGGCCGCCGGCTCCGTCAAGCTGGACCTGCCCGCCGCACCCGGGAAGATTCCGGCGCGGGAGCGCGCCACGCGCGGCCAGGAGGACCTGCGCAGCCTGCTGCTGGGCTTCGACGTCGACCCGCACGACGAACGCCGGGTGCTCGACGAATACCTCGCCGCACGCCGGACGGCCACCGAGGACGGCCACCGGCCGCTGGCCGAGGAGCTCGAGCTCGTTGACGTGTTCGCCGACCTCGCCGAGCTGAGCCGCAACCGGCCGGCAGGCGAGGACGGCGGCGGCGGCCACGTGCACAGCGCCCGCGAATACTTCCACACCTACCTGCAGAGCCTCGACGTGGAGCGGGCCGGCCTGCCGGAGGCGTTCCAGGGCAAGCTCGCCAAGGCGCTTGGGCACTACGGCGTCACCGAACTGGAGCGCTCTCCCGAGCTCGAAGCCGGCGTGTTCCGGATCTTCCTTGCCCAGCAACGCGCGTCCGCCAACGCCACGGTCGTCGCGACGTTGCTGCGCGCGTGGCTGCGGGAGCCGCCGCCGGACGAGGCGCTGCGTGAGCCCGCCGGTCTCGCGCTGGAGCGGCTGCTGGCGGCCACCCAGGTCCGCTTCCCCGTGGTCTCCGACCTGGCACGCGGCGTGGTGTTCGCGTGGTTCGGCCAGCCGCTGCTGCGCCGCAACCGCGCCCGCGTCTATGCCGACGTCCGCAAGAACCTGCGCCATCTGGACGCGCACCCGGACGCGCCGGACCGCGCCGAACGCATCGCCGAGATGGTACGCACCACCGAGCCGCTGGTGCGGCTGCTCGGCCAGCGGCTGGTCCGCGACGACCTGGACAACGCGGTCATGCTGGAGGTGCTGACCCGGCGGTACTACGGCAACAAGGGTCTCACCGGCGTCCGCACCAGCGAGGTCGCGGGCTGCACGTTCGTGGTCGCCGAGCGCGCGGGCTCGTGCGTGGTCTCCTCCGCGGTGAGCTTCGAAGCGCTGGGTGGCGCGCTGCGCGGGCTCGCGGAGCTGGCGAGCGGCGAGGAGGCCATCGACGCCGACATCTATCTCGGTTGGGAGAACCAGCCGGAGGACTCCGACGCGATGGCGGCCGCGCTGCACGAGGTCGTCAGCGCGCACCCGCTGCCGGACCAGGTCCGCAGGCTCACCGCCACCGTCGCGGGCAGGGGCGGTGCGGTGATGCACCACCACTTCACGTTCCGCCCGTCGGCCGACGGGATGGCCGAGGAGCGGCTGATCCGCGGCCTGCACCCGTACATCGCGCAGCGGATGCAGCTGGAGCGGCTGGGCAAGTTCGACCTCACCCGGCTGCCGTCGTCGGACGAGGAGGTGTATCTCTTCCAGTGCGTGGCGCGGGAGAACCCGTCGGACGACCGCCTCGTCGCGTTCGCGCAGGTACGCGACCTGACCGAGCTGCGCGAGCACGACGGCAGGCTGGTCGCGCTGCCGACGGTCGAGGACACCATCGCCGCCTGCCTCGACTCGATCCGCCGCGCACAGTCGCTGCGGCCGTCGAAGAAACGCTTCAACACCAACCGGATCGTGGTCTACGTCTGGCCGCCGAGCGACCTCACCCGCGCGGAGATGGAGATGATCGCCGGGCGCGTGCGGCCGACGACCGCGGGCGCCGGGCTTGAGGAGATCCTGTTCATCGCGCGGCAGCGCGACCGGAAGACCGGCGAGTTGACCAAGATCGCCGTACGCATCTCCTTCGACGCCACCGGCGGAGCCGAGCTGACCGTCGGCGAGCCGTCGGACGAGCCGGTGGAGCCGGTCGACGACTATCGGCTGAAGGTGCTGCGGGCGAGCAGCCGCAACACCGTGTACCCGTACGAGCTGACCGGCCTGCTGGGCGACTTCGTCGAGCACGACCTCGACGACGACCACGCGTTGGTGCCGGTCGATCGGCCGAAGGGGCGCAACACCGCGGCGATCGTCGCGGGCGTGGTCACCACGCCGACCCGGCGGCACCCGGAGGGCGTCACCAGGGTCGTGCTGCTCGGCGACCCGACGAAGGCCCTCGGCGCGCTGTCCGAGCCGGAGTGCCGCCGCGTGATCGCCGCGCTGGACCTGGCGGAGCGGATGAAGGTGCCGCTGGAGTGGTACGCGCTGTCCGCCGGCGCCCGGATCTCCATGGAGTCGGGCACGGAGAACATGGACTGGGTGGCCGCGGCCCTCAAGCGGATCGTCGAGTTCACGCAGGACGGCGGCGAGATCAACATCGTGGTCGCGGGCATCAACGTCGGCGCGCAGCCGTACTGGAACGCCGAAGCGACGATGCTCATGCACACCAAGGGCATCCTCGTGATGACGCCGGACTCGGCGATGGTGCTCACCGGCAAGCAATCGCTCGACTTCTCCGGTGGCGTCTCGGCCGAGGACAACTTCGGCATCGGCGGCTACGACCGGGTGATGGGCCCGAACGGGCAGGCGCAGTACTGGGCGCCGAACCTGTCCGCCGCCCGGGACGTGCTGATGTCGTACTACGACCACACGTACGTCGCACCCGGCGAGAAGGCGCCGCGGCGGGCGAAGACGATCGACCCTGTCGACCGTGACATCTCCGACTTCCCGCACGCGGTGGCGGACAGCGACTTCGCCACCGTCGGCGAGATCTTCTCCGCCGAGGCCAACCCGGACCGCAAGAAGCCGTTCGACATCCGGACCGTGATGCGGGCGCTCTCCGACCAGGACCATCCGGTGCTGGAACGCTGGGCGGGCATGGCCGACGCGGAGACCACGGTGGTGCAGGACGTGCATCTCGGCGGCATGCCGGTGTGCCTGCTCGGCATCGAGTCACGGTCGGTGCCGCGCCGCGGCTTCCCGCCCACCGACGGCCCGGATGCCTACACTGCGGGCACGCTGTTCCCACGGTCGTCGAAGAAGGCCGCGCGGGCGATCAACGCGGCCAGCGGCAACCGGCCGCTGGTGGTGCTCGCGAACCTGTCGGGCTTCGACGGCTCCCCGGAGTCGATGCGGAAGCTGCAACTGGAGTACGGCGCCGAGATCGGCCGCGCGATCGTGAACTTCCGCGGGCCCATCGTGTTCTGCGTGATCTCGCGGTACCACGGCGGAGCGTTTGTGGTGTTCTCGAAGGCGCTGAACCCGAACATGACCGTGCTCGCGTTGGAAGGGTCGTTCGCCTCGGTGCTCGGCGGCGCCCCCGCCGCCGCGGTGGTGTTCTCCGGCGACGTCGACGCTCGCACCGCGGCCGACCCGCGCGTGCGGGACCTGGAGGCCCGCATCGCGGCCGCCTCCGGCACCGACCGCGCCGCGTTGACGGCGGAGCTGGACGAGCTCCGCTCGTCGGTCCGTGTGGAGAAGCTCGGCGAGGTGGCCACGAAGTTCGACCGCGTGCACAACATCCAGCGCGCGGTCGAGGTCGGATCCGTCGACGCCGTCATCCGCGCCGCGGAACTGCGCCCGCGGATCATCGAGGCCATCGAGTCCCGCCTGCGCTGACCCCCACTTCAGCGCCGTGCTGAGGGCCGTGTGCGAACCATGCGGGAAGACCGTGAAGGTGATGATGCCGGCCCGAGGCTGCCGGCGGTTACGTCAGCCATCGGGCCTTTCACGTGGACAGGCAGGCCCGGTGGCGGTTATGTCAGCCACGGGCCTGCCAGGTGCACAGGCAGGCCCGGTTGCCTTCGGGGTCGGCGAGCACCCAGAAGCTCGGCGCCTCCGCGTCGCTGAGCAGCGTGCCGCCGGCGGCGAGCGCCGCGTCCATGCGCGGCTGGACCTGCGCAGGATCCACCCATATGTCGAGATGCCAGCGCTGGCGGGGCTCCTCGCTGCCGGACGCCTGGAACCACACGGTCGGCAGAACGTCGGCCGGGTCGCGGACTTCGTCGCCGAAGTCGGGGCCGGACAGATGCTCCGTCGCCAGCACCGCGGCCCAGAACGGCGGAATCGACTCTCCGGCCGGGGTGTCAAGGGCGAGTTCGAGCCGGGAGAGGCTCGAGGACTCCAGCTGCGCGCCGGCCTCGGCGGTGATGGAGGAGATGACGCGGGCCAGCCGGATGTCGCGGTCTGTGACCGCGCGCTCGTCGTGGCTGGTCAATCGGACGTCTACGTGGGTGTAGCGCAGGTCGAGGTCGGGATGATGGTTCATCTCCTCGGCCGCCGCGCCGATGGCGTTGACGACTGAGAGCCCGGTCGCGAAGTCCTTGGTGAGGATGCGGGTCTGCAGGCCGCCGAGCAGGTATGCCCACCCGTCCAGGCCTTCGTCGCCGATCTGCTGTCCGGTCAGCTTGCTCATACGGCATCCTTGCATGCCAGGGCCCGACGGCGAACCGGTCATGGATCTCCACGTTCGCCCCCGACTGCGCCTCTGACTAGGACAGGAGAGAGTCGTAGGCGGTCGAGTGCTGTTGCCCGGACATGAAGGACAGGAACTGTCTGACGAAAGCGCTGCGCGAGTAGCTGTCGGCGCTGCCGGTCAGGTCGCGGTGGAACGCCGTGCGGAACAACCTCTGGTATTCCTGTGCGTCGATCGCCTGGTCGTCGTCGGTGTCGGTGACGTCGAACAGTACGTCGGCGATCTTGACCAGCCCGGAGCTGGGCAGGGAAGCGGCTGAGGCGGCGTATTCCTGTCGTGTGACGCGTCCGTCGCCATCGGTGTCGAGGTTGGTCTGCAGATCCCGCCACCAGGCGGCGTAGGCGTGGTAGAGCCGCTCCTCGTCCTTCTCGTCCAGGTCGAGGCGAGTGGCGATCTCTCGTGCCATGGCCGCCAGGTCAGGCCAGGCGAGGTGGCCGTCGCCGGTCTGGTCCAGGACCTCGGCGAAGAACCGGTCGGCTGAGCGGGTGGCCTGGTTGACCTGGTCGGGAGCCGGGGTGACGAGTCTGAGCAGGGCCGCGGCCTGGCCCGCCTTGCGGCGTACGGTCCCCCATGGTCCAGAACCGCTGGAGTGGTCGGGGTCCAGCAGGCTCATGATCGAGCCGACGTGCACCCAGCTGTCCGGAAGGAGGCGGGTGGCGAGTCCGGCGGTCAGGTAGGCCCCGTGCATGAGCGCCCGCGCCCCTGGGACGTCAGGCAGGGCGACGCGCCGGCAGAAGGATTCGGGCAGCGACGCGATGGTGATCGCGGCGGCCACCGGGCCTGCCACGGCTCGGCCCGCGGCCCACACTGCGGGATGGTTGCGCAGCAAGGGCGGTGCGGGCACGTTGGCGAAGAGCCGGTAGAGGATGACCCGCACCGCCTCGGTGCTCTCCAGGTGCTGGTCGATCATGTCGTCGTAGTAGGGCCAGAACCCCTGCAACGTCGCGGGGAGCTGGTCGCTGTCACCCTCGATCAGGGTCAGGAAGGCACGGAACTCGGCGTAGAGCTGTTCCAGTGCGGGCCTGTCGAGCGACTCGCCGCTCAGCCGATACATCGTCACCGTCGATTCGAACAGGGTCGCCACCACCCAGGCGCGTGCCTCGGAGTCCATCGCGTCGTAGCGGCGGCCTTGCGGGTCGGTGCCCGAGATGCGGGCGTGCAGGCGGTTGAGGCGGGCAGCCTCCCGGTCGCGAACGTGATGGTCCGGGTCGAGGATCCGCTGCGTGCTCGCCAGCGTGTTGCGCAGACGCCGCCACGGATGGGTCACGAACGTCGAGTTCTCGATCAACGCCGTGCCGATCTGTGGGTGTGCGGCTTCCAGCACCGTGGCGCGGGTCACCGCGAGGCCCCACCGCGGGTCGTTGACGAGGCGGCGCAGCATCGAGTCCGGCCCGAAGATGTCTACGGTCTGCTCTGCGGTAGTCCGGGTCATCGAGGTTCCTCTCCCGTAGTGGCGATCGACCGGCGGACATCGCCGAACCGGCGCTGGCGCGATCGGTAGACCTCAAGGCACTCCCAGAGGTGGGTCGCGCGGAAGTCGGGCCATAGCACCTGTGGGAAGACCCATTCGGCGTAGGCCACCTGCCAGAGCATGAAGTTGGAGATGCGTTGCTCGCCGGAAGTACGGATGACCAGGTCCACATCCGGCGTGTCGGAGTAGGGGAGATGCCGGGCGAAGGTGGCCTCGGTGACCTGCTCGGCCGGCACGGCGGCGTGGATGAGCGAACGGGCGGCTTCCACGATGTCGCGGCGTCCCCCGTGATCGAAGGCGACCGTCAGCGTCATCTGCCTGTTGTCGCTGGTGAGCGTCATCAGATCGGTGATGTCCTGGACCAGGGGCGTGGGGATCCGTGGATCGGACATGCCGAGGAACCTGCACCGGACGCCCCGCGCGTGCAACGCCGGTGCGTGCTTGCGGATGGCGCGCCGTACGAGCCGCATCAGGATGTCGACCTCGCCCGTCGGCCTCCGCCAGTTTTCGGTGGAGAAGGCGTACAGGCTCAACCACTTGATGCCGGCCGAGCGGGCCGCCTCGATGATGTCGATCACGGCGGCCTCTGCCGCCTCGTGGCCTGCGGTGCGCGGCAGCGATCGCTGCGCGGCCCACCGCCCGTTTCCATCCATCACGCAAGCCACGTGTCTCGGCAACCCGCTGATGATTTCCATAGCTGAGCGTGACTGTATCATTACTCAAAGTGCTGAGGAAATCTATCGCCCTGAGGTGATCGCCGGCTCCCTGCTCTCCTGCTGTGCCGGCGCCGGCCGTTCGTGGAACCCGCCGTCCGGGGAGCGCATGATGATCCCGGTCTCCACTCCGTGCTCGGCCACGTGGCGATCCGTCTGCTGAAGTGCGAGGCAGATCCACCGGGTGATGACGAAGGCGATGGCGGGGCCGATGACCACGGCGAACCTGAAGAAGATCGTCACAGCATTGACGTTCATGTGGAACTGGTGGGCGATCTGGTCGTTGGCCGCGGCTGCCCACAGCAGGCCGTAGAACGTGACGCCGGCGACGGCGATGGCCGTCTTCACCGGCCTCTCATGCGGCCGATCGAGCAGGTCATGTGCGGGCGTCTCCCGTGCCATGCGTCTCGTGGTCTTGGGGCGGCCCAGCGCGTCGCGGCGGTTGCGTCGCGAGGCGAGGAAGCGCTCGGCCATCGGGTAGGCGGCCAGGGCGGTGAAGAAGACCCCGGGTACCACCAGTGTGGGGACGAGGGCCGCGAGGTTGAGCGTGTGGTCCCCGATGGTGAGTTCCCACCCGGGCATGATCCGCAGGGCGCCGTCGAGGAAGCCCATGTACCAGTCGGGGACGGAGCCCGCCGAGATCTGCGTCGGCTTGGCAGGGCCGTACAGCCATATAGGGGCAATCTGGAAACCGAACCCGAGAATGATCAGCATGCCGATCGTTGCGAGCGCCATCGTCGGGCGCGCGTTCTGCCGTGCCGGGATGGAGGCGATGAACCGGGAGTGGCCGTGCCGCCGCACCAGTAGTTCGCGGGCGATCAGCATCGCGACCATGACGACCGGGATCAGCAGGTGCGCCCCGTACATGACCGGAATGACCCTGTCGCCGGGGAAGTCCGGGCCGAACAGCAGCGACATCACCCAGGTTCCCACCACGGGGATGGACTGCACGACCGACATGATCAGCCACAGGCTCCCACCCGACAGCATGTCGTCAGGCAGGGCGTTGCCGGTCTCGCCCGCGGCCATGCCCAGCGCCAGCAGCGTCACCCAGATCAGCCACTGTCCGGTGCGCGGGCGGCGGAACGCGCCGGTGAGGAACATGCGCAGCAACTGCAGGACGACGGCCGCCACGAAGACGAGCGCCGCCCAGTGGTGGACCTGGCGGATGAGCAGGCCGCCGCGCACCTCCAGGCTCAGGTGCATGGTCGAGTCGAAGGCTCTGCTGACGAAGAGTCCGCGCAGAGGGCCGTACGAGCCGTCATAGGTCACCTGGGACATGCTGGGGTCGTAGAACACCATCAGCACCGCCCCGGTCGCCGCCAGGACCACGAACGACCAGACGGCGATTTCCGCGAACATGAACGACCAGTGGGAGAACTGAAACGAGCGGCGCCTGGCCGACAACGAACGCATTTGGGCCCCCTAACCTTGCCTACTCCTATGACGGAATGGGGCTGGGGACTGTGACAGCGATGAGGCGTCGGTGACGGTGATTCGCGTCACCACCACGCCTGCCCGCGTGAGCGTTCCGGAGAAACCCTGTGGAGCGCGGTCAGCGCTTGACGGCTCGTAGGACGACGAACTTGGGGTTGCTTGCGGCGATCTCGCAATTGCCGAAGAGCCGACGCAGCTTCACGTGGTAGCCGAGGTGGCGATTGGCGACCACCCAGAGTTCGCCGCCGCGGCGTAGCGCCGCGCGCGAACCGTTGAACATGCGCCAGGCCGTCGCGTCAGTCCTCGCGCGGTGCGTGTGGAACGGCGGGTTGGTCAGGATCAGATCCACCGTCCCTGCCGGTACGCCGGACATGCCGTCGGCCGCCACGAACGTCGCTGTGCCGCCCATGTCCGTGTTCGCTCGGACCGTGGCCTCCGCCGAGGCCAGCGCCTGGTAGGACTCGTCGATGAACGACACCTTGGCCTGGCCGTCGGTCAGTGACGCGGCGAGACCGATCACCCCATTGCCGCAGCCCAGATCCACGACATGTTCACGACCCCGCAGCGGCGGCAGGTTCTCCAGGAAGAACCGGGTGCCGATGTCGAGGCGGTCGGCGCAGAAGGTGCCGGCGTGGTTGATGACGGTGAGTCCTGAGACCGCTCCGATCCCGGTGGGGAGGGTGTACTTTCGCGGCCACGGGCTGGCGTGACGGGGCATCCGGGAGTCGGGTGAGCAGAAGATGAGCCGTGCCTTCTTCACCGCCAGTGACGTCTTGGTCGGTCCGAGAATGCGTTCGAACAGCTGCAGCGTCGACGTGTGTATCTCGGTGACCATTCCCGCGCCGACGATCACGGTGCCCGCGTGCACGTGCGGTGCGAGACAGTGCAACTGGTCCTCAAGGAGCGAGAGCGCCTTGGGCACCCGGATCAGCAGCACATCGATCCGGGGTGGTGGCGGATCCATGGTCGTACAGAGCCGCACCGCGTCCTGGTCGATCTCGTTGCGACTCAGGTTCGCGCGGGTCGCCTGCTGGGTGAGGTAGGAGTCGGTGATCTGCACGGGTCGATGATCGGAGAGCGCGGTGACCAGGGCGCCCCAGCGGTCGCCCAGCACGACCACGGTGCCCGTCAGGCCGATCGGTTCGCCGTCGATTCCCTCGAGATGCCGCAGCAGGTACTCATCGGCGGCGTCCCAGGCGCGCAGCTGGTCACGGGGGTCCTCGGGGAAGCGGGTGAGCCCGAACTCACCTCTCGACGTCGTCAAACGGTTCATCGTGACTCAGGCTAGCGAGTCGCCGCGATGCGTCGGCACATGCCTGCCCTGCCTCGGCTGACCGTAGAAGATGGGCGGGCGCCTCCGGCAGCATCCAGCGCGGCCGGACCGTCGTGGGAGCGTGATCACCCGAGGCCGTTGGCCCTGGCGCATGGGGACTATAGAGTCTGGCCAGAGATCAGCGCGACGCCGCACCGAGGAGGGGGATGTCCAGAACGCCGCTGCCCCTGCCGCAGCCGCCTCCGAAGGCGCCGGAGTTCGGGCGGGACACGCTGATCGCCTGCGAGAGCCTGGTACGGATCTACCAGACCGGATCGGTCGAGGTGCAGGCACTGCAAGGGCTGGACCTGGCCGTGGAGAGCGGCGAGATGGTCGCCGTCGTCGGGGCGTCCGGGTCGGGCAAGTCGACGTTGCTGTCCATCCTCGCCGGCGTCGACGCCCCCACCGCCGGGCGGGCACGCGTCGACCGGTGGAACCTGCTGGCGATGTCCCGCGCCGACCGCGTGCACTACCGGCGGCACACCGTCGGATTCGTACGGCAGCAGACGGCCAGCAACCTCGTGCCGTACCTGACCGCACGGCAGATGATCGACCTGCCGATGACGGCGGCCCGTACGCCGGCCCGCACCCGCCGCGCCCGCGCCGCCGAGCTGCTGGAGACCTTGGGCATCGCCGACTGCGCCGACCGGCGTCCCGCGCAGTTGTCCGGCGGGCAGCAGATGCGGGTCGCCATCGCGGTGGCCCTCGCCAACCAGCCCCGCGTCCTGCTGGCCGACGAGCCGACCGGCGAACTGGACACTGCCACCTCCGCCGAGGTCTTCACGACGCTGCGGGAGGTCAACCGGCAGCTCGGTGTCACCGTCGTCATCGTGACCCACGACCCTGCGGTCAGCGGCCAGGTCGAGCGGACCGTGGCGATCCGCGACGGGCGTACCAGCAGCGAGGTGCTGCGCCGCACCGCCACCGGTGTCGACGGCGACACCGAGGTGATCGCCGAGGAGTACGCCGTGATGGATCGCGCCGGGCGGGTCCAGATCCCGCGCGACTACCGGGAGGCGCTGGCGCTGACCAGGCGGGTCCGGCTGGCGCTGGAGGCGGACCACGTCACGATCCGCCCCGACCTCGGTGAACACTCATGAGCGCCGCTCCGCTGCTCACCGTACGCGGCGTCCACCGGCGCTTCGGCGCCGGATCTGCCGCCGTCCACGCTCTGCGGGACGTGTCGTTCGACCTCCCCGCCGGCACCATGACCGCTCTCATCGGCCGGTCCGGCTCCGGCAAGACCACTCTGCTCAACGTCATCGGTGGACTGGACCGCCCGGACTCCGGGACCGTCCTCGTCGACGGTACGGACGTCACGGCCCTCGACGAGGACGGCCTGTCGCGATTACGGCGTGAGAAGGTCTCCTACGTTTTCCAGACGTTCGGCCTGATCCCGGTGCTGTCGGCCGCGGAGAACGTCGGCGCCCCGTTGCGGCTGGCCCGCGTACCGTCGGGGGAGCGTGAGCGCCGCGTCGAGCTGCTGCTGGAGCTGGTGGGCCTGGCCGAGCACGCCGAGCAGCGTCCGGGCGAGCTGTCCGGCGGCCAGCAGCAGCGGGTGGCGATCGCCCGGGCCCTGGCCGCCTCGCCCCGGCTGCTGATCGCCGACGAGCCGACCGGGCAGCTGGACGCCGAGACGGGCCTGTCGGTGATGGGGCTGCTGCGCGGCGTGGTGGAGTCCGAGGGCGTGACGGCGCTGGTGTCCACGCACGACCCGACGATGGTCGCGCTGGCGGACCGGGTGATCCGGATCAACGACGGGCGGCTCGACGGGCAGGACGTCTCGTGATCGGCGGGAGTCGTTTACGGGCAGGACGTCTCGTGATCGGCCGGAGTCGCTTGTGCTGAGGCTGCTCGGCCGCCGAGCCCGCGCGCAGTGGCCCCTGCTGACAGCCCTCCTGGCGGTCGCCATGGTCGGTCTCACCCTGTTGGGCACGTGCGCCCTGCTCATCACCCGCACCGCCGAGCAGGCGCTGGAGACCGCCGCGTCCCGCGCCACCCCCGACCGGGTCGACGTCACCGCCTACGCCGTCACCGTCCGCGCCCAGGACGCGCGATCCGTCGCCGACGACACCCGCCGCGTGCTGACCTCGGCGCTCGATCCGTTCGCCACGACGACGACCGCGCGCGCGTCGTCCGTGCTGCGATCGCTGCCGGCGACGCCCGGCGGTGGACGTGACGGCGCGCAGGGCAGCGGGCCGCGCCCGGGTACCCAGTCCGGTGTCCCCGCTGAGACGTACCTGTCGGGCGTGGAGGACCTGCCGGCCCGAGCCCAGCTGACCACCGGGCGCTGGCCGCGGGCCGCCGCCGACGCCGGGCACCCCGCCGGGCCGCGGGCCGCGCAGCCCGCCGGGCCGCTGGAGGCCGTCGTGCTCGAGCCCACCGCGCGGCAGCTCGGCCTCGCCCCTGGCGCCCGCGTCCGTCTCGGCGCGGAGCTGTTCGGCGACCCCGGCCCGGCGGTGGACGTGACCGTGGTCGGCGTCGTACGCCCCCTGCCGGGCACCGGCTGGGATCGCGACCTTCTTGCCGGCGCCGGCTACGACCTCGCCTACCACGACGGCCGCTCCGTGCAGTCGGTCCACGCCTACGGGCCGTTCATCGTCGACCTCGGCGACCTGCTCGCCGGCGCCTTCACCGTCGACCGGCTGGAGATCACCGCCCATCCCGACCTGTCCGCTCCCGACCGCCGCGACCTCGACACCGTCGCCGAGGCCGTGCTGGGCGCCGACCGCCGGCTGGCGCGTACCCTCGGCAACCGGGTACGGATCGAACGCGTCGCCACCCTGCTGCCCTCGACGCTGCTGGCCGCCCACGACGAGCAGCAGGTCACCGCGGCGGCCGTGCTCGCCGTCGCCGTCCTCGGCATCGTCCTGACCGCGACCGCCCTCGCCCTCGCCGGCCGGCTGACCGCCGGCGTCCGAGCCGACGAGACCGCCCTGCTGTCCGCGCTGGGCGTCAGCCGCGGCCAGCTCGCCGCCGCCGCCACCGTCGAGGCCGGCGCACTCGCGCTCCTCGCCGCCGCGCTCGCGGTACCCGCCTCGTCCGCCCTGCATGCCGGACTGACCCACCTGCCGCCGATGGCAGGGGCCGGGCTCGCCGTCCAGCCGGGGGTGACCGGCGTCCAGGTGCTCGCCGTCGCCGGCACCGCGCTGGTGCTCGCGGCGGTGCTGGTCGCCCTCTCGGTGCGGTCCGCCCCCGCCGTCAGCGACCGTCGCCACCGGCGCGAACTGCTGGCCCGCTCCGGTGCCGACCTGCTGCTCGTGGTGTTCGCCGCCGTCGGCTGGTGGCAGCTGCGCGACCAGCCCACCGGCTCCGGCTCCCCAGCCGACGCCGTACGGGTGCTCGCTCCCGCGCTGCTGCTCACCGCCGGTTCCGCGCTGGCGCTGCGCCCGGTGTGGCCCGCGCTGCGCGGCGCCGACCGGCTGGCGCGCCGCGCCCGCGGGCTGCTGCTCCCCCTGGCCGCGTTCGAGGCCGCCCGCAGGCCGCAGGCGGTCGCCGCGGGGCTGCTGATCGGCCTGGCCTGCGCGGCCGCCACGTTCGGGACCGGCTTCGACGCCACGTGGCAGCGCTCCCAGCACGACCAGGCCGATCTGTCCGTCGGCACCGATCTGGCCCTCACCCTCACGACTCCGCCGGACGCCGGGCAGGGCGTGGCCGTCGGCGCGGCCACCGGAGGAGCGGTGAGCCCGGCCACCGACCGGGGCATCGCGGTCGGGCAGTGGCTCGGCCGCGCCGGCGACGCACCGCGGCTGGTCGCCGTCGACACCGCCCGCGCCGAGGCCCTGCTGCGCGGCCGGCTGGACGACGGCCGCAGCTGGAAGGACGTGGGCGCCGCCCTCGCGCCGCCGGCCCGCGCCACCGGCGTCCCCGTCCCGGCCGGCGCCGCGCTCACCCTGACCGGGACGGCGAGCGGTGCGACCCCGCTCACCGTGACACCCCGGCTGTTGTTGCAGGACGCCACGGGCCTGCGTACGCCCTGCACCGGTGCGCCCGTCCCGCTCGACGGCAAGGCGCACCCGCTGCCGGCCTGCGCGACGGCCGAAGGGCTGCGGCTTGTCGCGGTGTCCCTGCCGTTCGCGGTCGACGTGACCGCACCGGGGAACGTCGGCATCGGCTACTCCGATGCCTCGGCGGAACTCCCGGCCGGCGCCGACCGCGTCGCCGTCACGCTCACGGTGCCCGGGGCTCCCGGCCCCGGCGGCGCGGCGCCCGGGTCGCCCTGGACCGCCACCTCCGCGGGGCCCGCTCCCGGGCAGCTCGGCGCTCCGGCGGTCGCCCTCGCCGGCACCGCTGCGGGCACCCAGGTGAAGATGACGACGACCGTCGAGTTCAAGGGCCCACCGGACGCCGCCAGAACCCTGGTAGCCACCGCCTTCCCGGCTCCAGGACCGGTTCCCGTCGCCGTCTCCACCCGCTTCGCCGCCGAGGCCGGTGCCCGTCTCGGCGCCCGGCTCGACCTCACCGTCGGCCTCACCGCCGTCCCGGTCAGAGTGACCGAGGTGCTGCCCACCGTCCCGTCCGCCCCTGGCGCGGCGGCCATCCTGGCCGACCTGGACGCCCTCTCCCGCGCCCTCGTCGTCAGCGGCAACCTCGACTTCCCCGTGGACGCCTGGTGGGTCGGTCACCCCACCCGGGCGGACGCCGCCGTACGAGCCACCGAGCTCCACCTCGGCACCGTCACCACCCGCGCGTCCGAGGCGGCCCGTCTCACCGGCGGACCCCTGCGTGCCGGACTGCCGGCCGCGCTCCGGCTGCTCGTCCCGGCCGCGGCTCTGCTGCTGTTCGCCGGCGTCGTGCTGCACGTGACCTTCGACCTCCGGAGCCGCGCGCTCGAGGTGGCGCGGCTGCGGGGTCTGGGGATGACCCGGCGCGAGGTCCGTGCCGTACTGCTCGGCCAGCACGTCGGCATCCTGCTGCCCCTGATCGCGGCGGGCGCGGCCGTCGGCGCGCTCGCCACCCGCCTCGTCGCGCCCCTGCTCGTACGCTCCGACACCGGCGCCGCGCCCGTACCGGCCGCCCTGCCCGTCTGGCCGTGGGCCGCCGAGGCCGCCCTGCTCGCCGTGCTGCTGGCAGGGTGCACGCTCGCGGTGACCGCCGTCGTCATCGTGCAGGCCCGCCGCGTCGACGCCACGCAACTGCGGGTGGCGTCGTGAGGTGGCTGCGGGCGCTCGGTCGCTGGTGGCCGCCCGCCCTGCACTGGCCCAGTGTCCGCGGTCGCGCCGTCGCCGACGCCGGACCCCTGCTCCTGGCCGCCGCCGTCGTGGCGGTCGTCACCCTGCTCGCCGGCGCCGTGCCGCCGCTGCTGCGCGCGACCGCCGACGATTCCGTCCGAGAGGCGGTACGCCACGCGGGCGGCGACGGCGACGTCCTGGTCCACGCCCGCATAGAGCTCGACGACGGGCCCAACGGCGGACGCGTACGCGCTCCCCGCCTCGCCGAGGACGTCGACGACCTGCGCGACAGAGCCACGGACGAGCTGGGCCCCGGCCTGCGCGCCGCGCTCCGTCCACCCGTCGCCGCCGTCACCAGCCCCGTACTCAAGATCACTGACGGCAGCGTGCTGCGCACCTTCCAGCTCGCCTATCTGGCGAAGGGCGCCGGAGGTGGGCCGCACGTGACCTGGACCGAGGGCGGACCGCCCCGGCCCACCGTTTCCGCGGCGGACAGCCACGTCGAGGTCCCCTACGGCGGGTCGCCCTGGCTGGTGCAGGTCGGTCTGTCGGAGGCGGCCGCCGCCGCTCTCGACGTGCGCCCCGGCGCCCGCCTCCCGCTGGCGGACGACCAGGGTCACATCAGAAAGGTCCAGGTCAGCGGGATCTTCCGGGCGACGGACAGCGCCGATCCCGCCTGGCGGCTCGCCCCCTCGCTGCTGCGTCCCGTCTCAGGAGCGGACGGCGTGGGCACGACCCGATTCGGTGGCCTGCTGTCACCCGACTCCCTGCCCGACGCCCGCCTCGCCTTCGAGCGCGACGAACTGCAGCGCACCGTCTGGTTCACCCCCGACCCGGGCGTGCTCACCTGGGACTCCGCCGAGGCGATCTCCCGCAAGGTGGTCGCGCTCAAGGCGGCCTCCGGCTCCTCCGGCGCCCGCGACGGCTCACTGAAGTGGGAGACGCAGCTCGACGGCGTACTGCGGAACGTGCGCGGCCAGGTCGGCGCCGCGTCCGCGCAGGCGTCGGTCCTGCTCGCCGGGGTGCTGGCCGCCGCGGTCCTGGTCCTGCTCCTCGCCGCCGACCTGCTGGTACGCCGCCGCGCCCCGGCACTGGCCGCCGCCAGGCAACGGGGCGCGTCCCTGCCCGACCTCGGTGCCGAGCTGCTGCTCGAGTCCGCCGTGGTCGCGCTGACGGCCGCCGCGGCCGGGCTCGCGCTCGCCCGTACGGTGGCCCCGGGCGCCTCCTGGGGGTGGGCGGTCCCCGTGGTCCTCGCCGCTGCCGCCGCAGGCCCGGCGTTCGGTACGCTCGCCGCCGCCCGTGCCACCCGTGACCGGCGTGTCCCGGCCAACCGGAGCGCCCGCCGCTGGGTCAGGCACACCGTTCAGCTGCGCCGCGCCGCCCTTGAGGCCGCCGTCGTCATCGCCGCGGCCGCCGCCTTCGTCGCGCTGCACCAGCGCGGGATACTCCCGGCCGCCTCCTCCGGTGCTGCGGCAGGGCCGGGACCAGGGCTGGACGGTGGCGGGGCGCTGCCCGCGAGCGCGCCCGCCCTCTGCGTTCTCGCCGGCACGCTCGTCCTGCTGCGGCTGCTGCCCGCCGGCACGGGCCTCGTACTCAAGCAGGCCTTGCGCTCGCGCCGCCCGCTGGCGGTCTTCGGCGCCGCCAGGGCGGCCGCGACGTCCGCGCGCGTGCTGCCGCTGCTGGTCATGGTGACCGCCGCCGCTCTGGCGTCGTTCGCGTTCACCCTCGACGCCACCGCCGGTCAGGGCCTGGCGGACGGCGCGTGGCGTACCGTCGGCGCCGATGCCCGCCTCGACGTCGTCCCCGCCGCCACGGCCTCCACCCCCGAGCTAGCCCGGCGCATCGCCGCCGCGCCGGGAGTCCGGCAGGCCGTCGCCGCGCAGGTGACCGACAGCGCACGCGTCGTCGCCGACTCCCTGATCGTCGCCCCACGCCTGGTGATCGTGGACGCCTCCGCGTTCCGGCGGCTGCTGGGCTCCACTCCGCTGCCGGACGCGCCGGACCTCGCCCGGCTCGGGGCGACCGGTCACGGCGACGTCCCTGCGCTGGTGCGCTCGAGCGACGGCGGCCTGCGGCCGGGCATGCGGCTGCAACTGCTCCGGGACGGTGGCGCTCCGTCCATCCGGCTCACCGCCGTCGGTACGGCACCCGCCGTCGGCGACGCCGACGGCGTCGTCCTCGTGGACGCCGCGGCCCTCGCCGCCGCGGGCATGCCCTCCGCCCCGAACACGGTGTGGGCGACAGGACCCGGAGCGGCGCGGGCGGTCACCGCGAGTGGCGCGAGCTCCGACGCGGCGCACGCCGTGCTGCGCGAGGACGTCCTGCGCGCCCGCCGCGCGGCGCCGCTGACCTCAGGGCTGCTCTGGCTGGCGTGGGCCTCGGCCGCGACCCTGCTGGCCCTGGGACTGCTGGGGCTCGCTCTCGGCTCGGCGGCGAGCGCGCCGGAACGGTGGCAGACCCTGACCCGGCTGCGCACCCTCGGCCTGCGGCCCCGGGACACCCGTTGGGTCGCCGCGGGGGAGTTGCTGCCGCCGGTGATGGTCGCCGCCGTGGCCGGCCCGCTGCTCGGGGTGGCGCTCGCCCGCCTGATGCTCGACTCGCTCGCGCTGCGGCTGCTCACCGGGCAGGCCGGCGACCCGGCCCTGGTGCTGCCGTGGTGGCGGCTCGGCCTGGTGACCGTCGCCTTGCTGGTGGCGGTCGCCGTCGTGGTGCCCATCGAGTCGGCGCTGCGGCGCCGCCGGCGGCTGAGCGAGGTGCTCCGCGTGGGCGGCGGATAAAATCCGTGACACTCCCGGCAACGCTGATCGATTTTTCGTGTTTACTTCGCTGTCATCCGCATCTTTCATTATGAGAGTCGCGTCCAACCAGCCCGCATCGGCAGGTGGACAGCGAGCGGCAGAGCAGCGGAGGTATGCATGGACGTACGCCTGGACCATCTCGTCTGCTGGGTCTCGGACCAGCTCGGCTCTTTGCGCTTCTACGAGCAGGTGATCGGTCTGCCCGGGGTGCGGGCCGAGGAGTTTCGCGAAGGTGAGGCGGCCTTTCCGAGCGTGCGGGTCTCGCGCGAGACCATCCTCGACCTGATGTCGTACGACGCCTCCAGGGGCGTGGAAGAGGGCACCGGGATCAAGGGGAGTGCCGGGCATCCGGTCAACCATCTCTGCCTGGCCGTCGGCAAGGAGGACTTCGACGCGCTCAAGGTCAGGCTGAAGCAGCACGGGGTCGAGATCTCCGGCTACGGGACCAACTCGTTCGGCGCGCAGGGCATCGCGCCGGAGACGATCTACTTCCCCGATCCCGACGGCAACGTCCTGGAGGTCCGCTACTACGAGTGACGGCGAAGGCGGGCCCGCGCGGCGCGGCGCACCAGCGGGCCCATGTCGTCCAGGGCCGTCGCCAGCGTGGCCAGGCCCTCGAGGGCGTCGAACGCCTGGTTCGCACCCTCCGGGTCCACGCCCTCGTAGAGCTCCAGGCCGACGAAGGCGGCGGCCGTGGCCTTGGCCAGCCCGGACACGTCCACGAACTCGGCCAGCGGCGACTTCGCCAGCACCCTCGCCAGCGCCTGCTCGACCTCCTGGATCCACAGGTTGAGGCCGGTGGCGGTGGCCGGGGCGAGCTTCGGGTCGGTCTGGCTGCCCGCGAGGAGCTGGGCGAGTGCCGCCACGCTCCCTTCAGCCCGTTCCTCGGCGTGCAGGGAGCGGCCGAGGCCGAGGAGCTCGCGGACGGTGGCCACGGCGGCGAAGCGGGCGCGGTAGAGAGCGATGCGCTGGTGCGCGGCGTGCTCGCAGGCGGCGGCCAGGAGCTGGTCGACGCTGCCGAAGTGGTAGAAGACCAGGGCCTGGTTCACCCCCGCCTCGGCCGCGATCGTACGGGCGGAGACGCCCGCTATGCCGTTCTTGCGCAGCGTCGCGAGCGCGGCTTCGAGCAGCTTGGTACGTGTGTCGGCCACCGGGTTTCCTTACGCGTCAACAGCGGGCGTCCTCTCGCCTCGGCCTCACGCTAGCGGGAACGCCGTGCTCCGCGACGTCCACGTACTCGACGGTAAAGCTGCCCCAGTAACCGAAGATCCGGCCCAGCCACGGGTTGGACACGGTCACCGCGATCCTGAACCGCTCCGTCTCCTCGTCGAAGTGCTCGCTGACCACCGCCGTGCCCGTGGCGGCGGGCGGGATGGTGACGGCGAGCGGGCCTTCGAGGAAACGCTGGCGGCCCGAGCGGATGACCAGCCCGCCCCGATCGTCGACGGAGAGGCCGAGCGGGGTGGCGAGGTGCTGGTGGGTGCCTAAATAGTCGACGATCCGGGCGCGGGCGTCGTCGTAGATCATGGTGGCGTCGAAGCGGCCGCGGGGGAACGTGCGGACGAACGTGACGGTCTCACGCCCGTACGAGTCCAGATACGGATAATTCTCGATCCGGAAGGGGATCTCCGTTCCGGCATCCCGGACGAGGACGTTCCTGCGGCTGCCGAGGGCCAGGAACGGACGGATGTGGAGGCCGGCGTTCCACACGCGGGTCATGACGCCCCTGCCTACGCAGGCTTCGCCGCTGTCGAGCCCGACGCTGAACCGCCGCTGGAGCTGGGGGTGGAGGAGGGCGAACTCGCGGCCGAGCGCGCGCTGGAAGATCGAGGACATGGTGCTCCCATCGGTCGTCTGTCTCGTTCGGGTGGGCGGTGCAGGCAGCGGCGGGCCGCCGGGGTGCCCGGCAGCGGAGGCAGCGCCAGGGCGGCGGCGAGCACGGCGAGCGCCGGCAGAGGCGGCAGCAGAGCGGCCGCGAGCAGCGCCGAGGCCGCTCTCGCGCCGGCCTCGGTCAGGGCCTGGCGCAGCGTACGCTCCGGCGTCCTGCCGGTCTCCAGCCACAGGCGCAGCCGGTCGAACGACCACGCGGTGGCCCACCACATCACCCAGCCGGGCAGGACGCGGGGGCGGTAGTCGTACGAGGTGAGGAACCTGACCCCGTCCGCCACCGGGAGGTAGCGCCAGTAGCCGGACCCCGCGCGGATGGGCGAGAGCGGGTGGCGCGAGCCGAACCGCAGCGCGGACGTCCGGCCTCCGCCGGGCCCGTGCCGGTTGCCCGTGCTGACCCCCACGCCGCTGACGCCCAGCGTGGCGTAGCGGAACGCCTGCCTGCCGTCACGTGGGGCGAGGTACTCGATGCGGCCGAACCGCAGGTCCCAGCGCTGGTGCCGGGACGGGTCCTGGGTGGCCTGCCATAGATCCTCCAGGTCCGCCTTGATCCGGATTTCGATGTAGAGCCGCCGTCGGCGCATCCGCCTCACGTCCCTCAGTCTTAAGCGACTGCTCAAATATAAGCGGATTTGAGCGACTGCTCAACTGCCTGTCGGGAAGTGTCGGTCGGCTCTGGTACACAGGCGGGCATGGGTGTGAGCGTGGATGAGTTCCTCGAGATGCTGGACCGGCTGCCCGAGGTCAAGGTGGGCCATGGCGGCGAGTGGGTCGGCCTCAAGGTGCGTGGCAAAGGCTTCGGCTACCTGTGGGAGGCCACCGAGACCGTCGGGCTCAAGGCCACGCTCGAGGAGCAGATCGCACTGGTGGCCGAGCGGCCAGAGGTGTTCGAGGTGCAGTTCACGGCCGGGCGGTTCGGCTGGGTGGTGGTCCATCTCGACAGGATCGACCCCGAGGAGCTGTTCGAGCTGGTGGCCGAGGCGTGGTGCCTGACCGCGCCCAAGCGGCTGGTGGCCGAGTTCGAGGCGGCCCATCAGATAGGCCCGCAGGCCTTATAGCCGCATGTCAGGGTAATCTCCGACAATGTGGACGTTCGGTTGCGGGAGTGGCGCGAGGACGATGCGCCGGTAGTGCTGCGGGCCTTTCGGGCGCCGGATCTCCGCGCGGAGGCGCCCTTCCCCGTGATCACGCTCCAGGACGCCATGGGGTGGATCGCCGGATGGGCCGGTGTCGGACACGCGTTCGCCGTCACGGTCGAGGGGTCGGTCGCCGGAAACGTCGCGGTGTCCCGGATCGACGATCACGACAACGGCTGGGTGTCCTACTGGGTCGTGCCCGAGGCCAGGGGGCGGGGCATCGCCGTGGCGGCCACCGAGGAGCTGGCGCGGTGGGCGTTCGGCGAGCGCGGGCTCTACCGGCTGGAGCTGGGGCACCGTACGAACAATCCGGCATCGTGCCGGGTGGCCACGAAGGCGGGGTTCCGGCCGGAGGGCATCGAGCGCGGGAAGCTCCGTCACGAGGGCCTCCGTTACGACGTCGAACGGCACGCCCGCCTGGCCACGGACCCCGTCACGCACAGCTGACCCGGATATGCGGTAGGTGGCCACCTGCCCATCCGGTGATCTACCCTTTTTCGGTGGACAGCGAGAGCCTGGCCGCGGCCGGCCTCCTCGAGACCCTGGGCAGGGCGTCGGAGATGCTCGCCGGGTTACATCATCCCTTCGTCAGAGCCGAGACCTTCTCCTATTTCCTCCCGCCAGCAGGCGCCCGCGTCGGCGCCGACCTCACGCTGCCCGACGGCCGCGTCGTCCGCTTCGAGGTCTCCATCAGCGCCTCCGGCGGCGCCTTCCACGTCGAGGGAGCGATCACCGCGGAGGCCGAGCAGCTGCTCGAGCTGCCGCGCAAGAGCGTCCCCGGCATCCATGACGGCCTGGCCGTGCTCGACGACTACGCGGCGGAGGTGACCGCCCCGGCCGGCCGGCTGATCGACCAGCTGCTGGACGAAATTGTCTAATTGTCAGACAATGAGGGCCATGAGAAATGGACCCCTCGCAGTCGTCGCTGCCTCCGTGCTCTGGGGCACGGCCGGGACGGCGGGGCTGCTCGTCTCCGCCGACTCCGTCGCCCTGGCCGCCGCGCGGCTGGTCATCGGGGGTGCGGCGCTCGCTCTGCTGGCCGGCAAGGGCGTCACGAAGGCGATCAGGCCGGGCGTCCTGCTGGCCGCCGTCGCGGTGGCCGCCTACCAGCTCTGCTTCTTCGCGGCCGTCAGCCGCACGGGGGTCGCCATCGGGACCGTCGTGGCGATCGGCAGCGGTCCCGTCTTCACGGGGCTGCTCTCCTGGGTGCTCCACGGCCGCCGGCCGAGCGGGCGCTGGAGCGCGGCGACCGCGGCGGCGATCTGCGGATGCGCGGCGCTGATCGTCGGAGGCGGCGCGGAGGCGGGTGGGCAGGTGGTCTCCGGTCTCCTGTTCGCGCTGCTCGGCGGCGTGCTCTACGCCTTCTACGCGGTGATGGCGGCGCACGCGATCGGCCAGGGCGCCGGGTCCGGCGCGGTGATGGGGGTGATGTTCGGCGGGGCTGCCCTGATCATGCTGCCCGTGCTGCTGGTGAGCGGGGTCGCCTGGCTGGGGGAGCCGCGCGGGCTGCTCGCCGTGCTCTACCTGGGCCTCGGCACGACGGCCCTGTCCTACTTCCTGTACGGGCGGGGCCTGCGGACCACTCCGGTCGCCACGGCCGCCACGCTGGCGCTCGCCGAGCCGGCCGTCGCGGCGCTGCTCGGCCTGGTGGTGCTCGGAGAGCGGCTGGCCCCGATCTCGATCGCTGGACTGGTCATGCTGGCGCTCAGCCTCGTGGCGGTCGCCGTACCCGAGAAGGCGGACGGGCAGACCGTACCGGAAAGGGAGCTAGAGTCGCTGCCGTGACGTTGCCGCTCAGACCCGTCTCCACCGTCGGCGCGCTCGCCGAGGCGCTGCGCAGCAGGGTGCTCTCCGGCGAGATCCCGCCCGGCACCCCGCTGCCCGAGCAGGAGATCGCCGCGTCGTACGGCGTCGCCAGGCCGACCGTGCGGGAGGCGCTGGCGAGCCTCGTCCACGAAGGACTGCTCAGGCGCGAGCGCAACCGCAGCGCCTATGTCCCCGAGGTGACGCTTTCGGACCTCGACGATCTCATGTACGTACGCCGCCCGCTCGAGGACCTGATGGCGCGGGCCGTGGCCGGGCGGCGGGTGCCGGAGGCCGAATCGGCCCTGCACCGGATGGCCGCGCTGCCCGCCGACGCGCCGTGGTCGGAAAGTGTGGCCGAGCACATGGCGCTGCACCAGGCGCTGATCGAGGCCGTGGGGAGCCCGCGGCTGGAGCGCCTCTACGGCGTCCTGGCGGCCGAGACGCGGCTCGGGCTGGTGCGGTTGCGTGAGGTCTACACCGACAGAGACGTGCTGGTACACGAGCACCGCGAGCTGCTCGACGCGATCGCCGGCGGGCCGGAGGAAGCGGCCAGAGCGGCGGTGGCGGCGCACCTCAGCCACTCCTGGGGCGGCGACTGAAGGGCGGGTGGGCGGTCCAATCGCACCATTGCGCGCGAACTCTTGCGGGACGGCCCCGGAACTCGCAAGAATCGCGCCCATGCACGGCAATCCGATGCCGGACTCCTACGTGTATGTCACGGAAGAGGGCGTCACTCGTCACTACGCGGACGGTAGCGTCGAGGCTCTCGCCTGGGAGGACGTGGTGGAGGTCCGTGTCGTCACCGAATCCGGGGAAGACGTTCTCTATATCCTGCTCGACCGCGACGGCGAGGGCTGCGTCGTCCCGCGCTCGGCCACGGACGCCACATTCCTGGCACGCCTGCGCTACCTGCCGGATTTCGACCTCGAACGACTGACCCTGGCCGCCGACTCCACGCAGGACGGGGTTGTGGTCGTCTGGCGCAGTCCGGAGCCGCCGTCCGCATTGCCGGATCTGGAGTACGACTAGCGGGTTCATAGGGCAGCAACCTGGCGAAATGAAGCCGTAAACCGCACATTTTCCCAGCCAGGCCGCTGCACTTATGGATCGTTCCGTCAAGCCCAAAGACCACCCTACATTCGTCCGGTTGTGGACATTTGACGTTATTCCCCCTGATGGACTCGATCTTTACTCTTTAGTGGGGGCCGCCGCCCTTGATTGTGCGTGGGACCTGTCAACCCATGTGGTTCAAGGAACGTCAAGTTATCGCGGTGCACAAGTTGTCAGGGTGGTGCTATGAGGGTGGGGACTGAGGAGTCCGCTGTCGTGCTCCTCGGGGCCGTGCCGCGCCGCGCGTCCAGCATCTGGACGCGCGCGTACTTACGGCTCCTGTTATGCGGGGACACGGTGTGCGCTCTGCTGGCATGCGTCTGCGTGCTCGGCCTCCGGCTGACGGCCGGCGTGTTCATCCCGCTGGTCGAGTTCATGCTCGGATTCGGGCTGGTCGTCGCGTGGCCTGTCGCGCTCATGATGGGCGGGGCGTATCGCCAGCGCGCCAACGGCGAGGGAACGGAGGAGTTCAAGGCCGTCTTCAACGGCGGCGTCGGCCTGATGGCCACGGTCGCCATCATGGCCTATGCCACGCAGACCGCCATCGCGCGTAGCTTCGTGATGGCGATGCTGCCGCTGGCGCTGCTTGCCACGATCTACTACCGCTACAAGATGCGTAAACGTCTCCACCGGAAGAGAGCGGTGGGCGACTACATGCGCCAGGTGATCGCGGTGGGGCATCGGGAGTCGATTCTCGATCTGGTGATGCAGTTCAGGCGCCAGCCGTACCACGGGATGCGGGTGGTGGGAGCCTGCCTTCCCGAGAGCGCGATGGACGTCGATCTGGACGGCATTCCCGTGCTCGGCTCCTTCGGCGACGTGGCCGAGGTGGTCGAGCGCGAACAGGCCGACGCCGTGGCCGTGCTGGCCTGTCCGGAGCTCGACGGGGCCGCGCTGCGGCGCCTGGCCTGGAGCCTGGAGACCGCGCGTACCGATCTCTTCGTCGCCCCGGCGCTCATGGACGTGGCCGGGCCGCGCATCAGCATCAGGCCGGTCGCGGGGATGCCGCTCCTGCACGTGGAGCACCCCGAGTTCGACGGCACGAAGCAGGTCGTGAAGACCGTGTTCGACCGCCTGGTCGCGATGGTGGCGCTGCTGGTCCTGGCGCTGCCGCTGCTGGCCATCGCCCTGGTGATCCGCCTCACCAGCCACGGGCCCGCGCTGTTCCACCAGACCAGGGTCGGCAAAGGCGGCAAAGATTTCCGTGTCGTGAAATTTCGTACGATGGTGGCTGACGCGGAGCAGCTCAAGGACGCACTCCTCGACGCGAACGAGTTCGACGGGGTGCTCTTCAAGATTAGGAACGATCCAAGGATCACTCGGGTAGGCGCTTTCCTGCGGAAATACTCGCTCGACGAGCTCCCCCAGCTGCTGAATGTCCTACGCGGCGAGATGTCCCTCGTCGGCCCGCGCCCACCGCTGCCGGAGGAGGTGGGCAAGTACGGCGCCGACGTCCGCCGCCGCCTGGTGGTCAAGCCGGGCATGACCGGGCTCTGGCAGGTCAGCGGCCGCTCCAACCTGACGTGGGAGGAGTCCGTACGCCTCGACCTGCGGTACGTGGAGAACTGGTCGCTCATCCTCGACCTGCAGATCCTCTGGAAGACCTGGTCCGTCGTCACCCGTGGAGAAGGGGCTTACTAGCGGTGAAAGCACTCGTGCTCGCCGGGGGGTCGGGCACACGGCTCCGACCCATCACGCACACCTCGGCCAAGCAACTGGTGCCGGTCGCGAACAAACCGGTCCTGTTCTACGGGCTGGAGGCGATCGCGGCGGCGGGGATCAGGGAGCTCGGCCTGGTGGTCGGGGACACCCAGCCGGAGATCGAGGCGGCCGTGGGCGACGGCTCCGCGTTCGGGCTGCAGGTCACGTACCTGCGGCAGGAGGCGCCGCTCGGGCTCGCGCACGGCGTGCTGATCGCCCGGGAGTTCCTCGGCGACGAGGACTTCGTCATGTACCTGGGCGACAACTTCATCGTGGGCGGCATCAACGGCCTGGTGGACAGGTTCCACAGGGAGCGCCCCGCCGCGCAGATCATGCTCACCAAGGTCGGCGACCCGCGCCAGTTCGGGGTGGCCGAGCTCGACGCCCAGGGCCGCGTGGTCGGGCTGGAGGAGAAGCCCGCGCGGCCCAAGAGCGACCTGGCACTGGTCGGCGTCTACCTGTTCGGCCCGGCCATCCACGCCGCCGTGGCGGAGCTCAAGCCGTCCTGGCGGGGCGAGCTGGAGATCACCGACGCCATCCAGTGGCTGATCGAGGAGGGCCTGCGTGTCGAGTCCTCGGTCATCTCCGGCTACTGGAAGGACACCGGGAACGTCACCGACATGCTGGAGGTCAACCGGCTGGTCCTGGAGTCGGTCGAGCCCCGGGTGGACGGACAGGTGGACGCGGCCAGCGAGCTGGTGGGCCGCGTCGTCGTCGAGCGGGGCGCGGTGGTCGAGCGCTCCAGGATCGTCGGACCGGCCATCATCGGCGCGGACGCGCGGATCCGCGACAGCTACGTCGGCCCCTTCACCTCCATCGGAGCCCGCTGCGCGGTCGCCGACAGCGAGATCGAGTACTCGATCGTGCTGCCCAGGGCCTCGATCAGCGGCGTCGGCCGCATCGAGTCATCGCTGATCGGCCACGACGTCGAGGTCACCCCGGCGCCCAACACCCCCAGAGCCCACCGCCTCGTGCTGGGCGATCACAGCAAGGTGCAGATCTCTTCATGACCCGAATATTGGTGACCGGCGGCGCCGGCTTCATCGGCTCGCACTTCGTCCGGAGCCTCCAAGACGCGTCGTCCAACGCGCCCGAGTCCGGCGCAGATGTGACCGTGCTGGACAAGCTCACGTACGCCGGCAACCGCGCCAACCTCGACGGCGTGCGGCACGAGTTCGTGCACGGTGACATCTGCGACGCCGACCTGCTCAAGAGCGTCGTCCCCGGCCACGACCTCGTGGTCAACTTCGCGGCCGAGTCGCACGTGGACCGGTCGATCGAGGGCGCGGCCGAGTTCATGCACACGAACGTGCTGGGCGTCCAGACCCTGCTCCAGGCGTGCCTGGAGGCGGGGGTGCCGAAGGTGGTCCAGGTGTCGACCGACGAGGTGTACGGGTCGATCGACATCGGCTCTTGGGACGAGGCCGCGCCGCTGCAACCGCGCTCGCCGTACGCGGCGTCGAAAGCGGGCGGCGACCTGATCGCCCGCGCGTACGCGATCACGCACGGGTTGGACGTCTCGATCACCAGATGCGGCAACAACTACGGCCCGCGGCAGTACCCCGAGAAGGTCATCCCGCTCTTCGTCACGAACCTGCTGCGCGGCAGGAAGGTCCCGCTGTACGGCGACGGCGGCAACATCCGGGACTGGATCCACGTGGAGGACCACTGCGCGGGCATCCGCCTGGTCGCGGAGAAGGGCGAGCCGGGCGAGGTCTACCACATCGCGGGCACGGCCGAGCTGACCAACAAGGAGCTCACCGCGCGCCTGCTGGAAGCCTGCGGCCGGGACTGGGACATGGTCGAGCAGGTCGAGGACCGCAAGGGCCACGACCGCAGGTACTCGCTGGACGACTCCAAGCTGAGGGCGCTCGGCTACCGGCCGGAGATCGCGTTCGAGCAGGGACTGAAGGACACCGTCCGCTGGTACGCCGAGCACCGCGACTGGTGGACCTCGTGATCGGATGGTTACGCCAGGAGGCGGCATGAGATGGCTCATCACGGGGGCCGGCGGCATGCTCGCCGCCGACGTCCTCCACAGGACGGCGCTGACCGGCGAGCCGGTGCTCGCGTTCGGCCGCAGCGAGCTGGACCTGCGCGACAGGCGCGCGGTACGCGACTTCGTGTCCGCGTACCGGCCCAGAGTCGTGATCAACTGCGCCGCCTGGACCGCGGTGGACGACGCCGAGATCCACGAGGCCGAGGCGCTGGCCGTCAACGGGCACGCCGTGCGCTGGCTGGCCGAGGCCTGCGACGTGGCCGGAGCGCGGCTGCTGCACGTCTCCACCGACTACGTCTTCGACGGGGCCGCCCGGGTGCCGTACCGGGAGGACGCGCCGCCCGGGCCGGTCAACGCGTACGGGCGGACCAAGCTCGCGGGGGAGCGCGCGGCGCTGGAGCACGGGCACTACGTGGTACGCACCGCCTGGATGTACGGGGCGAGCGGGACGAACTTCGTGCGGACCATGATCCGGCTGGCCGGGGAGCGTCCCGCGATCGACGTGGTGGACGACCAGCGCGGCCAGCCCACGTGGACCGTCGACCTGGCCGACTACCTCGTCCGGCTGGCGCAGTCGGACCTGCCGCCGGGCGTCTACCACGGCACCAGCGCGGGCGAGACCACGTGGTGCGGGTTCGCCAAAGAGATCTTCACGCTGCTCGGCGACGACCCTGAACGCGTGCGCCCCGTGCCCACCACCGCCTACCCCCGCCCGGCCCGGCGGCCGGCCAACAGCGTGCTCGCCCACACCCGCTGGGAGCCGATCCGGCACTGGAGAACGGCGCTGCACGCGGCGTGGCCGGTGATGAAGGGGGAAAGGGTGGGGGCGGATCCTCAATGCAGCGTGGCGTAGAACTCCATGCACGTCCCATAGTCCGGCAGCAGCCCGGCCGCCCGAGCCTCCTCGAGCGACGGGGATTTGGCGTCCTTCTCCGACAGGACGGGCTCCAGGCCGGACGGCCAGTCGATGCCGATGGCCGGGTCGAGCGGGTGAACCCCGTGCTCACGACCCGGGCTGTACGGCTGCGAGCACAGGTACACGACCGTGGCCTCCTCGCTCAGCGCCATGAACGCGTGACCGAGACCTTCGGCGATCAGCACGGCGCCTCTGGTCTCGTCGTCCAGCGTCACCGCCTCCCACTGGCCGAACGTGGGCGAGCCCACCCGGACGTCCACGATCACATCCATGATCCTCCCGGACAGACACATCACATATTTCGCCTGGCTGGGCGGGACCTCCGCGAAATGTACGCCCCGGAGCACCCCCGCCCTGGAAACGGAGCAGTTGACCTGGGCCACATCCAGCCGGTGCGGCAGATCCGCCGCCCTGAAGGCCTCGAGGAAACTGCCACGAGGGTCGGCATGAACGCGTGGCGTGAAAAGCCACGCGCCGTCGATCGAGAGGCGATCCATGATCGCAGCATGCCAGACCTTGTCCGCGATTCAAGCCGACCGAGAGGGAAAGCTTCATGATGACCGCCGTCTTCTTCAACAGCGGCGTGGACGACGAAACGCGCCGCGAAATGCTGTTCAAGGGCGAGGTCTTCGTCTATTCGGCCGCACCGGCCACGACCGAGCTGGTCGGCTTCGCGAGGGAGCTGGTCCACGACGCGTTCGGCGGCCTGGACCCGGAGACCGCGCAGCATGAGATGCCGGTCGAGGAGTTCGCGAAATTACTCGCCGAGCTCAAACCGCGGTTCATCCACCATCCCCGGTGCAAGGAACTCCTGCCGGCGGTCATCGAGGAGCGCGGCTGCGACCTCGGGCAGACCTATTTCGACGTGCCCAGGCTGCGTACGTCGACCTCGGACGACTATTTGGTCTCCGGCATCTCCTACGCCTTCCACCCGCATCGCGACTGCTGGTATTCGGCGCCGTTCAGCCAGGTCAACTGGTGGATCCCGGTATTCGGGGTGACCCCCGAGAACGTCATGGCCTTCCACCCGCGCTATTTCGACCGGCCGGTGCGCAACGGCAGCGCGGGCTACGACTACGCCGAATGGAACAGGACCAGCCGGCACAGCGCCGCGGCCCACCTACGCACCGACACCCGCGTCCAGCCGCGCCCCGAGGAGCCGATCGAGCTGGAGCCGCAGGTCAGGGTGGTGCCGGAGGCCGGTGGGACGCTGATGTTCTCCGGCGCGCAGCTCCACTCCACCGTGCCGAACACCTCGGGCAGGACCAGGTTCAGCATCGACTTCAGGACCGTCCACCTCGCCGACGTGCGCGCGCACCGCGGGGCCCCGAACGTGGACGCCGAATGCACCGGCACCACGCTGCGGGACTTCGTGCGCTGTAACGATCTCGCCCCGATGCCCGAAGATCTCGCGCTGGAGTACGAGGCCAAGGCCCTGGCTGGAGTGAGCTGAATGACCATCTGCCGACTGTGCGGCGCCGAGGGGCTCGCCGGGGTCGTGGACCTCGGGGCGACCCCGCCCTGCGAGCTGTTCCTGACCGCGGAGCAGCTCGACGCGCCGGAGCCCACCTACCCGCTGCATCTGCGGGTCTGCACGAGCTGCTGGCTGGCCCAGCTGCCGCCGCTGATCACGCCGGAGGAGACGTTCACCGAGTACGCCTACTTCTCCTCCTACTCGACCTCCTGGGTGGAGCACGCGCGGAGGTTCGTGGACGGCGCGGGGTTGCGCCCCGACTCGTTCGTGGTCGAGGTGGCCAGCAACGACGGCTACCTGCTCCAGCATGTCGTGGAGCGGGGTGTGCGCTGCCTGGGCATCGAGCCGTCCGCCAACGTCGGCAGGGCCGCCGTCGACAAGGGAGTGCCGACGCTCACGGAGTTCCTGTCGCCGGAGGTCGGCCGGCGGGTACGGGCCGAGCACGGGCCCGCGGACCTGGTCGTGGCGAACAACGTGTACGCGCACATCCCGGACGTCGTCGGCTTCACGAAGGGCCTGCGGGCGCTGGTGGCCGACGACGGCCGGGTCTCCATCGAGGTGCAGCACCTGCTGACGCTGATGGAGCTGAACCAGTTCGACACCATCTACCACGAGCACTTCCAGTACTACACGGTGGCCTCGGCGCAGCGGGCGCTCGCGAGCGGCGGGCTGCACCTGGTGGACGTCGAGCTGCTGCCGACGCACGGCGGGTCGATCAGGCTGTGGGCGCAGCCCGCCGAGGCGCCCGTCTCGCCCCGGGTCGTCGAGGTGCTGGCCCGTGAGAAGGCGGCCGGGCTGCACGAGCTCGCGGGCTACGAGGACTTCGCGAAGCGGGTGGCCAAGGTGCGGCGGGACCTGCTCAGGTTCCTCATCGACGCCGCCGACGCCGGCAAGACCGTGGTCGGGTACGGCGCCCCGGGCAAGGGGAACACGCTGCTCAACCACTGCGGGATCCGGCCCGACCTGCTGGCGTACACGGTGGACCGCAATCCGTACAAGCACGGCAGGTTCACGCCGGGGTCGCGGATCCCGATCCACGCGCCGGAGCGGATCGCGGAGGACCGGCCCGACTACGTGCTGGTGCTGCCGTGGAACCTGCGTGACGAGCTGGTCGAGCAGCTCTCGTACGTACGGGAGTGGGGCGGGCGGCTGGTCTTCCCGATACCGGGTCTGGAGGTCGTCGGATGAAGGTCGTCCTCTTCTGCGGCGGGCGCGGCACCAGGATGCGCAGCGACCTGGCCGGCGGTGACATGCCCAAGCCGATGCAGATGGTCGGCCCGCGCCCGCTGGTCTGGCACGTCATGCGGTACTACGCGCACTTCGGGCACAAGGAGTTCATCCTGTGCCTCGGCTACGGCGCGCAGCACATCAAAGACTTCTTCCTGAAATATCAGGAGACGGGGTCGAACGACTTCATCCTGCGGAACGGGCAGATCGAGCTGTTATCCACGGACATTTCTGACTGGTCGGTGTCGTTGATCGACACCGGGCTCGACTCCCCGATCGGCGAGCGGCTACGCCGGGTCAGGCCGTACCTGGACGGCGACGAGATGTTCCTGGCCAACTACGCGGACGTGCTGACCGACGCGCCGCTGCCCGAGATCATCGGCCGCTTCGCCGCCTCCGACGCGGGCGCCTCGATGATGGTGGTCCCGCCGACCAACACCTTCCACGTCATCGACGTCAGCGAGGGCGGGCTGGTCGGCGGCATCACCCCCGTCAGCGAGATGCCGCTCTGGGTCAACGGCGGCTTCTTCGTGCTGCGCCAGGACGTCTTCGACCACATCCCGGAGAACGGCGACCTGGTCGCGGACGGCTGCGCGGAGCTGGCCAAGCGGGGACGGCTCCTGGCGTACCCGCACCGCGGCTACTGGCGGCCGAGCGACACCGTCAACCAGCGCCTCGAGCTGGATCGTTCCTGGGCGCGGGGCGAGCGGCCCTGGGCGCTGTGGGAAGCATGATCGGCCTGCGGCCCGCGCGGCGGGACGAGGTCGTCGCGCTCGGCGCCCACTGCGACGACATCGCGATCGGCGCCGGCGCGAGCCTCCACACGATCTGCCGGTCCCGTCCGGGGGTACGCGTGCACGCGCTCGTGCTGTCCGGGGGCGGGACCGCGCGCGAGGAGGAGGAGCAGTCGGCGCTCGCGGCCTTCTGCCCCGGCGCGGACCTGCGCCTCACCGTGCTCAAGCTGCCCGACGGGCGGCTGCCCGCGCACTGGGACGAGGCCAAGAACGCCCTGGAGGACCTGAGGGCGCAGACCGACCCCGACCTGATCCTCGCCCCGTGGACGGGCGACGCGCACCAGGACCACCGGGGCCTGGCACAGCTCGTGCCGACGGTCTGGCGCGACCATCTGACGCTCGGCTACGAGATCGTCAAGTGGGACGGCGATCTCGGCCGCCCCTCGGTCTACCAGCCGCTGGACGACGGGGTGGCCGAGACGAAGGTCCGGCTGCTGCAGGAGCACTACCCGTCGCAGCGACACCGCCCCTGGTACGACAGGGAGGCCTTCCTCGGGCTCGCCCGCATCCGCGGCATCGAGTGCGGCGCCAGGTACGCCGAGGCCTTCCATGTGAACAAGCTGACCATCGATCTGGCTGGAGGCTGATCTTGCGGATTCTTCTGACCGGGCACCAGGGGTACCTGGGGAGCGTGATGGCCCCCGTGCTGTCCGCCGCGGGGCACGAGGTGCTCGGCCTCGACTCCGGCCTGTTCGCCGACTGCGTGCTCGGCCCCAGGGTCGACGACCCGCCCGGCTACGCGGTCGATCTGCGGGACGTCTCCGCCGAGATGCTCGAAGGCGTCGACGCCGTGGCGCACCTGGCCGCGCTGTCGAACGACCCGCTCGGCTCGCTGGCGCCCGAGCTGACCTACGACATCAACCACCACGCGTCGGTACGGCTGGCGCGGCTGGCCAAGGACGCCGGGGTGCGCAGGTTCGTCTACGCCTCCACCTGCTCGGTCTACGGCGCGTCCGGGGGCGACGAGCTGGTGAACGAGGACGCGCCGCTGCGGCCCGTGACGCCGTACGCGGAGTCGAAGGTCAGGGTGGAGGACGACCTCGTCAAGCTGGCCGACGCGGACTTCTCGCCGGTGTTCATGCGCAACGCGACGGCGTTCGGGTTCTCCCCGCGCCTGCGGGCCGACATCGTGCTGAACAACCTGGTGGGCCACGCCGTGCTCTCCGGCGAGGTGCTCGTCCTGTCCGACGGCACCCCGTGGCGGCCCCTGGTGCACGCCGAGGACATCGCCGAGGCGTTCCTGCGCGCGATCGAGGCGCCGCGCGACGCCGTGCACGCCAGGGCGTTCAACGTGGGCTCGGAGGCCAACAACGTGACGGTGGCGGAGATCGCCGGCGAGGTGGTCGAGGCCGTGCCCGGGGCCGTGCTGAAGATCACCGGAGAGGCCGGCAACGATCCGCGCTCCTACCGGGTGGACTTCGCCCGGATCCGGGCGGCGCTGCCCGGCTACAGCGCCAGGTGGACGGTCAGGGCGGGAGCGGAGGAGCTGGTGGCGGCGTACCGGACCTACGGGCTGACCAGGCACGACTTCGACCGGCTCTTCACCCGGCTGACGCGGCTGGCCGACCGGCAGGCGGCCAGGAGCATCGATGCGGAGCTCCGCCCGTGAACGGTGACCAGATGCACGCGCTCGTCGAGCGGCTGTACCCGATCTGCCGGAGCATCACCGGCGACGGAGTGCGGCGCACGCTGGAGATCGTCGGCGAGCACCTGCCGCTGACGGTCACCGAGGTGCCGACAGGGACGGAGGTGCTCGACTGGAACGTGCCGAAGGAGTGGAACATCCGCGACGCCTACGTCAAGGACGCCTCCGGGCGGCGGGTGATCGACTTCCGGGAGTCGAACCTGCACGTCGTGGGCTACAGCGTGCCGGTGTCGGGGACGTACACGCTGGAGGAGCTGCGGCCGCGCCTGCACACGCTGCCCGACCAGCCCGACCTGATCCCCTACCGGACCAGCTACTACGCCGAGACCTGGGGGTTCTGCCTCAGCCAGAACGCGCTCGACGCGCTCGGCGAGGGGCCGTACGAGGTGCTGATCGACTCGACGCTCGAGGACGGCTCGCTGACCATCGCCGAGCACGTCGTGCCCGGACGGCTCCCCGACGAAGTGGTGATCTCCTGCCACGTGTGCCACCCGTCCCTGGCCAACGACAACCTCGCGGGCATCGCGGTGGCCGTGGCGCTGGCGCTCCAGCTGAAGGAGCCGCGGTACACGTACCGGTTCCTGTTCATGCCGGGGACGATCGGGGCGATCACCTGGCTGGCGCGCAACCGCGAGCGCGTCCACCTGGTCGCGGCCGGGCTCACGCTGGCGTGCGCGGGCGATCCGGGGTCGCTGACGTACAAGCGGAGCAGGCGCGGCGACGCCGAGATCGACCGGGCCGTCGAGCAGGTCCTCGAAGACCGGCCGCACCGGGTGCTGGACTTCTCCCCGTACGGGTACGACGAGCGGCAGTTCTGCTCGCCCGGGTTCAACCTGCCGTTCGGCGGCCTGACCAGGACGCCGTACGCCGGATACCCGGAATATCACACCTCGGGGGACAACCCGGGGTTCGTCACGCCGGAGGCCATGGAAGACACCCTCGACGCGCTCACGCAGGTGGTCGGGGTGCTGGAGGGCAATCGCACCTACGTCAACCTCAGCCCGTACGGCGAGCCGCAACTGGGCAGGCGCGGGCTCTACGGATCTCTTGGCGGAAGGAGTGACACGAAACAGGCGCAGATGGCGATGTTATGGGTGTTGAACCTGTCCGACGGGGAGCACAGCCTGCTCGACATCGCCCGACGATCCGAGTTGCCGTTCGCCGCCGTGGAGAGGGCGGCCCACGCTCTGCTGGATGCCGGACTGGTGAGGGAGAAGGCGTGATGGATCTCAGGGTCGGAGACGTCGTCGAGGTACGCGGGGAGGCCGAGATCCTGGCCACGCTGGACGATCGGGGCGAGCTCGACGGGTTACCGTTCATGCCGGAGATGCTCCGCTTCTGCGGGCAGCGGATGACGGTGCACAAGGTCGCGCACAAGGCGTGCGACACGATCAGTCACGGCCGCATGCGACGCATGGAACGTGCCGTCCACCTGGCCGGGGCCCGCTGCGACGGCTCGGCGCACGGCGGCTGCCAGACGGCCTGCTCGCTCTACTGGAAGGACGCCTGGCTCAAGAAGGTGTCCGACGGGCCGGTGGCCCCGGACAAGGACCGCAGGCTGCTGCCGCTGCTGGAGATCAACGCGCACAAGCCGCCGGGGCCGGAGGGCGAGGAGCGCTTCGCCTGCCAGGCCACCGAGCTGCATCGCGCGGCGCCGACGTGCGTGCCGCTGAAGGACGTCCGGCAGTACGCCATCGACGTGAAGAGCGGCAACGCGGGCGTGCTGAAGACGCTGCGCGGCCTGTTCTTCGCCGTCTTCAACCGCTACCAGTCGATCAGCCGCAGGGTGCTGCCCGGGTGGCTGCGGATCAGGGGCGGGCTGGCCTGGGGCTGGGTGCCCAAGGGAAAGCCAGGCCCCACCCCGACCGGCACGCTCGCCCTGCAGCCGGGCGAGCTGGTGCGCATCAAGTCGCGGCAGGAGATCGTCGCCACGCTCAACCACGAACGCCTCAACAGGGGCCTCGGCTTCGAGGAGGAGATGGCCAGGCACTGCGGCAGGACCGCCAGGGTCGTCGCACGCGTCGAACGCTGCCTGGACGAGCGCACCGGCGAGCTGCTGCAGATGAAGAACCCCTGCATCGCCCTCGAATCCGTCTACTGCGAAGGGGTCTACAGCGTCAACTGCCCGCGAGAGTTTCTCCCGTTCTGGCGGGAGATCTGGCTGGAGCGCGTCGACGAGACGGCCTCCTAGGGAGAGTTTCACATGGAAGTCAAGGACGCCGAGCAGCAGATCGGCTCCCTCGGCAAGTTAGCCGGGCGTGGGCTGCGCTGGGGTCTGCTGGGCAACCTCGCCACGAAGGCAGGCTCCTTCGTGATGGGGCTGATCCTCGCCCGGTTGCTCGCGCCGGGCGACTTCGGCGTCTACGCGGTCGCGCTGGCCGCGACGGCGTTCGTCATGTCGGTCAAGGACCTCGGCATCATGGTCGCCACCATCCAGTGGCGGGGCAAGCTCGAGGAGATGGCGCCGACCGCCACGGTGCTGTCGTTCCTGTCGGCCATGGCGCTGTACGCGGTGTTCTGGGTGGGCGCGCCGGCCTTCGCGGAGCTGGCCGGCACCGCCCAGGCCGCGCCCGTGGTCAGGCTGCTCACTTCGGTGATCATCGTCGAGGGCTTCACCGCGGTGCGCGCGGCGACGCTGATCCGCCGGTTCGAGCAGAACAAGCTGACGCTCGCCATCGGCATCGGGTTCGCGGTCAACGCGGTGGTGGCCATCGCGCTGGCCGTGGAGGGCGCGGGCGCGTTCAGCTTCGCCTTCGGCCAGGTCGCGCAGTCGGTGGTGACCGGCGTGATCGTCTTCTTCGCGGCCCGGCTGCCGGTGAAGCTCGGGGTGGACCGCGCCATCGCGGTCAAGCTGCTGAAGTTCGGGCTGCCGTCGGCCGCCGGGATCGGGCTGGAGAGCGTGCTGCTCAACGCCGGCTACATCGTGGTGGGCGACATACTCGGGCACGTCTGGCTGGGTTACTACCTGCTGGCCTTCAACGTGTCGAGCTGGGTGCCGGGGTTGATCGGCCAGGCCGTGCGCAACGTCTCCATCCCCGGCTTCTCGCGGCTGGCCGAGCACACCTCCGAGGCGCTGTCGGAGGGCGTGCGGAGGTCGGCGCCGCTGCTGCTGACGGCCATCCTCCCGTTCGCGGTGGTGATGTCCGTGCTCGCGCACCCGCTGGTGTCGTTCCTCTACGGCGGCAAGTGGGACGAGGCGGCGGGCGTGCTGCGCTGGCTGGCGCTGGTGATGGTGGTCAGGATGCTGCTCTCGCTCGCGCTCGACATCCTGTCCGCCCAGGGTGACACCAGGGCCACGGTCTGGATGAACCTCGCCTACGGGGCCGCGCTCATCCCCGCGCTGATCGCCGGCACGCACCTGGAGGGCATCCGCGGGGCCGCGGTCGGCCAGGTGGCGGCCAGCCTGCTCGTGGCGCTGCCGGTGGCGGCGTACTTCCTGCACCGGGCAGGGGTGCGGCTGGCCCCGGTGCTGCCCACCCTCGTGCGGCCCCTGCTGGCCGGGCTCGCCGCGGCGGGGGTGACGGCGGTGGTCAGCCGGGTGGTGGAGGGCAACGCGCTGGTCCAGCTCGTGCTCGCCGGTGGCGCCGGCCTCATCGTGTACGTCCTGCTGGCCGTGCCACTCAGGCAGCTGCTGAGAAAGGAAGCCCGTTGAATCCCGATGTCCTGGTCTCGATCGGCCTGCCCACCTTCAACGGCGGGAGAAACCTGGAGAAGGCCGTCCTGTCGGTGCTGGCCCAGGACCACCAGAACCTGGAGCTGATCATCTGCGACAACGCCTCCACGGACGACACCGAGGAGATCTGTCGCGACCTCGCGGCCGGCGACAGCCGGATCCGCTATCACCGGCAGCCGGAGAACATCGGCCCCGTCGGCAACTTCGCCACGGCGCTCCGCCTGGCCGAGGGGGAGTTCTTCCGCTGGGTCGGCGACGACGACACGCTCGCGGAGTACTGCGTGTCGCGCTCGCTGGAGGAGTTCGCCAAGGACGACAGGATCGTCCTGGTCACCGCGCAGACCGCGTACACGGCCGACGGCGTCACGCGGACCGGCCACTACGAGGGCACCGCGCTGAACTCCGACGACCCCGCCGAGCGCTTCGCCGAGATGCTGCGCCTGCTCACCGAGGACTACGTGCTCATGGACCCGCTGTACGGCGTGCACCGTACCGCGGTCGCCAGGACCGTTCCGCGCCGGGTGCTGGTGCGCGAGGACGAGATCGCCGCCGCCCAGCACGCCCTGTCCGGCCCCTGGGCACACGTGCCCGAGGTGCTCTCGCACCGCAACTGGGCCAACGCCAACCCGGTGAAGATGAGCGGCCGGCTGGCCCTGCCCGCCTGGCGCGGCTACTTCGCCACGCTCATCCAGGTCCGCGTGCTGCTCGGCGTCATCGACCAGACGGAGCTCACGCCGGACCAGCGCCGCCGGGCGCGGCGGGCGGTCTTCAAGCTGTACGTCTCACGTCAGCGGCGGCTCGCGGCACGAGGCGGGAGAAAGCTCGCCCGCCTCGCCCACCTGACCCGCTGACCCCCGCGCCCCCGAAGAGGGCCGGGGGTCGGTTCACTTGGAGCGGTCCCGGCGCCCGGCCAGATCGACGAGCGCCGGGGGCGCCCAGCGCTTGAGCACCTGGCGCAGGTTGTTCTTGTACTTCTCGCCGGGACGCTGCTTGAACAGCGTCGTGTGATCGGCGTTGATCTCCTCGTCAGGGCGGCCGTTGGAGTAGTAGTAGAGCGCCATCGACCGCCGGGCCCGCTCAGGAGGGCAGGTCAGCGGATCGGGGTGGCCGTGGTTGGCGTCGTCGGTGGTGGCGAACAGCACGAACCGGTTGAACACCGGCAGCACCGCCTGCTCGCACGTGCTCATGTCCTTGTTCCAGAGCTGCAGGTGCCCGCCGTAGCTCTCCTCCCAGTCCCTGTTGAGGTAGAGCAGCCCGTTGAGCCTGCGGTCGAGGTCGAGCCGGCGGTGCCGGTTGAAGTCGGCGTGCACCTTGAGGAAGCCGCCCGACCTGATCTGGTGCAGCCCGCCGCCCTCCAGATGCGGGTCGGGCACGAGCCGCTCGATGCCGGTCAAACGTTCCAGGAACTCGATGAAGACCTGCCCGTTGAACTCGGCCAGCAGGTGCCGCGTCGCCGGCCCCATCTGCTCGGTGTCCTGCAAAGCCAGCTTCACTTCCTTGGAACTGTCGAACCGCTGCCAGTCGGCGTCCTTCGGCTCGGGAAACTCCGCGAGCACCGGATCGAGCACGCCTTCCGGCAGGAAGTCGTCGATCACCACGTGCCGGAACGGCGACGCGGTCAGAAAGCTCGGACGCAGGCTGTCGGCGAGCGGGAACAGTTCGTCACGCCGGAACGTGAACTGCTGGACTTCCTGCATTTTCGACTCCATCTGTCGGCGAAAGGCCCATATTGGTAATCGGAAATGAGGGGCTGATTTGTTACACGAAATAACGCTGTAACGAAGTGCGCAGAACCGCCGAGACACCGAGTAGAAAGCGCAAGACAGGTGAGGTGCACATGACCACCATTTTCTCCGACAGCGGGATGGACGACGAAACCCGGCGCGGCCTGATCTATCGGGGGGACGTGTTCGTCTACTCCCCGACCGCGGCGTCACTCGAGCTCGTCGCGTTCGCGAAAGAGCTGATCACCGACGCGTTCGGGAAGCGTAATCCGGAAACCGCGCAGTTCGACATGGCAGTGGAGGACTTCGCCGCCCTCCTGGCCGAGCTCAAGCCCCGATTCATCCACCATCCGCGCAGCAAGAACCTGCTCGTCCAGGTCATGGAGGAGCTCGGATTCCCGCTGGAACAGACGTACTTCGACGTGCCGCGGCTGCGCACCTCGACCTCGAACCACTATCTCGACTCGGGGATCTCCTACGCCTACCACGCGCACCGCGACTGCTGGTACGCCGCCCCGTTCAACCAGATCAACTGGTGGCTGCCGATTTTCGACGTGGTCCCGGAAAATGTCTTCGCCCTGCACCCTCGCTATTTCGACCGGCCGCTCCGCAACGGCAGCGGCACGTACGAGTACGGCGAATGGCAGCGCGTTTCCCGCCCCACCGCCGCGCAGCACATCCACTCCGACACAAGAGAGCAGCCCAAAGCGCAGGAGGACTTCGACCCCGAGCCCGAGTTACGGATCGTGACCGAGCCCGGCGGGATGCTGCTCTTCTCCGGCGCCCATCTGCATTCCACGGTCAACAACACCTCGGGAAGGACCCGCTTCAGCATCGACTTCCGCTGCGTCAACATCGACGACGTGCGTGCCAGGAGGGCCGCGCCCAACGTCGACGCCACCTGCCTCGGCACCACGCTGCGCGACTTCATGCGCTGCACGGACCTGGAGCCGATGCCGGAGGAGCTGGCCAGGGAGTACGAGGAGGAGGCGCTCGTCAAGGCCGGTTGATCACTGCGTGCGGGCCCGCGCGAGCCGGGCCCGCACCGCGGCGCGCAGCGCGGCCGGCGTCCTGTTCCTGGTGAACGGGAGCTCGAAAACCCCCGCGAACAGCCGCGCCGCCACCACCGTCACCGGCACGGCCAGCACCAGAGAGACCAGGAACGCCGGGACGCCCTGCTCCATGCGCGGGGCGACCACGAGCGCGTGGATGTTCACCACGATCGGCGCGTGGATCAGGTAGAGGCTGTACGAGAAGGAACCCAGGCTCTTCACGGGCCCGGTGTCCAGCAGCCACACGACCGGCGCCGGCTTCCCGGTCGCCACCGCCGCCAGCAGCAGCACGATCGCGGGCCCGATCGCCAGGTCGATCCAGTAGAGGTTGCCGATCGTCCACACCGAGCCCTTGATCACGATGAGCGCCAGCACCGGCAGCAGCGCGGCCGCCGCCAGCCACTGGAACGGGACCCGCCGCTGGAGCCGTACGACGCCCGCGCCCGCCATGCCCAGCGCGAACAGCGCGGCGAACTGCGGTGTCAGCCGCATCAGCTCGCCCACCACGGGCACCACCTGCGCGAGCAGCCCGACGGCCGCCACGACCGCGGTCACCGCGCCCACCATGACGATCGCGCCCATCCTGCGCAGGATCAGCAGCAGGAGCGGGAAGACGAAATAGAGCTGGGCCTCCACGGCGATCGACCACAGGGCGCCGTTGGGGCTCGGGCTGCCGAACACGTCCTGCAGCAGCAGCCCGTAGATCAGCACCGACTTCCCGGTGGGCACGCCCTGCTCGGGCTGCGGCACCAAAGTCCAGGCGATCACCAGGCTGAGCGCCACCGCGGCCCAGTACGGCGGCAGGATCCGCCAGGCGCGGCGGTAGGCGAACGTGCCGAGCGAGTCCAGCCGCCACCCGTTGCGGGCCGGCGAGAGGGCGAGGGAGAAGCCGGACAGCACGATGAACACCACGACCGCGAAGTGCCCGTAGACCATCCAGCTCGCCCAGCCGGGCCCGGTGTCCCGGGGAAAGCCGGGGAACGACAGTAGCCAGACGTGGTGGAAGACGACGAAAAGCGCAGCTAGACCGCGTATTCCGTCGAGGCCGGCCAGCCTGCGGCGTTCGACGGTGGCCGTCTGCAGCATTTCAGCGGACTTCACGACGGTCTATCGGTCGCGTCGGTTCGGACGTAACAGGTAAGTCCGTTTTTCGGATGAACAGTTGTGGCATAGCCGACAGGAACCCTGTACGCCATGCCGGGGGAATGTTAATTTCCGCACATTCGAACAGCTCGAAAATTTTGCGCAGGGGGCGGGGCAGTCTTGGAGTTCTGGAAAACCGTCTTCGACCTGGCGCGACGTAAGCTCGTCGGCCCCCCGATCCTCGCGCTCGCCGTGGTGGCCGGGGTCGTGGGGTTCCTCATCGTGCCTGCTCACTACACCGCCAACGTGGTGCTGCTGCTGACCGGTCCAGGCAACACGCAGCCGGCGCCGGGCGAGCCCCTGTCGAAGGCAGGGCGGACGAACCCGCTGCTGGTGGACAGCACGGGGCTGCGTACGACGGCGGCGACGCTGATCCTGTCGATCGGCACTCCCGAAGTGCTGGCTCAGCTCGGCGCGCCCAAGGACGGGCCGAACAAGCTCGTGATCGACGACGGAGGCAGCAACCAGGCGCTGTTCGGCAGCGGTGGACCGTTCCTATCCATCACCGCGGACAGCCCGAGCGAGCGGACCGCCAAGGAGCTCGTGGTGCGGGCGCAGAAGCGGGTCGAGGACGAGCTGGCCGCCAAGCAGAAGGAGCTTGGGGCGCCGGCGATCCTGTACATCTCGCTGGTCAACGTCACACCGCCGTCCACGCCCGAGGCGCAGCTCGGGGGGAAGGTGCAGACGGCGGGGATCGCGGCCGTGCTCACGCTCTTCGCGGGGTTCGCGGCGGCGTACGCGTGGACGCTCAGGCAGGCCAGGCGGCGCGTCGCGGCCGGACCCTCGACGGAGGCCTGGACCGAGGCCGTGGACACCGTCGAGCCGCGGCCCGTCCTGGAGCTCGCCCCGAAGACGGACGAAGCGCCCGCGCCCGAGCCCAAGGAGGAGGACGCCCAGCCCGGCAAGCCTCAAGCCGTGGACGAGGACTCGGCGGACACTCAGACGTTCCCTATCGTCAAATAAGGTCAGCGCCCCGAGACCACCTCGGCGCACCGGCGCACCGCTGCCTGCCTGACGGGCAGCGGCGTGCCGGACTTGGCGGAGATCATCATGCCGATGGCCTCCGGGTTGAGCCGGTCGGCGAAGGCCAGGGCGCCGTCGTGGTCGAGCGGCGTCCTGTCCCAGTAGTTGTGGCAGATCGCGGTGTTGGCCGGGGGCGGGTCGGCGAGGGAGTGCACCTCGTCGACGTACACGCCGTACAGGATGAACTCGGAGACGTGCAGCCGCGAGGTGAACGCGTCGAGCCAGTGGCGGCCGGTGGTCTGCTGGATCCTGGTCCGCATGTCCCGCACCACCCGCGGGTCCCAGAACGTCAGCGAGCTGACGTAGTCGTGCAGCGGCGGCGGTGGCGCGTCGGGCAGGCCGAGCAGGTCGCGGGCCACCTGGTGCCAGCGGACGTGCCTGGTCATGCCCGCGTGCACGGCGTACTCGGCCCGGTGCAGGCTGAGCCGCCCGTCCGTACGGAACGCGGCCACGTCCACCGGCCTGACCAGCACGATGTCGGAGTCGGCGATCAGCACCGCGTCGGCCTCGATCCTGGCCGTGGCGGAGAGCTTTAGCGCCTGCTGGATCACCCAGCCGCGGATGGGCGGCCACGGGCGCATGGTGTTGACCCACAGGCCCGACCGGGGCACGCGGGCGTACCGGCGGGGCAGCAGCTCTGGCTCGGTCCATATCCGGCAGCGGGCGCCCGCGTAGCGCGCGAACAGCCCCTTGTCGCGCGGCGGCACGATCACGTGGTGCACGGTGTCGTCCGTGGTGTGCTCGAGCACGGACGCGTGCAGGTCGGCGAAGAGCTCGGCGTCGGGGCCGAAGCTCGGTGTCACCACTGCCAACTGGGTCACGGAAGTCATATCGCCATAGGACAGGCGAGTCGTTACGTAACACATGTGCGCCATTGGAACGATACTTGTGTGTCACGCCGGGGCCCGTGTTCGCGGCCTGAGGGGGAGGGCGCATGGACTTCTGGCTCACGGTCCTGGTTCTGTTCCGTCGTTGGTACGTCTCCGTGCCGGCGTTCCTGCTGGCCGTGGGGGTGGCCGTGGGCGTCTACTCGACGGTGCCGACCCTGTGGACCTCCAACGCGGCCATGGTGCTCACCACCCCCCGTACGGGCGCGAGCCTGCCGGTGCATCCGGGCACCACGAACGCGCCCGTGAACCCGCTGCTCAACTTCGACCGCGGGCTCACGATGACGGCCTCGATACTGACGGCCCGGCTCACGACCGCCGACACGGCCGCCGAGCTCGGCATCGTGCCGAACGGGCCGGTCACGTACAAGGTGCACAACGGCAGCACGAACGCCGAGGCGCTGGCCTCCGGGCCGTTCGTGTTCATCGAGAGCGAGGCGAGCTCGCCCGATGCGGCGCGGGACATCGTCCGCAAGGTGGCGGCCCGGGCCAAGGTCGAGCTGCTCAAGGGCCAGCAGGCGGTGAACGCGCCGCCGGCCACGTTCATGACGCTGACCCAGGTGGTCGCGCCGGCCCCGCCGGAGCCCGAGCCGGGGCGGAAGCTGCGGGCCGCCGTGGTGGCGCTCGCGCTGGGTCTCATGACGAGCCTGTTCGCCACGTACGCGTTCGACAGCTTCGCCGACGCGCGCAGGCGCCGCAGACAGACGGCCACGGCGTTCCGCCCGTCCGTCCAGGTGGACCAGCGGGTCCTCGTCGCCGCCGACGCCCACGTGAACGGCAAGCACACGTGACCACCGGACTGGACCCCCGGCCGCTGCCGGGGATGCCGCGCCCGGCGGACGCGGCCACGCTGGTCTGCCTGTTCGTGGTGACGCTCATGCTCATCCCGGCCCGCATGATCATCCGCGGGCTCCCGCTGGCGCTGTCCGTCGCCAACGTGCTCGCGCTCGTCGCCGCCCTCCTGTGGCTCTGCTCGCAGCTCACCAGGACGCTGGGCGCCGCCAAGGGCCGCAACCCCGTCAGGTACGCGCTCTTCCTGTACGTGGCCTCGGCCGCCGCCTCGTACGGCTACGGCACCTACGGCTACCTGCCGACCGACGAGCTCAACCTGGCCGACCACGCGATCGTGCTGGTGCTGGCCAACGCCGGACTCGCGCTGGCGGTGTGCGACGGCATCCGGCTGCGCGAGCGGCTGGACTTCGCGCTCAAGGCCATCGTGGTGGCCGGCGCGCTCATGTCGCTGGTGGGCGCGTTCCAGTTCCTGCTCAACCTCGACCTGACGCAGTACATGCAGATCCCCGGGCTGCGGTTCGTGATCGAGGACAAGTTCGTCTTCGACAGGAACGCGATGCGCAGGGTGGCGGCGACGGCGGCGCACCCGATCGAGTTCGGCGTGGTCTGCGCCATGATCCTGCCGCTCGCCGTCCACTACAGCTTCCGCGCGCGCGAGCTGGGCAGGCCCGCGCTGCGCTGGTGGCTGTGCACGGCCGCGATCGGCATGGGGCTGATGTTCTCGGTGTCGAGGTCGGCCATCCTGGGCCTGGTCGGGGTCGGGATCGTGCTGATGCTCGGCTGGCCGGCGCGGCGGCGGATCCAGGCCCTCGTGGTCCTGGCCGGTTTCCTCGTCGTGATGAAGGTGATCTCCCCGGGGCTGCTCGGCACGATCTTCGGCCTGTTCGACAACTTCTTCAACGACAGCAGCATCGGCTACCGCACCCACGACTACGCCTTCGCGGGGCAGGAGATCTCCAAGCACCTGTGGCTGGGGCGCGGCATGGGCACCTGGTACTACCCCAAGTACCAGGTCTTCGACAACCAGTACATCCAGGGCGCGATCGACACGGGGATCATCGGCGTGGCGATCTTCCTCGGCATGTTCGTCTGCGCGTTCGTCTGCGCGCTACGGGCCCGCTACCTCAGCGCGGACCCGGGCGTCAGGGAGCTGGGGCTCACGCTGGCGGCCTGCCTGGTGGCCCCGGTGCTCGGCGCGGCCACGTTCGACCTGCTGTCGTTCGCGATCGTCACCGGCCTGGCGTTCCTGCTGATCGGGGCCACCGGGGCGCTGCTCCGGATGGCGGAGGCCGAGCGGCGCCCCGATCACTTGCCGTTGCAGGTGAGCGGCCGGACGATGGAGGTGACCCGGTAATCCTGGTCGATGGTGACGATGTGGTTGTCCTCGAACTGGATGGTGTCCAGGCAGTCGCCCGACATGGGAGCGAACTCCCACGTCTTGTCCACCACCAGGTTGTTCTTGACGACCAGGCTGCCGTGGATGTTGTGCAGCTGGACCGTGTAGTTGCCGCCCATCACCAGGTTGTTGGTCACCGTGACGTCCCGCGTGCCGTCCGGCCGGTCGTTGAAGAAGATCGGCGAGTTGTAGTTGGCGACGCCGCGCATGTCGAGCGTGGTGTGGTCGAGCGTGAAGCTCTTGCCCGCGTTGAAGGTCTGGACGCCGTCGGAGTAGTTCTTGGTGCCGTCGGAGCAGAGCTTGGCGTACGAGTCCTTGATCGAGATGTTGTCCCCCGAGTCGCGGAACCCGTCGGCGTGCCCGCGGATCAGCACCCGCTCGACCGTGTAGTTGGCGACGCCGATGGCGGGCGCGGTCAGGCACTGGCCGGTCGGCCCCACCGTGCTGTCGGCGATGCTGTAGGTGTAGTCGCGGCCGTCGAACTCGGCCTGGATGCCGCCGTCGATCTGGCTGTTGACGATCTTGACGTTGTCGGCGGCGATGAGCAGGTCGCCGGTGACGTGCACGCCGTCGAGCACGGTGTTCGCCTTGGTCACCCGGTGCGCCGGGCCGTCGTTGGCCTCCAGCGTGCGTAGCGTGGTGCCGGGCGGGAGGCCCGTGCAGGCAGGTGTGGGGTGGTCAGGGCAGCGCCGGCCGTCAGGGGCCACGACCGGGCGTGACGGGAGCTGGGGCGGCGGCGGGGCCGTCGTCGCACTGGCCGACGGAGCGCCCGAGGCGGTCACCGTGACCGTCACGGTGGGCCTGGGCGCCGTGCCGCTCGCGCCGCACGCCGCCGTGAGCAGCACCACCCCGGCCATGAGGAGCCTTCGCATGGACCGACCTCCCCTAGGCCAGACGCTCGAGCAGCCGCGCCCACGAGCCCGCGTCGAGATCGCGCGGGCTGATCGCCGTGACGGGCAGCGGCCAGTCGATCTTGAGGTCGGGGTCGTCGTAGCGCACTGCCAGATCTTCCGACGGATCGTGCTCCCTGTCGATCCGGTAGCAGGTGTCGGCCTCGTCGGTCAGCGCCTGGAAGCCGTGCAGGAATCCGGCCGGCACGTACAGGGTGAGGAAGTCCCGGTCGTCCAGCCGTACCGAGAACTGCTCGCCGAACGTGGGGGAGCCGGGACGGATGTCCACCAGCACGTCGTGCACGGCGCCGCGGGCGCAGCGCACCAGCTTGGCCTCGCCCCGCCCGGACCTGCCGTGCATGCCGCGCACGGTGCCCTGACGCGAGCGCGACTGGCTGTCCTGGACGAACGCGGCCGGGTCGATGCCGTGCTCGGCCGCCACGCGGGTGTCGAACGTCCTGGTGAACAGGCCGCGGTCGTCGCGGTGGGGCGACGGTCTGAACAGCAGCACCCCGTCGAGCGGGGTCCGCTCTACTTGCATGGAAGCATCCTTTCGAAAGGGGCCGGCCGATGGAGCCCGTCGCGAGCGTCGTCATCCCCGCGCACAACGAGGAAGCGGTCATCGGGGCGGGACTGGCGGCCCTGCTGGGGGATTCGCGGCCGGATGAGTTCGACGTCGTCGTGGTGGCCAACGCCTGCGCCGACGCGACCGCCGCGGTGGCCCGCGCGGCGGGCGTGCGGGTGATCGAGACGCCGGTCGGGGGCAAGGCGCACGCGCTCAGGCTGGGCGACGCGGCCTGCCGTACGTTCCCCCGCCTCTACCTCGACGCGGACGTCGAGCTCAGCACGGCGTCCGCGCGGGCGCTGGTGGCCGCCTGCGGGCGTCCGGGGGTGTTGGGCTGCGCGCCGGTGCCCGTGCTGGACCTGGCGGGCGCCGGGTGGGCCGCCAGGCGCGTGCACAAGGTGCACGACCGCATGGTCGGGCCCAGCCGCGTGCTGGCGGGGGCGGGCGTCTACGTGCTCGGCGAGGAGGGGCATGCCAGGGCCTTCCCGGTGCCCGACGACGTGCTGTCCGACGACGGCTGGGTGCACGCGAGCTTCGCGGACGGCGAGCGGGTCGCGGTGCCGGAGGCCACGTCGATCGTGCGCCCGGCCAGGACCGTCCGCGCCTACCTGCGCCGCCGGGTCCGCGTACGGCTGGGCAACAGGCAGTTGGCCGCGCTCGGCCGCCCGGTGACCCTGACCGGCCTCCGGCTGTCCTCCGTGGGCACGCTCGTACGCGGCCGCGAGGTGAGCCCGCTGGACGCGCTCTGCTACCTGGCCGTGCTGGTGCTCGACCGGGCGCTGACCACGCTCCGGCGCCCCGGCCGGGTCCGGTGGGGGACCACCCGTGATTGATCACCTCGGCAGCAGGTCGTAGGTCCTGATCGTCCCGAACGGCGGGCCGAGCGGATCCGGCTTGAGGTTGATCGTCCGCAGGTGGCGGAAGCGTCCCGTGCTCATCAGGTACGGCTCCTCCAGCGGGTTCCCGTAGATCATCCGCACCGGTCGCGGAGCCCGGTCCACCGAGGCGACCAGCCGGTCGATGACCTCGCTGAAGATCTTGCCGCGGAACGGGTTGTTGAAGAACGCCACGGTCACGTCGTCGGGGATGGCGTAGTCGAGCACGTCCGAGGCGATCAGCTCGATCTCGCCGCACTTCCGGCGCACCCGCATGTTCCTGACGTTCTCCTTGGCGATGCCGGTGAGCTCCTCGGACAGCTCGACCCCGATCACCCGCTTGAAGGGGTACTGGGACGCCTGCACGATCACCCGGCCCATGCCCGAGCCGAAGTCCACGAACACGTCCCGCTCGCCCACCTCGCTCTTGGGCAGCGCCTTGCGCAGCGCCCGCCAGTTGAGCGCGGCGTAGTAGACGCGATCCTCGCCTTCGAGCCCCATGTCGGCCAGGTCGACGCGCTCGGCCGTGCGCACGCCGTATCTGCGCTCGTACAGGAGCTGGCCGACGTTGCGCCGCAGCCACTTGTATGCACTCATGCGATCACTTTCGAGTAGGCGGCTATGAGGGCTTTGCGGGATTCGTTCCAGGACAGAGGACCCTGGACGCGCGCCTGGCCGATCTCGCCCATCCTGCGCCGTTCCTCCGGATGGTCCAGCAGGTACGAGATCAGCTTCGCGAACTCGGCCTCGTCGTTGGCCGGCGCGTACACGGCCGCCTCGCCCGCCGACACCCGCGCCTCGCGCAGCTCGAAGGAGACGATCGGCTTGGCCATGGCCATGTACTCCATGACCTTGTTCATGGTGGAGACGTCGTTCAGCGGGTTGAGGGGGTCGGGCGACAGGCACACGTCGGCCGTGGACAGATAACGCATCAGGTCCTCGTCGGGGATCCGCCCGGTGAACTCCACCCGGTCACCCAGCCCGAGCTCCTTCGACAGCGCCACCATCGCGTCGAACGTGTCGCCGCCCCCGACGAACACCGCGTGCCAGTCCTGCCGCTCCAGCTTGGCCAGCGCCCGCAGCGCGTAGTCCACGCCGTCCTGCGGCCCCATGACGCCCAGGTAGCACAGCAGGTACGGCTTGCCGCGCTTGGCCGACCCGTCCGGCGGCACCTGGTGGAACCGCTCGACGGCGGGTGCGCTGCGCACCACGAAGACGTCTTCGGGCCGCTTGCCGCCCCTGGTCAGCGCGGTCTGCCGGTAGCTCTCGTTGGTCGCGATCACCACGTGTGCCGCCTGGTACGTGAGCCGCTCCAGCCGGCACACCGCGCGGTAGAGCAGGTCCTTGCCCCGCCCGAACCGCGACAGGTACAGCTCGGGCACCAGGTCGTGCTGGTCGAACACGAACCGCGTGCCGCGCCTGGCCAGCCGCCGCGCCACCAGGAAGAACAGGTCCGGCGGGTTGCACCCGTGCACCACGTGGACCGGTCCCACCTTCCTGGCCAGCCGGAACGTGTGCCAGAGCGCCGAGCCGTACTCCTTGAGATAGCCCAGCGGCCCGCCGGTCGCCGCCTTGAGCGGGTAGCGGTGGATCGCGATGCCGTCGATCAGCGCGTACGGCTCCGTGTCCTGCTTGGCCCCCTGCGGGCAGATGACGTGCACCTCCCAGCCCGCGTCCCGCAGCGTGACGCTCTCCTGCCACACCCGGCGGTCCATGGGCACGGAGAGGTTCTCGACGAGGATGAGTGCTCGTTTACCAGGCAAGGCCCACGTATCCAGGGGTCGTCCGGCGCTCGGCGGCGTCGGGGAGGCGGACGAGGTCGATGATCGTACGGGTGCCCGCGCGGGCGACGGCGTCCAGCACCGCCGGCTCCCGAGAGCCGATCACGCACACGTCGGCGTGCTCGAGCACGTCGTCGATCGAGGTGGTCAGCAGGTCGCCCAGGTGGGGGAGGCGCTGCTCGATGTAGTCCCGGTTGGCGCCCATCAGGCGCGACAGGGTCACGTTCTCGTCGTAGATGCGCAGGTCGTACCCCTTGCCGAGGAGCCGTTCCGCCAGCTCGACCAGGGGGCTCTCGCGCAGGTCGTCGGTGCCTGGCTTGAACGACAGGCCGAACAGCCCGACCTTGCGGCTGTCGGCGGCCACGACCAGCTCGAACGCGCGCTGCAGATGCGCCTCGTTGGCGGGCAGGACGTGGGAGAGCAGCGGCACGGAGACGTCGGCCCTGCGCGCGGCGTAGACCAGGCCGCGCAGGTCCTTGGGCAGGCACGAGCCGCCGAACGCGAACCCCGGGCGCAGATAGGCCGGGCTGACGTTGAGCTTGCGGTCGGCCAGGAACACGTCCATGACCTCGTGCGAGTCGATCCCCAGCGCCTGGCAGACCGCGCCCAGCTCGTTCGCGAAGCTGATCTTCAGCCCATGGAACGCGTTGTCCGCATATTTCGTCATCTCGGCCACCGCGATCGGCACGTGGAACACCTCGCCGGGCAGGCCCTCGTAGAGGGCTGCCACCAGCTCGCCGGCGGCCGGGTCGCTCTCGCCGATCACGGTCTTGGGCGGCTCGAAGAAGTCCCTGACGCTGGTGCCCTCGCGCAGGAACTCCGGGTTCACCGCCACCCCGAAGTCCCGGCCCGCCCGCATCCCCGACGCGGCCTCCAGGATCGGGATCAGCAGCCCCTCGCAGGTGCCCGGCAGCATCGTGCTCCGGAACACCACGATCTGCCCCTCGCTGAGCGCGCCGCCTATCTCCTCGGCCACCCGCTCTAAATAGCGGGTGGATAAGCTGCCGTTCCCGGCCGACGGCGTGCCCACGCAGACCAGCGACACGTCCGTCGCCCGCACCGCCTCGGCGGCGTCCGTGGTCGCCCGCAGCGCGCCCTTGCGGACCATCTCGGCGGTCAGCTCGCCGATGCGCTCCTCGACCACCGGCGCGCGGCCGGAGGCGACGAGGTCCACCTTGGTCTGGTTGACGTCCACGCCCACGACCTCGTGCCCCATCGAGGCCAGGCAGGCGGCCGACACGCAACCGACGTAACCGAGTCCGAAGACACTGATTCTCACGGTCCGGGCCCTCCCCCGTCGCGTCAGGAGCAGGGCCTCGGGGCATATGTCGTGCCCCACCCGGCTCACCCTAGTTTGTTCGCCACAGCTTGTTGGAGCGTTACAGGTTCCTGATCTTGCGTGCGAGTGCTCTGAGGCGCTCCGACCGCCTGGCCCGGGCGGCGAGCGAGTCGCGCGCCCTGCGTGCGGCCAGCCGCATCCGGCTGCGCGTGACCATCCCCTGGCAGACGACGCTCTCGCCGGTCTTGGCCCGGCGCTTGTACTCGTCGTCGCCCCGGCCCAGGTCGATGCGGGTGAGGCCGAGCCCGGGGGCGGCCCGTACGAGCTCGCGCAGCAGGATCCAGCCGGGGGCCAGCCCGGAGTGGGCGGGGTCGTAGACCGGGAACCACCAGTGCAGCACGCCGCCGGAGCGCATGCCGAAGTGGGCGGCCAGCAGGTGCGGGCCCGCGTGCACGGTGGACAGCACGCCGCCGAAGTCGGGGTCGCGGGTGTGCAGAAGCTTGGTGAGCAGCTCGATCCTGCCGGGCTCGGCGAAGTAGTCCCTGGCGCCGGTGGCGGCGTACTGGGCGCGTTTGAGTCGTACGACCTGCTCCAGGGCCTCGGGATCGACCGTGTCCGCCTCGAAGCGGACAGGGCCCAGCGTGCGCTCGGCCTTGGCGGCGCGCCGCCTGGCCTGCCCCATGTTCTCCTTGCCCGTCCGCGACGCGCGGCCCAGATAGCCGTCCAGCCCGCCGGTCACGTCCACGTACGGCGAGGCCCGGCGCGTGACCACCCACGGCTCGAACTCCTCCTGCTCCAGCAGGTGGTCGAACTCCAGGCCGTCCAGCAGCTCCGCCGGGCGGAACGGCGTGCCCGGCGCGCGGATCGGCCCCTGGAAGTCGGCTCCCGGCCAGCCCACGGGCCGCAGCCGGGCGCCGTCGCGGTGGCAGGCCATGAGCGCGGTGATCTCCCCGCGCCCGTCCCTGGAGACGGCCACGTGCACCTTCGCGAACTCGTGGACGGCCGCCGCGAAACCCGGGTGGAAGTACGGGCTGTCCAGCGCCGGGTTCATCGCCCGCAGCCGGTGCCAGGCGTCCAGCTCCTCGGTGGTGAGCTCGTCGAACGCCTTCACGGGGCCGTCATCACGGTCGAGGGCCGCAGCAGCGCGGCGACCGACGCCTTGGAGATCTTCCTGCCCGCCAGCGCCCGCGCGCCCTCGCCGAGCAGCACGGCCAGGTAGTACGCGGCCCCCGCCAGCCGCCCCCTCCGCCTGCGGAACAGCGTCACCTTGTTGACGATCAGCAGCGCGGCCAGCGCCGGGTTCGTGCCCGAGTCGCCGCCGATGTGCTCGATGACCGACGCGGGCTCGTACCAGGTGAGCCAGCCCTTGTCGGCGGCCCGCAGGCAGTACTCGGTCTCCTCGCTGTAGAGGAAGAACGACTCGTCCCACGGCCCGATCTCCCGCATGGCGGGCACGGACATCAGCATCGCCGCCCCGGTGGCCCACGCGAACGCGCCGGGGCGCTCGTACTCGCGGGGGTTGGTGACCAGCTCGCCGAGCCGCCCCATCCGCCCGGCCAGGTCCCCGCCGATGATCGCCTCCACCACAGCCCTGCCGACCGTGGGCATCCGGCGCAGCGACGGCTGCAGCGACCCGTCCGGATTGACCATGTACGGCACCGCGATGCCTCTGTGCGGCTCCCGCAGGGCCCTGGCCAGCGGTTCGATCGACCCGGGGAGCAGGCGGCAGTCCGGGTTGATGACGTACACGGCGTCCAGCTCGTCGAGGTCCAGCGTGTCCACGGCGGCGTTGATCGCGGCCGCGTACCCGGCGTTCCTGCCGAGCTGGACCGTGCTCACCGGCAGGTCCTCGACCCGTTTGGCGACGACCTCGCAGTCGTCGGCCGAGGCGTTGTCGGCCACGACGACGGCGGCCAGCTCCACGCCGCGCGCGCCCTCCGCGAGGCTGCGCAGGCAGCCCTCCAGCACGTCGGCGCTGTTGTAGGTGACGATCACCACCGCGACACGCATCCGGGTCAGCCTCGCGTCCGCTTGTAGAGTCGGGCCGCGGCCTTCCTGGCCCGCTGGGCCAGCGGGGGCCGGCCGTCGAGCACCCGGCGGATCCATCCCTCGTCCAGGTCGTGGCGCAGGCTGTTGCGGGCCTGGAGCCACTGACCCGGGGCGGCCCGTCCGCCGTCGCTGGTGTACGCGCAGGTCACGCCCGCTCTGCGGAGCCTGCCGAGCACGTGCCGGTCATAGGAGCCGAACGGGATCGCCACTCGCGTCACCGGATGGCCGCATAACTCCCCGATCAACCGGTGCGCGGCCGACAGCTCCTGATCGCCCTGTTCCGGGGAGAGCCGCCGCCAGTCGCGGTGCCCCCAGCCGTGCGAGCCGATCCGCATGCCCGATCCGGCCAGCTCCTTGACCCCGTCGGCGGCCAGCCGGCCCGGCTCGCCGATCAGCCCGGCCAGCACGAAGAACTCGCCCCGCAGCCCGCGCTCCAGCAGCCGGGGGAGGGCGATCTCCACGTCGGAGGCGTTGCCGTCGTCGAACGTGATGCGCACGTCATGGCGGTCCACGACCGCGTCCAGCACCTGCTCGAACTGCTTCACGCTGACCCAGGTCGTGTCCTCGCCCGGATCGAGGGGCCGATCGGTGTCACCGATGCCGTGAACGGTGAGGTTGATGATCGACCCCGTCAGCGTCATTACCGATTCCCCCATCCGGCTCAGCTCTTGTGTATCCGGCCTTTCCCTTAGACCGTTACAAGTCCCGCCAGACCTGGTCCAACAACCGCTGAAGGTGCATCCCTCTGCGCACGTCGATCGCGTGCGACCGGCCCGTCCTGACCGCCGCCGCGAACTCCGCCCGCAGCGCCGCCCGGGTCGGCTCGTGGTCGGCCGGGATCCGGGCGAAGTCGAGCACCAGCTCGCCCTGCGGGCCGTACAGCTCGTAGACCGTGCGCTTGCCCACGCCCGGCACCTTGCCGCACAGCGAGAGCTGGCTGACCGCGCCGCTCTCGTGCAGGCACGTGAGCGCGAGGAAGCCGTGCGGGTCGCCCGCCGCCCGGATCTCCTTGATCGGGCCGACGGCCGCGTCGAGCAGGTCGAGCCCGTGCGGCCCGGTGTTGAACAGCACGCCGTGCTTCATGCGCCACGGGTGATCGAGAAAGGGGCCTTCGAGGAACTCGCCGGTGAGCTGGCTCGCCCGCGCCCCCAGCACGGGGAAGTCGCGGGCCTGCCGCAGGAACTCGCGCACGGCGGGCCGATAGCGGTTGGTCATGACCAGCTGGGTCGGCACGTCACTCGCGATCCTGGCCAGCTCCTCGGCGGCGGCCAGGTCGAGGGCGAGCGGCTTGTCGAGCAGCAGCGCCCGTCCGGCCCGCGCGGCCTCGGCCGCCAGCTCGGCCTGCGCGTCCGGCGGCACCGCGAACGCCACCGCCTCGCACCTGTCGAGCAGGTCGCGGTAGTCCTCGTAATACGGCGCCCCGAACCGGCTCGCCAGTGCCCGGCCCGCCTCGGGCCGCCTGGCCCACACTCCGGCCAGCCGGGTCTCCGGACCTTGGGCCAGCATGGGCGCGTGGAAGGTCCCCGCCCACAGCCCGGCGCCGGCCAGCCCCACCTCCACCGGTCTCATCGCCGGTACCACTCCACGGTGCGGCGCAGCCCCTCCTCCAGGGTCGTATGCGGCTGCCAGCCGATCAGCTCACGGGCAGGCCCCAGGTCGGCCGTCTGCGGCACGTCGAGCGGCCGGTCGGGAACGGTCCCGAACGGCGGCGCCGACTTCTCCCCGGCGATCCGGTAGAGCAGCTCGACCGCCTCCCGGACGGACACCTTCGTGCCCGTGCCCACGTCGAACGCCTGCCCGACCGCCCGCTCGTCCAGCCCGGCCAGCGCGAACGCCTCGACCACGTCATCGACATAGACCCAGTCCACGAGCTTGGAACCGCTGGTCAGCCGCGGCCGCTCGCCCTTGATCAGGGCCAGCGTCACGTACGGCACCAGCTTGCCGGTATCGCGCTGGCCCGGCCCGTACACCATGGTCGGGCGCACGATCGTGTAAGGCACGTTCCAGAGCCGGTGGTACAGCTCGGCGTACCCGGTCGCCGCCGCCTTGGCCATCGCGTACGGCGACGGCGGCGGCGAATGCCCGTTGCCCGGCCGCGGCTCCTCGCTCGACCCCGCCAGGACCACCCGGCACCCCGACCCCGCCGCGGTCGTCAGCACGTTGACCGCGGTCTTGAGGTTGCCCTCCAGCGTCGGCCCCACGACCGACACGTCCCTGGCCCCGTTCACCTCACTGGCCAGGTGGAAGACCACCTCAGGGCGGACGGCGGCGAACAGCCCGTCCACGGCCCGCGGATCGCGCAGGTCGTGGCCGCTCCCTGTGCGGCTCACCCCGTGCACGTCGGCGCCCAGCTCGGCCAGGCGCCTGACCAGGTGCGCGCCGATGAACCCCGAGGCCCCCGTCACCAGGGCCCGCCTGCCATGCCACTCCACGCATGCCCCCCTTTGCTCGGCGGGCATGCGAAATGGGGCCCGCACGGACGGGCCCCATCAAATCGCGAATATCAGGCTATGCGCCAGGTGTCGCCACCCATCAGCAGGTCGCTCAGGTCGCCGGGCCCCTTCTGGGCGACGGCCTCCTCGAGCTGCTCGGCCATCAGCACGTCGTACGCCGGCCGGTCCACCTGACGGAAGATCCCGATCGGCACGTGCTCGAACGCCGGCTCGTCCAGCCTGCTGAGCGCGAAGGCCACCGACGGGTCGGGGTTGTGCGCGTCGTGCACGAGGATCTGGTCCTCGCTCACGCCGTCGCGCGCCACGACCTCGATGCCGCCGTTCGCCGCGCGGACCACGGCCTTGGAGGAGCTCACGATCGGCTGACCGTGCTCCAGGCGCAGCGTGATGTCGTCGCGGACGTCGGGGTCCTTGAGCTGCTCGAACGCGTTGTCGTTGAAGATGTTGCAGTTCTGGTAGATCTCCACCAGCGACGTGCCGCGGTGCGCGGTGGCCTCGCGCAGCACCGACTGCAGGTGCTTGCGGTCGGAGTCGATGGTGCGGGCCACGAACGACGCCTCGGCGCCGATGGCCAGCGAGATCGGGTTGAACGGCTTGTCCAGCGACCCCATCGGCGTCGACTTGGTGATCTTGCCAACCTCGGAGGTGGGCGAGTACTGGCCCTTGGTCAGACCGTAGATCCTGTTGTTGAACAGCAGGATGTTCAGGTTGACGTTGCGGCGCAGCGCGTGGATCAGGTGGTTGCCGCCGATCGACAGCGCGTCGCCGTCACCGGTGATCACCCACACGCTCAGGTCGGGCCGGGAGGCGGCCAGCCCCGTCGCGATCGCGGGCGCGCGGCCGTGGATCGAGTGGAACCCGTACGTGTTGAGGTAGTACGGGAACCGCGACGAGCAGCCGATGCCCGAGACGAACACGATGTTCTCGCGCTTGAGCCCGAGCTCCGGCAGGAAGCTCTGCACCGCGGCCAGGATCGCGTAGTCACCGCAACCCGGGCACCAGCGGACCTCCTGGTCGGACTTGAAGTCCTTGAGGCTCTGCTTCGCGTCGGTCTTGGGGATGAGCGACAGGCCCTTCCCGTTGATGAGCTCAGTCACTCTCGATCACGTCCTGGATGACTCCGGCCAGCTCCTCGGCCTTGAACGGGAGCCCGCGCACACGGTTGTAGCTGATCACGTCGACGAGGTAGCGGGCCCGCAGCAGCAGGGCCAGCTGACCGAGGTTGATCTCGGGCAGCAGCACCTTGTCGTAGCGCTTGAGCACCTCGCCGGTGTTGGCGGGCAGCGGGTTGAGGTGGCGCAGGTGGGCCTGCGCGACCTTGCCGCCGCTCTTCCTGATCCGCCGCACGGCCGCGGCGATCGGCCCGTACGTCGAGCCCCACCCGATGACCAGCACCTTCGCGTCGCCGTCCGGGTCGTCGACCTCCAGCGGAGGAACGTCGATGCCGGCGATCTTGGCGGCTCGCGTGCGGACCATCAGGTCGTGGTTGTCCGGGTCGTAGGAGATGTTGCCCGTGCCGTCGGCCTTCTCGATGCCGCCGATGCGGTGCTCGAGACCGGCCGTGCCCGGGATGGCCCAGGGGCGGGCCAGCGTCTCGGTGTCGCGCTTGTACGGCAGGAACTCGCCGTCGGCGCCGTTCGGCTCCTTCGTGAATTCCTGCGAGATGTCCGGCAGCTCGGAAATTTCGGGCAGACGCCAGGGCTCCGAGCCGTTGGCCAGGTAGCCGTCCGAGAGCAGCATGACCGGAGTGCGGTACTTGACCGCGATCCTGGCCGCCTCGATGGCCGCGTCGAAGCAGTCGCTCGGCGACATCGGCGCCACGATCGGCACCGGCGACTCGCCGTTGCGCCCGAACATGGCCATCAGCAGGTCGGTCTGCTCGGTCTTGGTCGGCATGCCGGTGCTCGGCCCCGCGCGCTGCACGTCCACGATGATCAGCGGCAGCTCGGTGGTGACCGCCAGGCCGACGGTCTCGGCCTTCAGCGCCACGCCGGGGCCCGAGGTGGTGGTCACGCCGAGCGCTCCGCCGAACGCGGCCCCGAGCGCCGCGCCGACGCCGGCGATCTCGTCCTCCGCCTGGAAGGTGCGGATGCCGAACCGCTTGTGCTTGCTGAGCTCGTGCAGGATGTCGCTGGCCGGGGTGATCGGGTAGGAGCCCAGGAACAGCGGCAGCTTGGACTGCACGCTGGCGGCGATCAGGCCGTACGCCAGGGCCTGGTTGCCGGAGATGTTGCGATAGACGCCAGGGGAGAGCTTGGCGGGCTTGACCTCGTACGAGACGGAGAAGGACTCGGTGGTCTCGCCGTAGTTCCAGCCCGCCTGGAAGGCCGCGATGTTGGCCTTGGCGATGTCGGGCTTCTTCGCGAACTTCTGCTGAAGGAACGTGATGGTGTGCTCGGTCGGCCGGTGGTAGAGCCAGCTGAGCAGGCCGAGGGCGAACATGTTCTTCGAGCGCTCGGCGTCCTTCTTGGACAGCTCGAAGCCCTCGAGAGCCTTGACGGTGAGAGAGGTCAGCGGCACCGCGTGCACGTGCCACTCGCTGAGCGACTCGTCCTCCAGCGGGTTGGCGTCGTAGCCGACCTTCTGCAGGTTGCGCTTGGTGAACTCATCGGTGTTCGCGATGATGTCCGCGCCCCTGGGCAGGTCGCCCAGGTTGGCCTTGAGCGCGGCCGGGTTCATGGCCACGAGCACGTTCGGCGCGTCGCCGGGCGTGAGGATGTCGTGGTCGGCGAAGTGCAGCTGGAAGCTCGACACGCCGGGCAGAGTGCCTGCGGGCGCGCGGATCTCAGCGGGGAAGTTGGGGAGCGTCGACAGGTCGTTGCCGAACTCCGCCGTGCCTGCCGTGAAGCGGTCGCCGGTGAGCTGCATACCGTCGCCGGAGTCTCCGGCGAATCTGATGATCACACGGTCGAGCTGCTGCACCTGCTTAGTCACAGCTCAGTCCTCCTCGACGCGCCGAAGCGCGGTTGCCTTGGGCGCGGCGTTCTCTGTTTCCATGCTAAATCCTCGGAAGGTCACGCGTTTGTGTCCCGCAAAGAGCGGGTAAACGCGGTAGACGCGGTCTGAGTCAGGGTGAGGCGGGAGAACGACGACACAGCCCGGACGCGAGCCTGCAGAGGTCGACATGCAGGCGGGCGTAGAGGGCGGTTCGGGTCACGAACGCCAACTATACGTCCCCCCAAAGCGTGTCTTACGTCAGGGGCTGCTTACCCGGCAGCTCGTTTCCCGACCCGTACAAGCGTCCGGCCTGCATCCCCGCAGGGCCGTACAGCTCAGGAACGGTGACGAAGCTGTAACCCTTCCCGCGCAGCCTTTCGATGATGTCCGGAACCGCGTCAACCGATTCCCGATGGATGTCGTGCATGAGAATGATCGCACCTGGATGCGCCTGACGCACGGCAAGGTCGACGATGTCGCGGGCTTTCTCTTCGAGCTGATCCTGGGTGTCGACATCCCAGGTGACCAGCGCGATCCCCTCCTGGGCTGCGACGTCGCGCAGCTCCTGGCTCACGGCCCCGTACGGCGGCCGCAGGAGCGTCGGCTTCTGCCCGATGGCGGCCTCGATCGCGGCCTCGGTACGCCCGACAGAGTCGGCGATCTTGATGACCGGCTGCTTCGACAGGTCCCTGTGCGCCCAGCTGTGGTTGCCGATCAGGTGTCCTTCCGCGCTCATCCTTCTGAGCAGCTCGGGCTGGGCGGCGGCGTTGATGCCGACCGTGAAGAACGTGGCCCTCGCCTGGCCTTTCCGCAGCAGGTCGAGCAGCCTGGCGGTCTGAGGTCCCGGCCCGTCGTCGAACGTCAGCGCCACGCACTTGGCCTTGGCGCAGTCCACGGTCCCCGCCTGGTTGCTGACGGCCCGCGGGAGGCCCGTGGGCGTCGGCGTGACCTCATGCGTGGTGTCGAGCGGCGCCGGCCCTTTCACGATGTCCTGGGCCCGATCTTTCACACTGTCCTGGGCCTGTCGCCCGAACGCGGACAGCAGTGGCCGTACCTGCTGCCCGGGGACCGCCACGGCGAGCCGCCCCAGCGAGCACGGCCCGATCTGGCAGTCGTCGAACTCGACCACCAGGTCACCGCCCCGGTTGAACGCCAGCGAGTCGAACTGGTCGCCGCTCGCCGTCACCCCGTCCCGCTCGACCTGGGACCCGCGGTTCCTGAGCTGCTGCCGCACCAGCTCCGTGAGGCGGTTCAGGGCGTCCTTGCCGTCGAGCAGCCCGGTGGACTCGACGGCCTTGCCCGCACCCGGGTCGAACCAGTACGTACGGGTGGAGTTGCCCCAGCTCGCGCCCAGGAACACGCTGGTACGCAGCCGTACCGCGATGGCCTGGGAGGACTCGGCGGCCAGCTGCCACTCCACGTTCAGTTCGGGCCGTGGGTAGGCGTGGGGGTCCTTGGTGCGCCCGCGGAACTCGCGCCACTGCCGCTCTACCTGGGCGCGCAGGGCTTCGTTGAGCGCGGGGGCGTTGCGGAGCTCGGGGTAGCTGATGTGCACATATCGGCCCTCGGCGGAGTGGCCTTCGGTCAGCGTCCTGGTGGACAGGCCGGGGATCGACGTGGGGTCGACAAAGTCGATCATCGTCGGCTCTGCCGGGACCATGACGCTGCTCTCGGGGGAGGCGGCCAGCCCGCAGCCGGTGGCCGAGAGGGCCAGCAGAGCGATTCCGGAGGAGAATCGCTTCTTGCGCATGTTTGTCAGGTTATGTGGTTGATCTTCCGTTTTACCCCGTCTTGGCATGATCGCTCCCGAGGCTTTGGCTGCGCTGGGTAACGAGGTCGAGACGGCTTCCAGTGCATTGACCGCTTACGGCCCCATCTTCTGGCTCAGGCCTGCCTTGGGAACCTTGGCCCCGCGCTCTCATATCGGGTAGGGGTTTGCGGATGGGGTGTCGGGTTACCATCTCGGCATGGACGGCTATTTCGGGTCATACGTGCTCGTTGCCGCACTGCTCGCCATCGGCGTCGCCATCGTGGCCGGAGCCCTGATGGCCAACCGCCTCCTGCGCCCGACCCGTCCCACCCCGGAGAAGCTGACCACGTACGAGTGCGGGGTCGACCCGGTCGGCGAGGGCTGGGCGCAGTCGCAGGTCCGCTACTACGTTTTCACGTACCTTTACGTGGTGTTCGCGGTGGACGCCGTCTTCCTGTTCCCCTGGGCCACGGTCTTCGACGCGCCCGGCTACGGGCTGACGACGCTCGTGGAGATGTTCGTCTTCCTGGGCTTCATCGCCCTCGGCATCCTGTACGCCTGGCGCAAGCGCGTGCTCACCTGGACCTAGCGCGCTTTTCTTTGCTTGACCTGCGATTCGCGCAAGAATGGACAGTATGGCAGCGACGGATCTCCCGATGCCCACGGTGGGCCCAGTCTCCAGGTTGGCGCCCAAGCCGATGCGCTTCGTGCTCAACTGGGGCAGGCGCTATTCCCTGTGGGTGTTCAACTTCGGGCTGGCCTGCTGCGCCATCGAGTTCATCGCGACCTCGACGAGCAGGCACGACTTCATCCGGTTCGGCGTGATCCCGTTCGCGAACGGCCCGCGCCAGGCCGACCTGATGATCGTCTCGGGCACGGTCACCGACAAGATGGCCCCGGCCGTGAAGCGGCTCTACGAGCAGATGCCCGACCCGAAGTACGTCATCTCGTTCGGCGCCTGCTCCAACACCGGCGGCCCGTACTGGGACTCCTACTGTGTGACCAACGGCGTTGACCAGATCATCCCGGTCGACGTCTATGTGCCGGGCTGCCCGCCCCGTCCCGAGGCTCTCCTCTACGGCATCATGAAGCTCCAGGAGAAGATCGCCGGAGAGAAGCTCAGCGACCGCTACCTGTGGTCCCGCTCCCACGCGGAGGACGCGTGACCATTCACGGCGGGCTTTCGGAGCGGTTCGGGGGTTCCGGTGGCGTCGAGATCTCGGAGTCGTACGGCGACACCACGGTCGACGTGGCCCCCGCCGACTGGATCGAGCTGCTGACCTACGTCCGCGACGACCTCGGCTACGCCTTCTTCGACTGGCTGACCGGCGTCGACGACCCTCCGGACGCCTTCGTCGTCGTGGCCCACGTCTACAACCCGGCCGCCGGCGAACGCCTGCTGCTCCGCACGCGCGTCCCTCGCGAGAACCCCCACCTCCCCAGCGCGGTGGGCGTCTACCGGGGCGCGAACTGGCACGAGCGCGAGACGTACGAGATGTTCGGCGTGATCTTCGACGGCCATCCCAACCTCGTGCCGCTCCTCCTGCCCGACGGCTTCGAGGGCCACCCGCTCCGCAAGGACTTCATCCTGGCCGCCCGCGTGGCCAAGCCGTGGCCCGGCGCCAAGGAGCCCGGCGAATCAGGACATGGCGCCCCGAGCCGCCGCAAGACGCTTCCGCCAGGAGTCCCACCCGACTGGGGGCCGCCCGATGCTTGACGTGGTGCTGAGCTTCGCCGTCATCTTGATCGTGTTTCTGGTGCTGCCGCTGATCGTCGGGCAGACCGAGCACAAGGTCATGGCGCACATGCAGTCGCGGCTGGGTCCCATGTACGCGGGGCGCTTCCACGGATGGGCACAGCTCATCGCCGACGGGGTCAAGTTCGCCCAGAAGGAGGACGTCATCCCGGCCGCGGCCGACCGCCGCATCTTCATGATCGCACCCGGCGTGGCCCTCGTCCCGTACCTGGTCGTGCTGATCGCCATCCCCATCGACCGCGGCCGCGTCGCCGTCGACCTCGACCTCGGCCTCTTCTTCGTCCTCGCCGTCATGGGCGTCGGCGTCCTCGGCTCGATCATGGCCGGCTGGGCTTCGGCCAACAAGTATTCGGTGCTCGGCGGCATGCGTGCGGCCGCCCAGCTCATGTCGTACGAACTGCCGCTTGTGCTGGCCGCCTCCTCCGTCGCGATGGCGGCGGGCACGCTGTCGATCCCGGCCATCGTCGAGGCGTGGCAGTGGTGGTGGCTGCCGTGGCAGGCCGTCGGCGGCGTCGTGTTCTTCCTGGCCGGGCTGGCTGAGCTGCGCCGTCCTCCGTTCGACATGCCGATCGCCGAGTCCGAGATCATCATGGGCCCGATGACCGAGTACACGGGCATGCGCTTCGCGCTGTTCATGCTCGCCGAGTACGTCGGGATCGTGGTCCTGTCGTTCCTGACCACCGTCCTGTTCCTGGGCGGCTGGCACGGCCCGTTCCTCCCGGGCTGGCTGTGGACCCTGGTCAAGGTCTTCCTGCTGTCGTTCGTCGTGATCTGGCTGCGCGTCACTTACCCCCGGCTCCGCGAGGATCAGCTCCAGAAACTCGCCTGGGCTGTCCTGGTGCCCCTTGCCCTGGCGCAATTGGCGCTGACGGGCGTCATCAAAGTCCTCATCTAGCACCGTTCTTCGCGCGCCTTCCGCGTGTCTTCGCGCGCCTTCGCGGGCGGAAACTTTGCTTTTTCCTTATTCGTCGTACCTGGGCAGGGGGCCTCTAGGGGGATGATCAGTGAACCAACTCGTTCCGTTAGCCGGCGCGACAAAAGACAGCCGCTGCCCGCAAACTGTTCTGACGTCGGACGGCCGCACTTTGACCGTCATCGACAGCGCCTTGGACATATCCGTACGCGTGACGCCTGCCAGCCTCTACCGCTACGACCGCCTGGACGGAGCCGAGATGGTCCAAGGTGTGGCGGCCCTGGACGCCGACGGCCTCGTCCTGCTCGACCTCCCAGCTCAATGGTATGAACCCGACCTGGCGGACTTCGCCCGCAAGGCCGGCATCCCGCTGATGGACGCCCGTTCCCACTCCTCGGCTCGCGTACGCGCTGTCCTGGCGGGTCGCGCTCCCGGCTGGAAACGCCTCCGCGGCCTTCCGCCCCCCTCGCCGGCCAAATGGCGAAAGCCGGTGGCCATTTGCGGGGGAGTCGTCGGCCTCGGGCTGATGGTTTATCTGGCGTCCCTGGGGATGTGGAGTGCCTGGCGCGCCATCTCCTCAATGGGCCGGTTTCTGCTGGACGTTCTCGAAGTCAAATGGTTGATGGTCGTCTTCAGCCCCGCGCTGCTGGTGCTGCGCCCTGTCTTCGCCAAGGTCCGCCGTTGGCAGGTGCGAAGGGGCGCGATCCTGCTATCGGCAGACGGCTCGGCCGTCAAAGGCGACTTCTCCGAAACGCTCGAGATATTCCGCGGCCTTGAACTCGTCACCACCTTGCGCATCGGCGTGTCCCCGGGCGCAGCCTTCGGTCTGCTCCTCTACAGGTACGAGGACCTGACCGGCCTGTTCATCCTCGACCGCCACTCCCGTCCCGTGTACCACCTGCCGGGACGCTGGTCCCCGGAACATGTGCACCTTTTCGCGGAGCGTCACCATCTCTTTCTGGCTGTGCATGGTGTGTCACGCGAGGAGTACCTCAACCTCACCAAGATCGCCAGCGACGCCATGCCCTGACGTATCCGGAGGCAGCGGCAACAACACCCTTCGGCCACACAGGCCACCCAGGGCACTATGCCCCTCGCGTCGGCCACCACCCGGCCATTCGGTCACGCCATCTCGGGGCCGCTCAATGCACGATGGCCAGCATCACATCAGAAGCCGAAGGCCGATCGTCGGGGCGCTTGTTCAGGCATGTCCCCACAATCCCCCGCAGCGCAGGCGGCAACGGCGACAAGTCCGGATGGAAGGTGAGCACCCGGTTGAACACGGCAGGCACGGTGTCCTCCCCGAACGCCGGCCGCCCCGTGGCCGCGAACATGATCGTCACGGCCCAGCTGAACACGTCGGAAGCCGGGCCCACGGCCTCCCCGGTCAGCTGCTCGGGCGACATGTACGGCGGCGTCCCGACCATCTTCCCCGACGTCATCATCGTCACCTGATCGAGCGCCCTGGCGATCCCGAAGTCGATCACCCGCGGCCCGTCGTTCCCGATCAGCACATTGCTCGGCTTGAAATCGCGATGCACGATCCCCGCCTTGTGGATGGCCGCCAGCGCCCCGGCTGTGGATAACGCCAGCCGGGTCAGACTGTCCTCGTCGCGCGGCCCGTGCTTCTTGACGAGCTGCTCCAGCGAGGGGCCCTCCACGTATTCGCTGACGATGTAGGCATGCTGCCCGGAGATGTTCACGTCGAGCACGCGGGCTGTGGAGAACGTGGCCACCCGCCGGGCCACGTCCACTTCTCTCGCGAACCTGGCCCGCGCCGTCTCGTCGACGAGATCGTGCAGCACCTTCACCGCCACCCGCGCCCCATTGGGGGCCGAAGCAAGGTAGACCGCCCCCTGCCCACCGCGCCCGAGCGACCGGAGCACCCGATAGTGCCCTATCCACTCAGGCTCCCCGGGCCGCCGCTGCTGGGAGCCCTGCTCCCCGGAATGCCGCCGGTAGGGGTCAGGCCGCCCAGGGTGCCGCGAATGGGACGGCGGCTCCGCTGGATGCCGCTGGTAGGACTCGAACTCCCGATGACGCTGCTGGTAGCTGGGCGATGTGGTCCGCTGGTGCAGATCCATGTGCGGCTGATGCGTCGGCCCCTGAAGAGCCGGCCCCTGAGGAGCCGGCCTCTGAAGAGGGGCCCAACGCCGTGCCTTCACCATGGCGGGCACCAGGACCCCCGAGTGAACCACCCCGCCGATCCAGCTGAACAGCAGCCCGAGCGAGACCAGCAGGGACAGCGGCTGAGGGATGTCCTCGTAGGTGTCGTACGCCAGCGCCGCGATCACGAACGATCCGATGCCGACCAGATAAGCGGAGGCCGCGAAGACCTGCCAGATGCTCCGCAGCCAGAACGCGGCGAACCCGATGGTGAACGGGGTCGCCAGCCCGCACGTGAACAGGGGTAGGCAGGCCCACACGACGGCGGCCGCCCACGCCCCGCCCCCGGGACGGACCTGATGGCTCTGCTGCATGGCCGAGAGACTATCGCCCCGCAGCGGTTCATACCGGGCATGCATACAGCTTGTGGATAACCTCCGGCTAACCTGTGGATGGCTGTGGAAAAACTGGGGACAACACCCCCACTCGTTCACCTGCGAGGCGAGTTGGGTCATGATGTTGAACATGGCGCGGATACCGGGAGTCGGACTGGCAAAGGGACTGTCCATCACCCTTCGCCACATGCTGCGCAAATCGGTGACCCAGCAGTACCCCGAGGTGAAACCCGCCCTCCCGCCCCGCAGTCGCGGCGTCATCGCCCTGGTCGAGGAGAATTGCACCTCTTGCATGCTCTGTGCACGAGAGTGCCCCGACTGGTGCATTTACATCGATTCCCACAAGGAGACGATCCCGGCGCCCGAAGGCGGCCGTCCCCGCCAGCGCAACGTCCTCGACCGCTTCGCCATCGACTTCTCGCTGTGCATGTACTGCGGCATCTGCATCGAGGTGTGCCCCTTCGACGCCCTCTTCTGGTCTCCGGAGTTCGAGTACGCGGAAGGCGACATCCGCAACCTCATCCACGAAAAGGACACGCTGGCCGCCTGGACCCAGACGGTCCCTCCACCTCCGGCCCACGACCCAGGCGCCGAACCCCCGAAGGAACTCACCGCCGCCCCTCGCCGCCCCGCGACTGCCCGCACACCAGGAGCGGCCTCGGGTACGGCAGACCGCCCTGCTGCAAAGCCCACGCAGGGGCCGAGGACGCCGCGGCCCGCAAGCACGACTGAAGAGCCCACGACAGGATCCCCGGACACGCATCCCCGGGAAAGCGCCCAGCCCAGGACCTCGGACACGGGACCCACAGCAGCCGCTGAAGGCACGCCTTCCACAGCGGGCACCGAAGGTCCGCAGCCCCTGGCGGGCACCGAAGGTCCCCCTGAATCAGGTCCCGCCACTCCTTCACGCCCTGAGGGCGGCCACGGGCGCCCACGCCGACCCATCCAGAACGTACGAGGCATCCGCCCTCCGGGCGCCCTCCCGTCCCGCCCTCAGGACGAGACCGCCACCTCCGCCGCCGAGGACCGACCGCTCGGCCGCCCCGACACGCCAGGCGAGCCGCCCGCCGACGCCCCCGCAGAGGCTGAGCGGAACGCCGACGACCTTACGGACACGGGGCGGACCGCCGACGTTCCTGCAGAGTCCGGCCCTTCCGCCGACGTTCCTGCAGAGTCCGGCCCTTCCGCCGAGCGGTCGCCCCAGGACCCGGATTCATCCACAGGCCAGCCGTCCCCAGAAAAGTTGTCCACAGCCTCGGGCGTACCGCAACCGAAGCCCGAGCCGGAGCAGCAAACTTCTGCCGCGAGCCCCCGCCGACGCAGGATGGCCGATCCACGGTCCATCCGGCCACCCGGGCGGCTCGGTCCTGACGAGACAAGGGAGTCCGAGGAGGATTCGTGATCGAAGCGGCGCCCTCCTACCTGTCACCCACCGGGCAAGAGATCGTCTTCTTGCTGCTGGGCGCGGTAGCGGTTGGATCGGCGCTGCTTGTCGTCACGACCAAACAACTCGTCCACGCCGCCCTCTGGCTCGTGGTCTGCTTCGGCGCCCTGGCAGGCGGCTATCTCGTTCTGACCGCCGAGTTCGTGGCCTGGGTCCAGGTGCTGATCTACGTAGGCGCGGTGGTCGTGCTGCTGCTGTTCGGCATCATGCTCACCCGGGCCCCCATAGGCCGGTCCCCAGACCTCGACAGCGGCAACCGCCTCGTCGCAGCCCTGGTGGCGGTGGCCACGGCAGCCATCCTCGTCGCAGTGGTGATCGACGGTTTCCGCACGGCGTACACACCGCTACGCCCCGGCTCAGGAGCCGCGAAAGAACTGGGCGCCAGCGTGTTCGCGACCTGGGTCCTGCCGTTCGAGGCCCTGTCGGTGCTCCTGCTCGCGGCCCTGATCGGCGCCATCGTCCTGTCCCGCACCGACATCCCCGGAGCCCCACCACCTGACCGGTCCGGCGGCGACTCCCCAAACGCCCACACGGGCGCGAGCCCACCGCCCCCCGACACAAGGCAAGGTTCGCCGGCTCCCCGCACCCGTGACAACGCGGTGTCCGACCCGGCCGGGGGTAATCCGCCGCCCGATCAGACCGGGGGTCTTTAGTGCATATCGTCTACCCGGCGGTCGTCTCCGCGCTCCTCTTCTCTGTCGGCGTCTACGGCGTGCTCGCACGGCGTAACACGATCCTCGTGCTGATGTCGGTCGAGCTGATGCTCAACGCCGTCAACCTCAACCTGGTCACGTTCGACGTGTGGCTGGGCGACCGCCTGCACAGCGGCCAGGTCCTCACCCTCTTCGTCATCGTCATAGCGGCCGCCGAAGTGGGGCTGGGCCTTGCGATCGTGCTGGCGCTCTACCGCAACCGCCGCACCGTCGACATCGACCACCTCCGCGACCTGTCCGAGCCCCCCGACGAACCATCGAGCACGCCGACACCCCTGAACACGTCCGCCGACCACCCCGCGTCATCCCTGAACACGTCCGCCGACCGCCCCACGTCATCCCCCGACGCACCCGCCGAGGCCCCCTCGTCCTCTCCGGCGGCACCGCTACGCAGCCACGCCGCCGCCCCAGACCGTACGTCGGAGCAAGCCGGAGCGCTCACCGACGCGGACGAACCGGTGGAGCGCCGTCCGCGCACCACCGACGAGGACGGCAACGCATCAGAGCGGGCGGAGAGCGAGGGCAGCCGCGGCAGCGAGCACCCCATCAAACGAGGTGGCAGGCCATGACGACGTTCCCGCTCATCGCCGTGCTCCTGCCGTTCCTGGCCGCAGCCGCGGGCCTGCTGCTCTCCCGCTGGCCCCACCGGCGCCCCGCCGGCCCCACCCGTGAAGTCGAGGCAGCCAGGGCGGCCGAGGCGGCGGTCGGTGAGCGGGCCAACACCAGGGCGGCCTGGATCGCCGTCCTCCCGACGGCCGTCTCGGCGGTCCTGGCCGCCTGGCTCGCCTGGGGCCCCGGCTTCGCCTTCCTCCACGGCGTCACCACGTCCCCACCCACAGGCCGGACGTACGGCACGATCGTCACCGGCGGCATCCCGATCACGCTCACCATCCAGGCCGACAACCTGTCGAGCATCCTCGGCGTCCTGGTGACCGTCGTCGCCCTGGCCGTACAGGTCTACTCGGTCGGCTACCTCAAGGACGATCCGCGCTACCCCTCTTACAGCGCGTTCATCAGCCTGTTCACCAGCGCCATGCTCCTGGTCGTCTACGCCGGGGACCTGCTGGTCCTCTACGTGGGCTGGGAGATCATGGGCCTCTGCTCCTACCTCCTCATCGGCCACTGGTGGGAAGACCGGAGCAATTCGCGGGCAGCGGTCAAGGCGTTCCTCGTCACCCGCCTGGGCGACGTCGGCTTCCTCTTCGGCATCTTCGTGCTCGGCCTGGCAGCGGGCAGCTTCCGCATCAGCGACGTGCTGGCGAAGGTGCCGGAGATGTCCACGGCCACGCTGGTGACCGCCACGATGCTCCTCCTGGCCGGGGTGGCGGGCAAGAGCGCGCAGGTCCCGCTGCACACCTGGCTCCCCGACGCGATGGCGGGCCCGACCCCGATCAGCGCCTTGATCCATGCCGCCACCATGGTCGCCGCCGGGATCTTCATCGTGGCCAGGCTGTTCCCGGCGTTCCTCGCCGCCCGGCCCACGCTCGACGTGCTGGCCGTCGTCGCGGCACTCGGCATGCTGGGCGCCGCCCTTGCCGCGCTGGCCCAGGACGACCTGAAACGCGTGCTCGCCTACTCCACGATCAGCCAGCTCGCGTACATGGCAGGCGGGCTGGCCGCGGGGTCCGACAGGGCGGCCATCTTCCACCTGCTGACTCACGGGGCGTTCAAGGCCCTGCTGTTCCTCTGCGCGGGCGCGGTGATCCACCACGTCGGCTCCAACCTGATGACCCAGATGGGCGGCCTGCGCCGCGAACTTCCGGTGACGTTCGTGACGATGACGATCGGTTTCGCCGCGTTGATGGGCATTCCTCCGGCCAGCGGCTTCTTCAGCAAGGACGGCATCCTGCTGGCCATGGACGGCGCCCTGTCCAAGGGGAGCCTGACGGACGCGGCCGCCCTTCTCCTCTACGGGTGCGCGCTCGCGACCGTGGCCGTCACCGGCGCGTACGCCGCCAGAGCCTGGCTGCGCACGTTCTTCGGCGAGGCTCGGGTCGTGGCGCTCCCGGAGCCGGAGCCCGGCACGGCCCACGTCGTGGACGTCACCGAGGCCCCCCGCACGATGCTCGTGCCCGTCATCGTCCTCGCCGTCCCGGCCCTGTTGCTGGGCTTCGCCGGCGAGTTGCACCTGGACCTCGGCGTGGCGGCCATCAGCGTCGTGCTGGCCGTGCTCGGCGCCGGGATCGTGTACGCGTTCTGGCGCGTCGACCCCATCGCCGACCCTGCCCGCCTGCTGGGGCCGCTGCGGGTGCCGTGCGAGCGGGCGTTCTACGTGGACGGCCTCTACGCCACGCTGTTCGTACGCCCGATCCTGGCGCTGTCCAGGCTCGTGGTCAGAACGGACGACGTGGTCGTGGACGGGGCGGTGCGCGGGTCCGGCAAGTCGGCGCGCGGACTGTCCGGCGTGCTGCGACTTGCCCAGAACGGCAACGTCCAGCTCTACGTGAGCGGCGTGCTGGCCGGTGTCCTGCTGATCGCGGTAGGGGCGGTGGTGTTCACATGATGGGCTGGCTTCCCGTCGCGCTGCTGGCCGTGCCGCTGCTCGGCGCGCTCGTGCTTCTCCTCGTGCCGCACACGCTCCGCCCGCTGCTGCACACGTACGGGCTGGCCCTGTCGAGCGTCACCCTGGCGCTCGCGGTCCTGCTGGCGGCGACGTTCGACCACGGCCAGGGCGCGCGGATCCAGTCCGAGGTGGACCTGCCGTGGATCCCAGGTCTGGACCTGCGCTTCCACCTCGGCGTCGACGGGATCTCGCTGCCGCTGATCGTGCTGACCGCCCTGCTGACGTTCCTGTGCTTCGTCTACTTGTGCTGGGGCGGCGCGCGGAAGGCGTTCGTGGGGGCGAGGCCGAGGGCGCTGGTGTTCACGCTGCTCGTGCTCGAAGTAGGCATGATCGGTACGTTCCTCGCCCTCGACCTGCTGCTCTTCTTCGTGTTCTTCGAGATCGTCCTTGTCCCGATGTACTTCCTGATCGGCATCTGGGGCGGCGAGGGGCGCAGGGCAGCGTCGATCAAGTTCATCCTGTACACGCTGCTCGGCTCGGTCGTGATGCTCCTCGGCCTGCTGCTCGTATGGACCCGGACCGGCACACTCGACATCGAGGCGCTGAGCGCGGCCCACGGCGCAGGCATGCCCAGATCCGTGCAGGTCCTGGCGTTCGTGGCGATCGGCATCGGCCTGGCGGTGAAAACGCCCATGTGGCCGCTGCACACGTGGCTGCCCGACGCCCACACGGAGGCTCCCACCACGGGCTCGGTGCTGCTCGCCGGCGTGCTGCTGAAGATGGGCACGTACGGTTTCGCCAGGATCGCCATCCCCATCCTCCCCGAGGGGGCGATGGTGGTGGCGCCGTGGCTCGGTGCGTTCGCCGTGGTCGGCATCGTGTACGGCGCCCTCGCCTGCCTCGCGCAGCGCGACCTCAAACGCATGATCGCCTACTCGTCGGTCGGTCACATGGGCTTCGTCCTGCTCGGGTTCGCCACGCTGACCCCGGTGGGCATCAACGGCGCCCTCTTCGCCAACGTCGCCCACGGCCTGATCACCGGTCTGCTCTTCTTCCTGGCCGGGGCGATCAAGGACCGGTACCACACCGCCGACATGCCCTCGCTGGGCGGCGGCATGCTGGCGACGCTGCCGCGGCTCGGGTCGGTGCTCACGTTCGCGGCGATCGCCTCGCTGGGGCTGCCGGGGCTGGCCGGGTTCTGGGGCGAGATGCTGGCCCTGTTCGGGGCGTTCCAGCCGGCGAACGGGCTGCCGCGCGCGCTGTTCCTGACGTACATGGTGATCGGGGGCCTCGGCGCGGTCCTGACGGCCGCGTACTTCGTCGTCATGCTGTCCCGCGTCACCCACGGCCGCCCCCACGCGGACGCCCTACCGGAAGAGGGGCCGGAGGAGGAGCCGGAAGAGGGGCTGTGGGAGGAGCCGTGGGAGGGCGTCACTCCCGACGAACGCCCCGTCGTACCGCTCGGCGCGCCGGAGAAACGCTCAGCGACGGCCACCTTGGAATCAAGCCCGGCACCGCTTCCCTCCGGCGGCCGGCCACCGACCGATGCTGAGTCTCTGGCCGGCGCGCGGCGGGTGGTGGATGACATCAGAAGCTACGAGCTGCTGGCATGGACGCCGCTCGTGGTCCTGATCCTGCTCTTCGGGCTCTGGCCCGGGCTGCTCCTGTCGCTCACCACGCCGGCCGTCCAGGCCCTGCTGGGAGCCGCCTCATGATCCAGCAGATCGACTATTTCGTGATCGCGCCCCCGTTGGCGCTCGCCCTGGTGGCCGGGCTGGTGCTGTTGCTGGACGCGTTCCTCCCGGCTCGCCCCCGCACGAAGACCGTGCTGGGGCTGGTCACGCTGGCAGGCGTGCTGGTCGCTTTGGGCCTCGTCGTCGCCCAGGCGGTCAGGGGCGGCCCGCCGCAGTCGACCTTCTGTGTCCCGCCCGACCTTGCCGCGGACGCCGGACTGTGCTCCTTCGTGGCGGACCGGTTCACGCTGGTGTTCGCGGGCATGGTGCTGGTCGCGGCCGTGGTGATCGTACTGATGTCGATGACCGAGCTGGCGGCCGGCGGCATTCCGGTCGGGGAGTGGTACTTCCTTCTCCTCTGCACCCTCGTAGGCGCGGTGACGCTGCCCGCGTCCCGTGACCTGATCATGCTCGTGGTGGCGCTCGAGCTCGTCTCACTGCCGGTCTTCGCCCTCACCGCGATGAAACGGTACGACGGCCGCTCCTCCGAGGCCGCCGTGAAGCTCTTCGTCGTGTCGGTCGTGTCGACGGCCGTCATGCTGTTCGGCGTGTCGCTCCTGTACGGCATCGCGGGCACGGTCTACCTGTCCCGCCTGGCGGCCGTGTTCAGCGGCCAGGCCCCGGCGCCCGGCGTCGCAGCGGGTACGGCGCTGGCGGCCGGCCAGGACCTGCCTGCCGTCGGCACGGTCGGCGTCGTTCTCGTGGTGGCGGGGTTCGCTTTCAAGATCGCCGCGGTGCCGTTCCACTCCTGGGCGGCCGACGTCTACCAGGGCGCTCCCGTCCCCGTGGCCGCGCTGCTCTCGGTGATCTCCAAGGCGGCCGGATTCGCCGGGCTGATCCTCGTACTGGTCGCCGGACTGTCCGGGCAGGCCGCCACCTGGGCGCCCATCGTGGGGATCATCGCCGCGCTGACCATGACCGCGGGCAACCTGCTCGCCATGCGACAACGCTCCGCCGTACGCCTGCTGGCCTGGTCCTCCGTCGCGCAGTCCGGCTACATCCTGGCGCCCCTCGCAACGGCGGCAGCGGCCACGGCACAAGGCACCCCGGCAACCGCCGCACTCCACGCCCCGGCTCTCACCGCCGCGATGGATTCGGCCGTACCCCCGGACAACACCGTGGCAATAGGGGCGATCAGCGCCTCCATGGCATACCTGGTCATCTACGCCGCCATGAACCTCGGCGCGTTCGCGGTGGTCATGCTCGTCTCCAGGACCGCCACCCGCAACGAGCTCGACGACTACCGCGGCCTGGCCTTCCAGCGTCCGGCCGCAGGGCTGGCGCTGGCGTTCTGCCTGGTCTGCCTCGCAGGCCTCCCGCCGGGCCTGGCCGGGCTCTTCGCGAAGGTGTTCGTCTTCCGCGAGATCGTCGAAGGCGGCTCTGGCTGGCTGGCACTGATCATGGCCGTCAACACCGTGATCGGCCTGTACTACTACGCCGTCTGGGTGGCCCGGCTCGTCACCCCTGCAGGAGGGACGGCACCCACCCGGCACCGCCCGCCTCCGGCGACTTGGCTGGCCATCGGCCTCGCCCTGGTGGCGGCCGTCCTGTTCTCGATCGCCCCGCAGCTGGTCCTGAACATGACCTCCTTCTCAGCCTTCGGTTGAGGCCGCCGGGCCACGCGCGGAGAAGCCGCACCCGTACGAGATCCCCGATCATGAAGAGAAACGGGTCGCGCTGTGCCCTCAGTCGAGCACAGCGCGACACGAACGAGGCACGGTTGGGGAACGATGGACCGGGTCATCGTCGTTGGACCAGGTGAACCCAGACCACGAAAGGGGGAGTCTTGCACCACAACGGTCTGCGCACCGCCGTTCTGCTCGGCGGCCTGTCGGCGCTGATTGTCGCGGCGGGCGCGTGGTTGGGCGGCGGCACCGGTGTGCGGATCGCGTTCGTGCTCGCGTTGGTGGGCAACGGCTTCGCCTACTTCTTCTCCGACCGCATCGCCCTGTCGGCCATGCGTGCCAGACCGGTCAGCGAGGTCGAGCAGCCCACGCTCTACCGGATCGTCCGAGAGCTCTCCACCCAGGCGCGCCAGCCGATGCCGCGCCTGTACATCTCCCCGACGGTGCAGCCGAACGCCTTCGCGACAGGCAGAAGCCCTCGCCAGGCCGCGGTGTGCGTGACGTACGGTCTGACTCGGCTGCTCGACGAGGCGGAGCTGCGTGGCGTGATCGGGCACGAGCTGTCGCACGTGTACAACCGGGACATCCTCGTCTCCTCCGTGGCCGGAGCCCTGGCCACGATGATCACCTGGCTCAGCTATGTGGCCGTGTTCTTCGGCGGCTCGGACGACGATGAGGGGCCGGGCTTCCTAGGCGCGCTGCTGATGATGGTGCTCGGGCCGGTGGCGGCCGGGATGGTGCAGATGGCGATCTCCCGTACGAGGGAGTTCCAGGCCGACGAATCGGGCGCCAGGCTCACAGGCGACCCCCTCGCCCTGGCCTCGGCGCTCCGCAAGATCGAGATGGGCGCACGCAGGCTTCCGCTCCCCGAGAACAGCCGCCTGACCTCGGCCTCCCACATGATGATCGCGAACCCGTTCAGCGGCTCCGGGTTCGGCCGCCTGTTCTCCACGCACCCGCCCACGTCCGAGCGGGTCGCCCGCCTCGAGCGCATGGCCGGCTACCGCCGCTGACCACATGCGCCGACTGACCAAGGCGGAGCGGAGGCTCTGGAACGCGTTCCCCACCGGCGAAACCGTCGATCTGGGCCCATTCGCGATCGGAACCAGCCGCGCGGCCGGAGCGAACGCGCCCACGGACGGTCACACCTGGGGCCGCGAACGTTCGATCAGGGCCGAGGTGATCGCCCAGCTGCTGCTCGGCGCCCACGACGCGGGCGCCGGCTCCGTCCCGGCGGTTCGCTTACGCGGCGCCAGGATCACCGGCCAGCTCGCGATCGTCGGCGGCACGATCCCGCACCAACTCAACCTGAGCGGCTGCCATCTGGACGAACCCATCCATTTCACCGACTCCACCACCCGCACCATACGGCTGACCGACTGCCACCTCCCGGGACTCAGCGGCGGCGGCATGCGGGTGGCCGGGCACCTCAGCCTGTCCGGCTCGAACATCACCGGCACCGTCCGCCTGGCCCGGGCCCAGTTCGAGAGCGGCCTCTGGCTCGGTGGCACCAAAGTGGTGGCCGACGATGACGAAGACTGGGCACTCTACGCGAACGCCGCCGTCGTGGACTCCGGCACCTACCTCCGCAACGCCGACTTCACCGGAGGAATCGGCCTGGTCGGCTCCCGCCTCAACGGCGGACTCTTCCTGCAAGGCGCGACTCTCCGCAATCCCGGCAAGGACGCACTCGCCGCCGACAACATGGTCGTCCAAGACGTCATGCGCTGCACCGACGGATTCGAGGCATCGGGCTGCATACGGTTACGCGGCGCCCGAATCAACGGCACGCTCTCGCTCAGCGGAACCATACGAAGTCCGGACACCCGCTACGCCCTCCACGCGAGTCACATGGAAGTTCGCGAGCTCTACCTCAAGCCCGCAGAGCCCATCGAAGGCGTGGTTACCCTCGCACACACCACGCTCGGCACGCTGCACGACGATCCAGCCACCTGGCCCGAGAAGTTACGCCTCAACGGCCTGACCTATCAGCGTCTGCGCGGTTCGGGCGTGACCCGACGAATCGACTGGGTAAGGCGCGATCCGGAGGGGTTCAGACCGCAGCCGTACGAGCAACTGGCCTCCTGGTACCTCAGCGACGGCAACGACGCGCTCGCCCGCCGGGCCCAACTCGCCAAGCTCCGCGCCAGGCGGCAGACGCAGGGCCTCAGGAGCCGGACATGGGGCCGGCTGCTCGACGTCGCGGTGGGGTACGGCTACCGTCCCTGGCTCGCGGGCATGTGGTTCACGCTGCTGCTGACACTGGGAACCATCGTCTTCGGCCTCAACCCTCCCAGGGCCCTCAAACCCTCCGAGAGCCCCGATTTCAACGCCTTCGCCTACACCTTTGACCTTCTGCTCCCGATCCCGGCATTCGGCCAACGAGAGCTCTTCGACCCGGGTGGGTGGACGCAGTGGCTCGCGTACGGACTGGTCGTTTCAGGATGGATCCTGGCAACGGCCCTCATAGCAGGCGCTACACGGATCCTCCGCCCTCAGTGACGGGAGAGCCGACGGTGATCTTACGCATGATGGACACAAGGTCTTCGGGAAAGAAGACCTCGCCGGTGCTCTCGAGCTCCTCCGCACTCCACCACCGGTAGGCCGTCGTCGTGTCCTTCTCGATCTGCTCCATGTGGTCGAACGACACGACCGCGTCGTCACCCACCCGGATCGCGAAGAACGTCTGATCCTGCGTGATGGCGTACTGGGCCCAGCAGAACTCGATCACGCTGCTGCCGTACGGACCGCTGAACTCGTCCGCATTCGCCCGGAACCCGACCTCCTCGAACAGCTCACGCGCCGCCGCCTCCTGCAGCGTCTCGCCGTCCTCCGCGGCCCCGCCGATCGTGAACCAGAACGGCTCATCCGGCCTCTCCGGATCAAAGCCATGAAGCAGGAGAACTCGATCTTGGCCGTCAATGGGCAGGGCGCGCGCCGTAAAGCGACGCAGGGGGATCTTCGTCACGATGGCCGAGCTTACGGTCGAGACGGGCGCGAGCCTGCGGCCGGGACCCGGCACGACTTACAGCATTACAGCGGCAAGGCGGGACGGCCTACGGCCGAGACTCGGGACGGGCCTGCGGTCGAGAGGCGGCACGCCGAGGCACCGGAGAACAACGTCGCCCACGTAAAAACCGTGGACAACGCACCCAACCATGCACCCCGGACGTGCCCCGCGCCCGACTCCGGCTCCATGCCGATCAGCGGTAGTTCACAAACTGGAGGGCGATGTCCAGATCCTTGCCCTTCAGCAGCGAAATGACCTCTTGGAGATCGTCCTTCTTCTTCGAGCTGACCCGAAGCTCCTCGCCCTGAATCTGCGCCTTGATCCCCTTCGGCCCTTCGTCGCGGATCAGCTTGGAGATCTTCTTGGCGTTCTCCTGGTCGATGCCCTCCTTCAGGCTGACCATCATGCGGTATTCCTTGCCCGACAGCTTGGGCTCGCCCGCGTCCAGGATCTTCAGCGACAGACCCCTCTTGATCACCTTCTCCTTGAACACGTCGAGCACGGCACTCGCCCGCTCCTCACTGTTCGCCTTGACCTCGATGTTGTCCTGCCCAGACCAACTGATCGCGGCCCCGGTCCCCTTGAAGTCGAAGCGGTGCCCGATCTCCTTCACCGTCTGGTTCAGGGCGTTGTCGACCTCTTGGCGGTCGATCTTGCTGACGATGTCGAAAGATGAATCGGCCAAAACACCCATCCTCTCAGCTGCGAAAGCACTACCCGGATCCTGCTTCGCCGCCGTACGCGAAACGCGAGGGACCCAGCGCACGAGCCTAGCCAGCATCGGCCGGGCGCGCAGGACGCCGCCCCCTTGTGCGACGGACCATCCACCTTCGCCCCTCCCGCACCCCCACCGTTTCGGCACAACACGTACCGGGCATCCGGCTGGGGACAAACTGGTGTCACGTGCACCTCTGAAGTCCGCTATTCTTCTGTGTGTCGCCGCGAGAGCGGATGACAAGGCAGGTTGCCCGAGTGGCCAAAGGGAGCGGTCTGTAAAACCGTCGGCTCAGCCTACGCAAGTTCGAACCTTGCACCTGCCACCAGCAGTAAGTGCAGCTCAGAGGCCCTTCGGGGCCTCTTCTGCGTTTCAGGGGTATGCAGCCAGATGCAGCCCTGAGCGGCCGTTTGTCGGTGGTCGCGGGATATACGCGGGATGGATCCGGGGGCGTTTCCCCAGGTCGAGACCCATGATCCAGAGTATGCGCGGGATGACGCGGCCCTGCAACGCCGAAAGGCCCCGGGGGAAGCCGGAGCCTTTCGAGTGATGCCGTTCGTGATCTCATGCGGTGAGTACGTCCGCTATCCGCTGATTGACGATCTCCTCCTGGCCGTCGATGCACTTGGCATAGACCCTGAGCAGGACATCCACCCCGTGGCCGGCACGGACGGCCACTTCTGGTGCCGGTACTCCGCCGTTGAGCCAGAGCGAGACGGCCGCATGCCGGAGGTCGTACGGCCGCCGGGCGAGTGGTGAGGCGACCTGGGCGGGTGTGAGAGCGAGGGTGCGCGCTTCCTGCCAGACCTCGGTGTAGGCCGTCGAGGCGACCACGCCGCCGCGCTCACTGCTGAACAGCCGCCCGTCAGGGGCGACGCCGAACTCTTCGATGTGTTGCCGAAGGATCTTGATCAGCTCTGGAGGGATCGGGATCCGGCGGACGTCATCCTCGCCCCGATGCTTCAGGCCGCGCAGCTCGTGAGCGTCCCCGGTGTCGGTCCAGCGGCGGTTCACCTCAGGGCGCGAGCCGTCGAGGGTGATCCGTCCCCAGCCTTGCAGCGGGAGGTAGCAGTCCTGCTCGCGGAGGCTGACCGCCTCGCCCGGCCGGAGCGCGGCGAAGTACATGCAGGCGAACATGGCCATCAACCGCCGGCCCCGCCCTTTCCCGTCACGCTGGCGCTTGCCCACATAGGTGAGCGCCACGAGCAGTTCCCTGGCCTGACGAGGGTTGACCACAACCCGCGGATCCACGGTCTCGGTCGTCTTCGGAAGCTTCCACTTGATCCGGTGCAGCGGGTTGGACGGCAGTTCTTCCAGCTCCACCGCGTACTCGAAGACGTGGTGAAGGACAGCGCGCTTCCGCCTGATCGTGTTGGCACCGGCCTGCTTGCCGTCGAGGCGGAGTGCGAGGGCGTCGAGGGCCGGGCGGACAGCCTTGGTTTCGTTGAGGTCTTCCATGTTGAGCGACGCCGCTTCCAGCCAGCGGACGGCCCGCGCGATGTCGGCGGGCATGGCGGGCCGCTTCCCCTCAGGCAGCAGCACGTATTGGCACAGGGCCTTACGGAGGAGGGCGGCATCCGGGCGCCCGGCCTTCTCCGTCGTCAACGCCGGAAGAGCCGTCGCAAGGGCGTCCGACATGCTGTCACGGCTCTTGGCCGCCGCGTACGGCCAGCGCGCCTCAACGTACGCCTTCACGAAGTCGATGACTGTCCGTGCATCTTTGGCCTTGGTCATCGACTCGGGGAGACCTGTCTCCAGGTCGAACGCTTCTCCCCGTCTCGCGGCCTGCCGCAGGTCGGTAAGGAAGCTCTCGCCGAGGGCCTTGGTCTTGTAGGTCTTGGACTTCTCTCGGCCGCCGACCTTCCAGCGCACCTCATAGGAGGGTGACTTGCTCGACTTGTTCCGCCGGATCTCCCAGAACTTCACGTCGTACGAGGTCGTCATGCTGCACTCCGGAGGGATTCGAGCCAGGCGTCAAGGTCGCTGCGGTAGATGCGGAGTTCGCCGTTGGGCAGGCGGATGCCCTTCGGTGCCTTGCCGATCTCGCGCCAGCGGTAGAAGGTGCGGCGGGAGACTCCGAGTTCGTCGAGGACCTGGGCCACGGTCAGTAGCTCGTCTCGCTTGGTCATGCAGCCCTCCCCAGGTCCTCGGTTGCCGAAAGATCTTGTCCGGCTGCTCTGGCTTCCAGCTCGCTGAGGTGGACTCGCCAGCGTTGGCGTTCGGCCACGGTGCGCAGGAGGCGTACGGCGAGTGGCGGCACGTTGGCGTCTCCGGCGGGGACGGGTCGCCAGATGTAGCGGTGTGGGTCTGTCGGTTCGTCGGCCTGGCCGAGGGCTTCCAGGACCCAGGTACGGCGGTCCTGCCGGTGCTCAGCCAGGGTCTTGTTGGACCACTTGCGGGAGACCAGGACCCGGCGCCCGGCGTAGCCGAGGTGGTCGGGCTTGTGCGCCTTGGAGCGGCACCGGCCAGGCTGCATGCCGGGCTTGGCGTTCTTCGGCTGGACGCCATAGCGGAGCCAGTTCGGGCAGGTGGGCGAGCAGGGCTCGTAGCGCAAGGCGTCGACCATGCGGGCGGCGTGCTCACGATGGGCCTGGCCGCCGTCGAGGGCCTCGCCGATGGACTTGGTCAGGTACTTGGACAGATACCGGATGCACTGATCGGCGTCCGGCGTACCGGCGAGAAGACCTTGCACGTCCACCTGATCGCCGAAGCGCAGAACATGGAGGGGTTCGGCGTCCTCGTCCAGGGCGTCGAGGGCTTCGTCCCAGGTGAGCAGGACCTCGCCGGTTGCCGGGTCAAGGTAGCCGGCCTGCTCGTCCCAGGCGGGGAGGTGGTCACCGTCGAAGCGCACTTCGTCGGTGGAAGGCCACCACACCTGGTGATAGGTGGCCGCCGCGATCTGCTTGATTTCCGCACGCGGCAGGGTGCCCCGGCTGGCCATGTGCAGGTGCGGAGCCAACCTCTTCTGAGGCTCTACGGCGGCGAAGTACTGCACGTCATAGCCCGCCACCCGGCGCAGGTTCTGCACGAATCGGTCCACGAGCTTGGAGAAGTGCAGCGCATCCCGAGCCGCGGCCCGGTAGTTGTAGGTGTCCGGATCGATCGGAACGCCGTCACGGACCTTGCCGTAGCTGGGCAGGGTAAGCGTTACGAACAGCGACGGCCGGTAGACCTTGCCGTTCGGGCTGGTGAAGGTCCGGCCGAGCGTCGTGTTGACCATTTTCCGCTTGGGCAGGTCCGGGGCGTCCTGGCGCCGCCTGGTCGATCGGGTGCGCTTGGGCATCGCGGATCCGGCGACGCTGCCCCGCATACCAGCGGCGTTGATCTCGTTATCGAGACCGGACAGGACGGCGTCCAGGTCGGTGGTGTCGTCGCCGGCCTGCTCGGCGGCGTCACGCTTGGCCTGCATGTCGGCGCGGAACTCGACCAGCCAGCGCTGTTCCTCGTTCGGTTCGTCCGGTGTGATGGTCGGTTCGGTGTCGAGGTGCCAGCCTTCGCGGCATTGGGCCATGCGGAGCTGTCTGTTGCGCTTGGCGCAGGGTGGGCACTTGCTGTCGAGGGTGGAGCCGCATGGAACGTCGATGATCTCGGACTTGCCGGTGACGATGTCGAGCCGCCGCAGCGCGATGGGCCTGATGCAGACGCCGTGCTGCTTGGCGACCTCTATGAGCACGTCGCGGGCCATCGGCATGGCCAGGCGGACAGCCCGGGGGAGAGCTCTGTCGTGCGGATGAGTCATGCGGTCCTCCCTTCGTCGGTCGTCTCGGTCATGAGGGCACAGAGCCGGTAGTGCTCCAGATGCGGGTGGGCGTGGATGCGGGAGTGGTAGAGCTCGAAGACCCGCATGCGGGGCAGGTCGCGGGCGGTCAGCAGGACCAGCAGTGGGCGGGCTGCGACCAGGCTGATTTCGTCGGCGGTGCCGTGGAAGCAGATCCTCATGCCGCACCGCCGTGCGGCGCGTAGGCATCGACCATGGCGCGGATGTCGTGGTCGGAGACGTAGGTGGCGCGGACCCGGAGGGGTTCGGGGCTGGCTTCCAGCCGGACGTAGCCGACGCCCGCGCCCAGCTCCGGAACCGGCGAGATGTGGTCGGCGAGCGCGCCGCGATCACGTGCGCCGTCCCCGAGGACCATGTCCACCTGCTCCGACTCATCCAGCCGCAGGGCGATCTTGTCGGGGAACAGGTTGCGGATGTTCATGACCTCTTTGCGCGGGTCCTGCAACGCGGCCAGGACGCCGACGCCGACCGCGCGGCCCTGGGTAGTCAGGGTGGCCAGCGCTGCGGAGATGCGTTGCCTGAGTTGCCGGTCGGACTGGTAGGCGGTCAGGAACGCCACCTCGTCCACCACGACCAGGACGAACGGATCATCGACGGTGGGCGTGTGGTAGCGATGGAGTCCGGCGAAGCGAGCCGCCCGCTTCTGCATGACGCAGACGGCCTCGTCCAGCAGGTCGGCGCACTCTTCCGGAGTGGCCGCGTACCGGGCGCCGAACAGGTCGCGCCCGTAGGACAGCTCCATCAGTTTGGGATCCAGAGCCCACAGCTCGACCAGACCGGCGCGGACGGCGGGTAGGAGCGAGCGGATGACGGACCAGATGATCGACCCCTTGCCAGCCCCGGTCGCACCTGCGACGAGGACATGCGTGCCGTGCACCTTGAGCCGCCACGGCCGCCCGTCCTCACCCCGGCCGATCTCAACCGGCCCCACGGTCGGCTCCTGCGGTATGGCGAGCGCTGGCAGGGGTGAGGCGAGTGGATCGCTCCGCGGAAAGGTCAACATCAACCGACCAGCCCGGGATAGGGCCACGCGGCACGACTTCGCGCCGAAGCCTTGGGCCAGGTGGTCGGTGCGATCGGACCAGTCCTTAACTGCTTGTCCCTTGAGCATGCGTACAGTGACCAGGTCGGCCCATGAGGTGCAGGTGACCTTGCCGAGCCGGGGCAGGTAGTCGCGGCCCCGGAGGTGACGGCCGAGACCGGAGACGACCATGACGGGTTGCCAGTGCCGCCGGTAGATCCAGAAGAGTCGCCACCAGGCCAGCAACCGGTAGCCGACCAGGCGGGCGAAGGATGGCCGGTCGACGAACGCCCATGAGGTCAGGGCCAGGACGGCCGTGCCGAGCAGGGACGCCGCCATGGGCCAGCCGTAGAAGTACCAGGCAGCGCCCAGGGCTACCGGGACGGCGGTGGCGATGGGGCGGCGCCAGATCGTACGGACGAGCCCGGCGAGCATCCGACAGACCAGGATGACGATGGTGATGATGGCGGGTGTCTTGAGTACGGCCGGTCGGAAGACGACGGCCGTGTCGGGCGTGGTGGAGACGAGGTTGCGTGCCTCGTTGCCAGGCAGCCGCTTGAACATAAGCTGGGAGCTTCTCGTGATGTGGAGTCAGGGGAGAACCGAGGGGCCGCCGGAAGTTGCCGCTTCCAGCGGCCCCGCCTCATGTCAGGCCGCCGGGTCGGTGGCGTCCTTGGTGGTGGCCGACTGTTCGGCGTGCAGGCACTCGCAGTCGGCCAGATAGCGAGCGGCGGCGTTGAAAATCTCGCGGGCGATGGCCAAGTCAGCGTCGGTGACCGGTCCGGCTCCGGTGGTGGAGATGTGCACGTTCGCCTCGTGGGAACTGAACTCCAGGTACGGGCGCGGGTTGCTGAGCAGCAGTCCGGCGCGAACCTTGAGGTTCGGCGTGTAGAAGGAGACGCCGACGTGCGGCGTGGACTCCGGGCGCAGGGACAGCGTGACGTAGGTATACGGGCCGAGACTCATGCCGCGACCCCCTTGCCGTCGGGCAGCCCGTAAAGCTGCGCTCCAGTGAGTGGGCGAAGCGGTGGGCCTCGCGGGCGAGCTGGCGCGCGAACTCCAGGTCTTCCACCGTCACGGGTCCGCTGGTGGTGACCAGGACGGAGGTGGCGCCGAAGTCGAGCGCCAGGACGGGCTCACGGCGGGCGAACGGGTGGTTGAGGGTGCGGGCGGCGTGCCCGGTGGTCAGCCGGATCACGCTGTTGCGCGGGGTACGGCGTCGGGTCATTTAGGCGGCGTCCTTTCCGGCGGAGGCCTTGCTCTGCGCGGGCTGGGTGGTCTGGCGGGGTGCGTGCATCTCGCGGACCTTGATCGAGTACGCGAGGCGACCGGCGGCGTTGACGTACGGCGTGATCGTGATGCCGTCGAACTCGACCGGCGTGAACGGAAACCCGGGCATCGGCTGCGGTGGCACCGGCTGGACCGGAGCAAGGATCTTGACCGCGACCGTTTTCTGGGCGGGTTTGAGGGTCGGGTCACCATCCATGACCGCGACCTGCCAGACCAGCTCAGCGGTCTGCTTGTCGCGTGCCTGCACGAACCGGCCGTTGGACGAGGCGTCGAAGTCCTTGACGGGCTCGACCTCGCCGACGATGTAGCAGCCGTGCGGGAAGACCATGTTGTAGGTGACGGGGATGGGCCCCTGGATTGCCATGTTGTTCCTCTCAATAGCGGCGGAGAGCTCTTCGATCGCTCGTCCACTTGTCCGCATGAGTTGAGGGTAAGTCATCGCAACTCGTCCGCACAAGTGGATGACCGGTAAGTGGCAGGTAAGAGTTAGCTCACCTTGAAGACATCTTCGAGCTCATGCAGGCTCCCTGGCAGAGCCAGGCTCAACACCATCAGCACGTTGCCGGCCGGATCATGCACGGTGGCCAGCACGCCAAGGACCGGGTTGGATGACCCAAGAAGCTCGGCTTCCTCCTTGGTAGGCGTGCGCGCGCTGACTCGCTCGGTGATGTGGTCGAAGCGCAGGTGCTTGACGGCCTGGAGGTGCTGGCGGATGCCGCGCCGCAGGGGTTCGGGCTTGTCCAGATCGGTGCCGATGGCATGCTCCAGTGGCACCCAGAACGTCTCTACGGCGGAGATCACGTCCGCCTGTCGAGCCACCCGCTTACGCATGATCACTGGGGTTTGCTCAGCGACACCCAGCAGCCGCGCTACATGCCGGGGGGCTGGTACGCGCCCGGATTCCACCACCGCATCGGCGCTCTCGCCCTGCTCGGTAGTCATCTGGCTGGGTCGTACGATCTCGGCCGCGCTCTCCGGGCGACCCTTCACAAAGGACCCGCGCCCGTGCTCGCGCTCGATCCAACCTTGCATGGCCAACGTCTGAAGGGCGCGCACTACTGTGGTGCGGCCGACGCCCAATTCGCGCACGAGCTGTGTTTCGGACGGCAGCATGTCGCCCGGGGCGTACTCGCCTGACTCGATACGCTCTTGAATGGCCCGCATCACCTGGGCGTATTTCGGTGGGGCGAAGTCCATGCTCATCTCAACCGCCCGTTCGCTCTTGCACTTATGCGCACAAGCACAGTACCGGCTAAGGATGTGCTTGTCAGGCCCCATCAGGGTGCGGGCATAGTGACCTTACTGCCGTCCCGATCAAGGGCGTTGAGGAGCATGAGGCACGTCGCGCACGCCTGCGGGGCATTGGGGGAGAAGGTCAGCGACCAACCGCAGAAGGGCAGCGGCTTGACCGGCGAAGAACAAATGGCGACCTTCGTTCCAGGCGCGACGGCGTGCTGTGTGAGGATGCGGCCCTCTTTCGAGAAGCCGGCCGCGTACGTCTGGACACTGACCTCAGACTCGCCCGCCGGCTCATGAATCGCGAGGTCATCCCACGCGACAGCCCAACGCTGGACACCGTCCGGAAGGTCGTACCACTCGCCGTCGAGCTTCAGGAGAGCGACGCTGCCATTGCGCAGTACCGCCACCACGACCCCTTCGCGCCCGATCAACATAGTTCGGTAGGCCCGCGTGGAGCCCGGGCTGTGCTCCATGGTCACGATCGTTGCGCGGTTTCCGACGCGCTCCCACGCCCCGCTCACTGAGGCTCCGCCGAGGGCGCCTCATGTTGGCCCACCTCAGCGCATTGCTGGGTGCGCAATTCCTCGTACCGCATGGCGATACGGCGAGCCGCCCGAAATGGATCAGTCGCCGGATGCCACGCATATATGACCCGCCGACGACCGGCATTCCATCCGGTACGCCACCAAAAGCGCCCACCGTCGCACCATACGACCAGGCCCACCCAGACCGAAACCAACGCCAGCCCGTAACCGTCATGGACATCGGCCTTGATTCCGTCGTGCCGCAAAGCCTCTTGAAGGAGCTCTGCCGACCGGCAGGGATCCGTACGGATCACCATGGGGACGATCATTTGGCGACCCGCTCAAATAGCACGGACCCCGCCGGATCGAGATATGCCCGGAAGATATGACGGCTTGACCAGCCGTCCGCACCCGCACCGAAGTCGAAGACCTTGTGCACGATGCTGCCTCGAATAGAGGCGTCACCCGGCATGCCTCGCATCGCCTTGCGCAGCTCGTCCATCGCGGTGGCCTGGAAGGCAGAGGACCCGCACGGTCCCAAGGCGTCGCCCTGCTCCGAGGTGATGCGGACTTCCCACTCGAACCGCTCCTGCGGCGTCTCGGCCGACCCTGGGCAGTGCAGGCAGTCCTCTTGAGCGGATGCCGCCAGACCCAGCCCCGAAGCCGCCACGTGGCCGCGCCGGGTGACGATCTTCCAGCCCCGTCCCTCGCACTCTGTGCATCTGACTGGCGTTGTCATGCCGGACAGCATGGTTGCCGATACTTTTCTTACCTATCCCACGCTGATATACGACGATCGGATATAGGCTCCGCCACACGGCAATGCATCATCCGGGCATGACAAAGCCGGAGGTCAGCAATGCAGAATGGCGTGTTCGACCCAATTGAGCTACCCGCTGTTGTCTGGGAACAGGAACAAACCCGGGAAATTCTCAGAGAGCGCAACATTGCCGGACTTTTCGGTCTTGCGGTCAAATACGGCGCCAGTCAGGTCCGCATCGGCACCGCCACCGGCCTCGGGCAACCTCGTGTCAACGCCATCCTGCGGGGCAACGGAACGATCAAAGAACTCGCCGTCATCGAGCGCATCGCCTCCGGCCTACGCCTGCCCGACCACGCCCGCATGCTCCTCGGCCTGGCCCCACTCGACATCGCCTCACCCACCGGCGACCACGACGACGAACACGAAGAACAAACCACCGAACTCATCAGCCGCCTGGACGCCGCCGCAGCCGTCGACCCCACCACGGTCATGATCCTGCGCACCGACACCAACAACCTGCGCCTGCTGGACCGCCGCCTCGGAGGCCTCGCCATCGCCGACAAGATGCACGCCCAGATGGCCCAGATCCAGCGCGCCCACCGCCACGCCATCCGCCCCGGCCTCCGCGCCCAACTGGCCCACCTACTCGCCGAAACCGCCTCACTCGCGGGATGGCAGGCCATCAACACCCTGGCACTCAACGACGCCTGGACCCACTACGAGCGCGCCAAGGCCGCCGCCTACGAGGCCGACGACGCGGCCCTACTGGCCTACGTCTCTGGCGAACAGGCGTACGTCCTCATGGAACTCGGCCGCCCCGCCGAAGCCACCGAACTCCTCCAGCATGTTCACCAGCAGCACCGCGCCCACGTACCGGCTCGCCTCCGCACCTGGCTCTCAGCAGCCGAAGCAGAAGCCGCCGCCATCCTCGGCGACGAGACCACCTGCCGCGCGGCTCTCGACCAGGCCACCGCCCTTCTCCCCGAAGGGGACGGCGACCCGGACATGCCCTACCTGTCCATCAACGCCCACCACATCGCCCGCTGGCGCGGCAACTGCCTCGTACGCTTCGGCGACCCCGACACCGCCGAAGACCTCCGCTCGGCCCTCGCCGGCATGGACGGCACCTACAACAGAGCCGAATCCGGCGTCCGCTGCGACCTCGGCCACGCCCTCCTGGCCGTCGGCGACCCCGAAGCCGCCCAACCCCACATCCAGCGCGCTCAGCAACTGGCCACCATGACCGGCAGCCGCAGACAGCGCCGCCGTATCGACGAACTGTCGAAAGCCGTCAACCGCGCCCTCGGCCGTTGAGCCACACCTGAGCCTGAAGCAACCCGATCAACGTCCCAGACGTCCAGATGTCCCCGCGCGCAATCATGCCGGGAACCTCCGCCATTGGAACCCACTCGATCCGGTCGGCCTCCACCTCCCCTTCAGGCGTGCCCACCAGCTCGGCCCCGCGTGCCACGAACAGTAGGTGCTCCGCATCCACCATGCCAGCCATCGGCTGATAGCTCACCAGGCGCTCAACGTTCTTCGGCCGATACCCAGTCTCCTCCTCAACCTCCCGGACAGCGGTCGCCATCGGATCCTCACCAGCCTCGACCAGACCGCCGGGAAGCTCCCACCCCCACCGATCGAACACGAACCGATGCCGCCACATCAGCAAGACCCGATCCTGCTCATCCAGCACAACCGCGATCGCCGCTCGATCCAGATGCACCACGTGATGCTCGAACCGCTCCCCACCGGGGATCTCCACATCGGCCAACCCCAGCCGAATCCACCGGTCGTCGTAGATCAGGCGCTCGCCACGGACGATCCAGCGCGTCAGCTCAGCGTCATCAGCCACACCGCGACGCTATCGTCTCATGCATCTCCAGGTACATAACTCCCGGGTGAGCACCGTTGCAGGTCTCAACGTCTTCCCAAGTAACTGGTATGGACGTTGACTTCATCGTCGGGTGGCTTGGCTCTCGATCCATGAACCGATGGATCAAGAGCCGGCGTACAGGTGCTCATAGACGAGCCATGCTATAGAACCCGTTGCAGAGATCGGCAGCGTTCGCTATGGGCCTACCGATGACCGCCGAAGTCCGCTAAAATAGACGATCTCCTGCAGCAATCGCACGTGAGGAGCCGTGCATGGATCCGGTTCATGCATCGATTATTCAGACGGCAGCCCGTGCGGTGCCTTTCTTCGGCAAGAAGATATATACAGCTGCTCAAATTCGGGCCATGATAAGCGCGGCCGAAGACGTCGTTGTGGGAGAAAATCAAGACCTCCTATTGCGGCACCTTACCGATCGCCAGGTTGAGCGTTTAAAGCAGTTTATCGAGTCTCCGCAGTTCAGCCATCTGACGCTCCAGGCGACATTTTGGAGTATAAGCGGCAACGACGCTAGCGATATTCCCGACCTACGCACTCAGCTCACGCAGAGCTTGAGGTACGAGAAGATATTCGGAGAGGAGTCGTTGACGCATACCGTCGACATCCTTCTCTCTTTGATGCATAGTTCTATTTTCACTGTTCTCGGCTCTATGCGGACCAGTCCTAAAAACGAACATGAGCTCGCGGTGGCGGCGCAAATAGCTACTGCTGCAAGCAGGAACAGTGAGCTGCTGTCTCAGATTACTACAATAAATTCTTTTAATAGGTACGCCCAGAAATTTCGGAGCCAGGTCGCAGCACTGCATGAGAAGCTACGTCTGCCGAACGTGGTGGAGTCCCGCTCGATCACGCGCGACAAGTTGTATGTAGCCCCCTCCTTCCGTCGCAATGCTCAGAAGAAGCAGAGCCGCCTCAATTTCCTATTGCAGCAAACCCTGCGGTTTGTAGTCTTGGGAGATCCTGGCGCCGGCAAGTCAACTCTTGCTGCTAAGTTGGCATACGATATTGCTACGGATAAGCTCGTGGGACTTGAGGGATTGGTGCCTATTCTCCTGGTTGTTCGAGATCACACTCAGGGGCTACGAAGTGGACATGACACGTTACTCCACTATCTGGAGGCTGCAAGCAGACGGCCATATAACGTAAATCCTCCTGAAGGCGCCCTGGAGTATCTGCTGCTAAATGGGCGCGCCATTGTTATCATCGATGGAGTTGATGAACTGGGCGCGAGCAGTTTCAGAGCAGGATTTGCCGATCTGGTCAACTCCTTTTCTCAATTCTACCCCTTAACGCGGATTGTCGTCACATCTCGTGTAATAGGCTATCGGGAAGCACCCCTGGATGAAGAAAAGTTCCCACTCGTCCATATTGCTCCCTTTACGGAGTCTCAGATTTCTGCCTATGTGCGTCGTTGGTTCCGCCTAGACAAAGCGAGAAGCGCAGATGAGAGAAAGCACGTGGTGCAATCCTTTTTGCGAGAAAGCGCTCAAGCGCATGACTTGCGCAAAAATCCACTAATCTTGTCATTGCTATGCTCTCTGTACTCCTCCGAAGGCTATATTCCCACAAATAAGCCGCAGATTTACGAACGATGCGCCGAGGTCCTCTTTGAGACCTGGGACCGCTCACGCGGCATCGAAGTGCCAATACTTTTTAGGTCACATCTAAGGCCAGCGATTCAACACTTAGCGCTGAAGCTACTCACGGATGTGAAGGGGCGACAAGCACTTCCGCGTTCAGAGCTGCTCGACTATCTTGCCAGCGAGGTTCTCGGTGACCGATACGACCATGAAGCAGAAGCCGCTCAAGCCGCTCAAGAGTTCCTCAGCTTCTGTTCGGGGAGGGCCTGGGTACTACTCGATGTCGGCTCAGATCAACTAGAGCCGCATTATGGATTTGCGCATCGCACTTTTCTGGAGTTCTTTGCCGCCGATCACCTGGTTAGGCTCAAGCCGGACCCACAGGTAGTCTGGCAGAAGATCGAAGGCAAGATTGGAGATGGAAGTTGGGATATCGTTTGCCAACTTAGCGTACAAATACTTGATAAGAACTACTGGGGGGGTGCTGATGAAATTTTCGAACTCCTGTTGAATGCCGCCCTAGAAGCGACTCCTGAGCGAAGAGTGACTTTGCTCGAATTCGCGGTCCGCTGCCTTGAATCTGTGGCTCCATCCACACCTATCTTGAGAAAGCTCATATATCAAATTGTTGAGCGGTCATGTCGGATCGCATGGAGAGATCGCCAAAACATCCCAGCGGGCGCAGCAACAACTGGGCACCCTCGCGCTGATTCGCATGCACTTCTGATCGAGGACGCGCCACTGGTTGCACTCCTAAACGTTCACTCCGGTGATAACAATAAGCGGATAATCAATGCAATTGCCGACTCGATCTTCTCCTTCGCAGATCAGTTGCCATCAGAGAGTTCTGTTGGAATGATTTACCATTTCCTTAGCGCGGTGACATTCCATTGGGGAAGTATTTCAAGAGAGCTTTCTAGTGAGTTGAAAGGTCGGCCGGCAAACAGCAGGCTCGAAGCTTGGTCGCAGATTCTGGATGCCCCCACGCCTGAGATTCTGCAAAGAGAGGGTCTATCCCTAACTTTCATCTATGAGACCACATCTGTCCATAGATGGAGGCTGTATCCGGCCGTATTCTCCTTAATTGAATCGGCCTTTTCTGGCACCAGTCGTGCAAGCGACCAGACTATCGCTGAGCTTGGTGCTTGGCTGCCGTATCTGCTTGATAACTCTGAATTGGAGAACGTGCGAGTCGAAACCATGGCTATCTATCCTGTTTGGCGGGAGATAACACTAGCGAAGCTTAAGAGTCTTCCGAGAGATGCCAGGGGATCGTGTATGCTACTGATCCTTCCTTTCCTCTCTAGAATGCGACCCTCCGCAACCGCTGGTGTGCCCGAAAGTGATATGCGTCAGCTCGTCGTCGGCCGTCATGACGAGTCCTTGCGAGAAAGGTCGGGGAAAATCGTGGACGGCCTCGATCTGCCATCTGCAGTGGCAGACCGTGTGCGGAAATGGCTATCAAGCGTTTCCAGACGTTGAGTAGTGGACCGCTTGTTTATCGTACATTGCCGAGTTGCTCATATAGGGATCAAGCGGCGGCGCTCCGCGCCGCCGATGCGGCCCTGCGCTCGGCCGCACGCTGCGCGTGCGGCCTGGGGGCCGTTCTCGCGCGCGGCCGTGCTCGGGCCGCGCTGGGCACGGATGTTCCGGCCGACGCTCGTAGTCGATAGCGTCACGGGGTGGACAACGATGATTCCGCAATCCGGCTATGGAGCGATGCCGAGCTCGCCGTCGCGACTGGCCTCGTGGTGCTGCTACTCCTCCTGCCCGCGGTCATCTGGCTTGCCATGACGATGCTGCGCCGGCGCAGGTAACCCTTTGTGGACGGTCAGGACCTTCTTCCGGTAGACGGCCAACCTGCTCGAGGCTGGCGGCCGTGAAAACTCCAGGTCTATGGCCAACTGCGGTCCGGGTGTCCGGTCACCGTAGCTCGCCCTCCAGAAGGCCCATCAGGACCATGTCATGCCACGCGCCGTTCCGGCGAAAGGCTTCTCTTTCACGGCCCTCCACGACGAAGCCGGCCTTTTCGTAGACGCGATGGGCGGCGACGTTCTCCGCGGCTACAGAAAGGCGGATTCGGTGGAGTCGCATCTCGGCGAAGCCGTACCGGCAGATCACTCTCACGGTGTCAGTGGCATAGCCGCGACCCCAGTACTCCTTGTCGCCGATCCGCAGGTCGAGCTCGGCGGCGCCGGTCTCTGGTTCGGCGTCGCGGAGCCGTACTGAGCCAATCAGCCGCTGTTCATGAAGCGGCTCGATGCCGAAGAAGGCGCTGGCGTAGGAGTTGCGGGGCAGTTCTTCGAAGCGTCTGGTGATCTGCGCGAGCGACTCAGGGTAGCTGCCGAACATCCAGCGTCCGACCTCGGGGTCATTGTTCCAACGCCACATCAGCTCGGCGTCCGAGGGTTCAAGGGGCCGTAGCCGTACAAGATTGCCGGTCAGCAAGAGGCGCTCCATTCGCAACTGATCACCTGGTCGAACGTCATCACAGGGTGTGGATCTTGAGCAACCCCCTAGACGCGTGAGCTTCGCTTTGGTCGACGGGGGATCGGAGAAGCAGAACAACGCCGCAACCGGCGAGGGCTTTGGTCAGATGGTGGGATGCACCGCTGGTTTCGACCATGTGCGCGCAGTTCAGTGCATGGCCATCGACCTGGATTTCGAATGACCGCCCACCTGGACCCCTATGTCCGCCTACCAGGAGATCCTGTTGACCGCTTACACCCTTCCGGCGGGGGTACCCGGCTCCTCAGACGAACGCCCTTGGTCAGTCGGCCTTCTCCCAGAAGTTCGGGCGTCGCCGCTGTCGCCACCATGGCCAATCAGGTGATGCGAGCGGATCCGGCGATGTTCGGGCGAGAAAGCTTCTGTCGATGGGAAGCACCAGGTTGTAGAGATACGGTCGCGCCCAGCGAGGCAATGCGATGAGCGCCTGTTCCAATTCCCCGCGCGGATCGTCTTCCCAACAGCCAGGGCATGTGCAGGTGGGTAGAAGCCGGGTGGAGGTGCCTGGAATCACTTCCCGCGTCCACGCCAGCAGCACCGCAGCCACATAACATGGCCCCAGCCGAGTGTGCTCCAGCGCGATCACCGCGGCCATGGGGCGCGGCCCGAGGCCGGGAACCTGATGAATCGAAGCTCTGTGGGTTACGCACATGAATCGTCGCGTGCGAACCGCAGAAGGGCGCCTACGAGGCATGGCCCTTTCTGATCGACGTCATGGGGTGAATGATCGCACGCCGGAAGGTCGATCGCTAGGTGGATACGTTGGCCTACCGCCCTCACGATCGCCAGGTTGTGGCTGACCGCCATACGGGGTTGGGGGCGATCGACGGTCCAGGGCTTCGTTCCTCAGCCCCGGCCCACCGTGTGCCGGTGTGCGGGTGATGATCATCAGGCGGTAGGAGGCAACCCCGGACGGAACCGCGGGCGCGAGTCGCGGATCTCTGACAGCTATCCAGTCGCGAGGCAGGAGTAGATACAGTGGTGCCGGTCGAGATGCGGATGTTCGGAGCTGTACGTCATCATGACGAATATGGCCCACCCCAGTATCGAGGAGATCCGCGAGCGCAAGCGATGGGTCTTGTCCGTGATGGCGAAGCAGGGCGGAGACCGCCTGAATCTACCGCCAGGCGATCAGCCGTACACGTGCCCATGCTGCTTTCACCCCACACTGCAATACCGCGGCGGCCTCGGGTATTGCGAAGAATGCGATTGGGAGGACGACGGCCAGGATGATCACAACGCCGACGTCGTCGTGGGCGGCCCCAACGGGTCGGATAGCTTGACCACAGCGCGACAGCGCTACCGCGATATGTGGGGACTGCCATCGCTGGACCTGTGACAGAAACGGTCACGAACGACGGCAGATCAACTCAGACGTCGCGGCCCGTGTGGCCGCCTAACTGTCGCAGCGGTAGTCGTGCAATATGCGTGCAATGATCATGGGCTGGGTGGCGGCCAGGCACACTTATGACGCAGGTGGAAGGCCGTATGTCAGCCGCAATGGTCACGAGCTGTAAAGCTGTCGATAGTTGGTACTGCACTTACGATCGTCCGCCTGCTGCTGGTGACTGTAAGCGGCTGGGGGCAATCGGTGGGTCGCGACTTCTTGCAGTTCCCATGCCGACACCACGGGCTCGATTCCCAACGCTCTGCTACAGATTGTCTCCGTACTCATCGACGTCGAGTTCGGCACGTGTGATCTGTAAGAAGTCCAGGACACGCCGATCCAGATGCCATCCCAGTGGCCGATGTCGAGCCGGGATGCTTGGAAGCGCCGGCACCACCGGAGCCGCGACCCCGTCCTCTTCATCACCAAAGAATCGAACCACTTGTAGGGTCGCCGTGTGTCCAGGTTCATGGCGATCCAGTTCTTCGGCCACCGCGCCGATCATCTTGGCGTAGGGCTCCAGCCGGTCGACCAGGGTCAAGATCATGTCATCCACCGGACGCTCTGAGGATCGTGGGCCGTTGACCTGCCAGATATGAACGGCCGGGTGCGGCGGTTCCAGCCTTCTATTGCCTCGGATTGTGACTACGTCAGGCTCAAGGCCGAGCCGTGCCGCCATCTCCGCAGCGGACATGTGCTCACTCTTGAGCGCGAAATAGACATACTGATCGACATGCATGCGGTGACTCTAAACAATCCCTGATGGTAGGCAGGGTGGGATGCGCAAGCCCCGCCAGAAGTAGTCTGCTAGACCGATGGGTCGAGCTCCAGTCAAGGCTCCTCACGGTGGCTCAGGAGGTAGGTGCAGGGCTCAAGTTCCCCTAGGACACTTGAACAAGGCCGAGATTCAAGATCCGGGATATGTGCGGGATGAAGTTCGGGACTGTCGGTGCCGCGGTCGGCAGAAGCGCAGGTCGTAGAGCGCTCGGCCTCTGAATCGTCGGTCCGCTGTAAAACCGTCGGCTCAGCCTACGCAAGTTCGAACCTTGCACCTGCCACACCAGCAGAAAGAGGCCCTTCACCCGCGGGAACGCGGTGAGGGGCCTCTCTCGTTGTGTCCGGCTGACCATGGTCATCGACGGCGGGCTACGGCCATCCGCGGCTAATACGCGGCTAAGTTTGAGGGTGCTGTAGCTCCCAGATCTTGGGATGTGTCACAGCACGAAACCATCCCCGCGTGGGCGGGGAGCGCGCCGGCACTCGCGTCCTTGAGCGCCGCTTCGTGGGACCATTCCCGCGTGCGCGGGGAGCACGCTTGGCCCAGGGTCTCCGCCATCCCGGCAACGGGAGCATCCCCGCGTGCGCGGGGAGCATTCTCCTCGCCTGCGGTGATGTACGCGGCGGAGGTCACTTTAGTGGCGGTTTGTTGTAGATCAGGCCGATAGAAGACCGCCTAAATCGTCATGATCTGACTGATGCCGAGTCGGGATGGCTAGCGCCCCTGCTGCCGGCCCGTTTCGCTTAGCGGGCGTTACGCTACTCGAGCCTCGAGCGCCTTTGGGCGTCGCAGGGGTTCCTGGGACCAACCTCGATTCATCGGGTCCGCGGTCTTGCCCGTAATGTCCTTTGCGCGGTTGGGGTGGGCCGTCGCATATCGCTGTGGGGGCGCCGGGTTCCACGGGCCCGGTGCTGGGTTCCTTCCTGGTCGTTGAGGTGAGGGTCCGGCACTAGGAGTGTCCTGAAGATCTTGGTGGGTGGGTCAACATGAGCTGACTCACCCTCTTGTTATGGAGTGGTAGTGGCGAGGGCCCAGGTGTTGTTGA
>NZ_JBFANV010000008.1:0-208629 GCF_040674955.1 Nonomuraea sp. NPDC049695 | reverse complement strand
GGTCACCGCCGCACAATATTTATGAAAGAGGGCCACCCTTCGGGGTGGCCCTTTTTGCGTTCCCGGTCAGTCCTCAGCCCATACGAGCTCGAAGAGCCCGGACTTCGGTGGCTTCACTTCCCCAAGCTTCCTGTGAGCGCCGGTGCGCGTGTCGACCCGGAACAGGATCTCGTGGTGCGGCTCGCCCGTACCGCATCTCAGGAGTACCTCCGAGGTGCTCAGCCATCGACTCGAGTGGCAGCTGCCGGCCCTGTCCCGCAGCGGCAGGGAGAGATGTACGTCATGGAGGACCTTGCCGCTCGCGGTGTCGATGGTGACCAGCCGGGCCGGGCGGATGTCGGCGCCGCCCGCAGGGAAGTTCCTGGACACGACCTGCGCGGCTTGCCCCTTCCCATCGGGGGTCAGGACACCGGAGGCCTGGGCGACACGTAGCCGGCGAGGCAACGGAGTCTTGGTGGTGCCTGACGGGTCCGTCACGGAGAACGACTTCTCGTCCTCGACCATCAACCGCTTGCCCGCTATGTCGAGGCGGAGCAGGGTCGCATCTCGCGGCAGCCGCCAGATCGTCCGCCCGTCGGCCACCTGCGCGATGAAGGCGGCCGGCATGGCGTTCTCATCGTCTTCTCCGTCGTCGGCCTCGAATTCGACGTCCAGCCACCGCCCGTTGCCGAGCAGCGTCGGTGAAACAGTGAGATCGGCCATCGCTTGTGCGGGCACGTTCTCGAGAATGGGACGTACGGTGCCGTTGACGAGATCGCGGACGACGATGCGGTGGTCGCTCGCCCTCTCGTACGCGATGAGGCGGCCGTCGGCACTCAGGTCGACGGGGTTGCCGCCGTCGGCGTCCGTGAGCTCCCAGGTCCTTCCTTCACGGGTCACGATCCGCCAGTTGGCGCACTCCTCCTGCGGGCCTTCGGTGGCGACGCTCTGGCAGAGGTACGCGTACGCGGCCGGCCCTTGAAAAGGCTGGTCCGAGTCGGCGGACTGCGCTGTGGCAGCCGGGTTCCGTGGGATCAGGGCGGTCACCAGCATCGTGAGGGCCCCCGCCGCCACGGCGGTGATCGCAATCGGTCTCTTCATGTCATCCTCCCCACGGGGTTGGACGCGACGGAGACCGGCGATGTTCGAGGACGCCCGGGGCGGGAGCGCTTCGGGCAGTCAGTAGGGTTGAGGGGTGGATTATCGTGCGGTCGAACGCGCAATCATGGAGCGCGGCGTCGAGTGGGATTTCGAGCCGACGCTCGACAGGATCGCGGCCCTTCTTGACCTGCTCGGCTCGCCGCAGCAGGCGTACCCGGTCATACACATCGCCGGCACCAACGGCAAGACGAGCACGGCGCGGCTCACCGAGGCGCTGCTCAGGGAGCGCAACCTGAGGGTGGGGCGGTTCACCAGCCCCCATCTCGTGTCGATGCGCGAGCGGATCACCGTGGACGGGGAGCCGCTGAGCGAGGAGCGGTTCGCCGAGGTCTTCGAAGAGATCATGCCCTACGTCGAGCTGACCGACAGCCAGGGGCACCGGCGCATCCAGTTCTTCGAGTTGCTGACCGCCATGGCGTTCGCCGCGTACGCCGACACGCCCGTCGACGTCGCCGTGATCGAGGCGGGCATGGGCGGGTCCTGGGACGCGACCAACGTGGCCGACGGCACGGTGTCCGTGATCACGCCCATCTCGCTGGACCACATGGACCGGCTCGGGCCCGACATCCCCAGCATCGCCTCTGAGAAGGCCGGGATCATCAAGCCCGGCGCGACCACCGTGCTCGCGCAGCAGGAGCTGGCCGCGGCGGAGGTGCTGATGCGGCGGGCCGCGGAGGTGGGGGCCGTCGTGGCCCGTGAGGGCCTCGAGTTCGGCGTGCTCAGCCGCGAGGTGGCGATCGGCGGGCAGCTGCTCACCCTGCGGGGGCTCAAGGGCGTCTACGACGAGGTCTACCTGCCGCTCTACGGCGCGCATCAGGCGAGCAACGCCGTCTGTGCGCTGGCCGCCGTCGAGGCGCTGACCGGCGGCGACGACCCGCTCGACGCCGATCTCGTACGACAGGCGTTCGCGCAGGCCTCCTCGCCGGGGCGCATGGAGGTCGTGCGCCGCACGCCGACGGTCGTGATCGACGCGGCGCACAACCCGGGCGGCATGCAGGCGACCCTGGAAGGGCTGCACGAGGCGTTCGACTTCGCCAAGGTCATCGGGGTGGTCGCCGTCATGCGCGACAAGGACGTCGACGCGCTGCTCGAGCTGCTCGAGCCCATTCTCGACGAGATCGTCGTCACCCGTAACTCCTCGCCCAGGTCGATGTCGCCCGAGGAGCTGGCGTCGCTGGCCGAGCCGCTGTTCGGCGAGGAGCGCGTACAGATCGTGGACCGGCTCGACGACGCCATCGACAGGGCCATCGGCGTCGCCGACTCCGAGGGCGAGTTCAGCGGCACGGGCGTGCTCATCACCGGGTCCGTCGTCACGGCGGGCGACGCGCGGCAGCTGCTGAAAGCGGATGGTTCGCGATGAATTTCCAGGTCACTCCGGGCATGCGCCGATTGGGCGCGAGCGTGCTCGGCATGGAGGCCATCGTGGCCGGGCTGATCACGCCTGTGGCGATCACCGTGGGCGGCGTCGCGCCGGGGCTGGCCGTGACCGCCGGCATCGGCCTCGCCGTGCTGTGCGTGGTCGCGGCGGGCCTGCTCAAGAGGCCCTTCGGTTACGTTCTCGGCAGCGTCGTACAGGTGCTGGCGATCTGCACGGGATTCCTCGTTCCGGCCATGTTCTTCCTCGGCGCGATCTTCACCGCGCTGTGGATTACGGCGATTATCGTCGCTCGCCGTGTCGAGGGCGCTACTTCCCGCTAAAGTCGGCGCATGACCGTCCCCCCGATCCAGCGGTCGGCCGGCCTCAGGTCGCCATGGCTGCTCGACGTCACGCTCGGGCTGCTCGTGGTGGCCGCGCTGCCGTTGGCCATCGTCACCATTCCCAATACGCTCTCCGTCGTCGCCAAGCTGCTGCCGGGCGGCATCGACCAGGTCGGCCTGATGCGCACGCACGGGCTCGCCCTGCCCGCGCTGATGCTGACCGTGCCGCTGGCGGCCGTCGCGCTGCGGCGGGTGCCCGTGCTCCACGTGCTGCTCGGCGGGCTGCTGCTGGTGGCCCTGTCGGACGCCGCCGGTGGTTTCGCGGGCTCGGAGCTCATGGTCGGGGCGGTGCGGGTGCTGCGCGGCGTGGGTGCGGGAATGGTCGTCCCGGCCACGCTGGCCGCGGTCTGGACCCGCGGACCGATGCTGCGGGCGCTGTGGGTGGGCGTGTTCAGCCTGAGCCTGCTCGCGGCCCAGGCGCTGGCGCTCTGGCCGCTCGACAAGGCGAGCAGCTGGAAGGTCACGCTGCAGCCGTACCCGATGCTGACGGGGGTCGCCCTGGCGCTGGCCGGTGCGTACGTGATCGTCTGGATGCTGCTCGGGCGGCCTGACGGGCCGGGGATCGACGACGGGGAGCGGAGCCGGTTGCTGCTGGCCGTCGTGCCCGCAGTGGGCATCGCGGCCTTGGGGATCGCCACCGCGACCGAGGAGTGGCGGGCCGTACCGGTGATGCTGCTGGCGGCGCTGGCGGTCGCGGCGCTGCTGGCGCTGGCCTCGATCGGCACGGCGGAGAGCCGCACGCTGTCGTACTCCATGGTGGCGGTGGGCGTCGTGCTGCTGCCCAGCGCGGCCCAGGTGACGATGGTGGAGATGGGCGGCCTCGGCGGGCCCGGGCTGAAGGGGCTCTGGGTTCCCTACGGTGTGGCAGGGGTGCTCGCGGTGGCCGCGTCCGTGGCGGTGCGGCGGCTCGCACGGGCATCGGGGCGGTGGCTGGCGCCTCTGGGGCTGCTGGCCATGGTCGTCGGGCTGTGCTCCGTGCGGCTCATGGTGCCGTCCGCCTCCGGGCTGGTGCTCCTCGTGCCGTTCTCGCTGCTCGCCGTGGGAGCGGCGGTGGCGCTGACGTCGGCATTGCAGGAAGTGGGTGTCGGGGCGGCCGTGTTCGGGCTGTCGCTCGGCCTCGCGGGCGTGCTGGCGGGTTTCCTGCTCGGTACGGGCGTGCAGATGGCGATGCTGAACGGAGTGTCCTCGGCCCAGGAGCTGGTCGACAGCTTCGTCGGCGCCCTGCATTCCTGGGCTCTGGTCGGTGGGTTCCTTGTGGTCGTGGTCATCGTGCTGGCCGCGGTGACGGCCCGGCGGAGTGCGAGGAACGTGCCTCAGGTTCCGTGCGCCGGTCCTGGTACGCCTGTCGTCGCGGAGGCCGATGACGACGATCCGCCTGCTGCGGCGGGGGCGGAGGGGGCGGCCTCCGTGCCTCCCGCGGGTGCCTTCGGCGAAGCGGAGCCGCAGGGCGATGGCGAGGCGGGTCCGTTGCCCGCCGTGCCGCCGCAGGGCCACTCGCCGGAGGACACCGCCTCCTCTTAGCCGCCTGACTGTGCTGCCTCCTCGCCGGCCCTTCAGCGAAACGAGGGTGGCTGCGCGGGACGGTAAGCTGGGCCCCAAGCCACGGCGACGCGCGGGCCCGTCCCTCGCGAAGCATCCGCGGCCGGGCAGGGAGCCCGTGGCCGCGAACCTCACTCTCTTCGAAGGAGAACTCCAAGTGTCCGAGCGCACTCTTGTCCTGATCAAGCCTGACGGGGTAAAGCGCGGCCTCATCGGTGACGTGATCGCGCGCGTGGAGCGCAAGGGCCTCAAGGTCGTGGCGATGGACCTGCGCACCCTCGACGCCGACACCGCCAAGGCGCACTACGCCGAGCACTCCGAGCGGCCGTTCTTCGGCGAGCTCGTCGAGTTCATCACCTCCGGCCCGCTCGTCGCCCTGGTGCTCGAGGGCCCGCGCGCCGTCGAGGCGTTCCGCGCGCTGGCCGGCGCCACCGACCCGGTCAAGTCGGCGCCCGGCACGATCCGCGGCGACCACGCGCTCGAGATCGGCGAGAACGTCGTTCACGGCTCCGACTCGCCGGAGTCGGCCGCCAGGGAGATCAAGATCTTCTTCCCTGACCGCTTCTAGGCGATCTCGGTTCGCACTGTCGCGCCCGCGCAGCTTCCGCGCTGCGTGGGCGCGCGTTTTTGTCAGCGGCCCGCCGTATGTTGGCGGGAGCATGGCGTGCGGGCGCCGATTCGTGGAGAAAGCTGTGTCACGGTTTTGTCGGCTGTTCTCCCTATGGTTGGCAGAGTCAGCACGTGAAGTGGGAAGTACATGATCGTAGTCGTGGGCGTTTTGGATCGTTCCAGCAGCTGATCGGGTGTTGTGGTGCAATCCGGGCAAAATCGCGGTTGAGGTAGCGGCTGGAGATTTTTGTGAGGCGCGAGGGCTCATTGCGCCCCTCGGTGGGTACGTCACGTTACGATTCGAATTCGATCCGTAGTCATTCGCGAACGACGTTACGGAGGGCTCCGTTCCCCATGGGCAGCAAGCTCGCGTTTCTCGGCCGTGACATGGCGGTCGACCTGGGCACCGCCAACACGTTGGTCTACGTGCGCGGCCGGGGCATCGTCCTCAACGAGCCGTCAGTCGTAGCGATCAACACCGCCACCGGCAAGATCGTCGCCGTTGGCATCGAGGCCAAGCGGATGATCGGTCGTACGCCCGGCAACATCGTCGCCGTCCGACCGCTCAAGGACGGCGTGATCGCCGACTTCGACGTCACCGAGCGAATGCTGCGATATTTCATTCAACGGGTGCACCGACGCCGGCACCTCGCCAAGCCGCGCATCATCATCGCCGTGCCCAGCGGGATCACCAGCGTCGAGCAGCGCGCGGTCAAGGAGGCCGGCTACCAGGCGGGTGCCAGGAAGGTCTACATCGTCGAGGAGCCCATGGCGGCTGCCATCGGGGCCGGTCTGCCGGTGCACGAGCCGACCGGAAACATGGTGGTCGACATCGGCGGGGGCACCACCGAGGTGGCGATCATCTCGATGGGCGGCGTGGTCACCAGTCAGTCGATCAGGATCGGTGGCGACGAGCTCGACCAGGCGGTGATCTCGTTCGCCAAGAAGGAGTTCTCGCTGATGCTCGGCGAGCGCACCGCCGAGGAGATCAAGATCGCCATCGGCTCGGCCTCCCCGGACGGGGAGGAGTCGCACGCGGAGATCCGCGGACGTGACCTCGTCAGCGGGTTGCCCAAGACCATCGTCGTGTCGAGCGGGGAGATCAGGAAGGCCATCGAGGAGCCGGTCAACGCGATCGTCGACGCCGTCAAGACCACGCTCGACAAGTGCCCGCCCGAGCTGTCCGGCGACATCATGGACCGCGGCATAGCGCTCACCGGCGGGGGCGCCCTGCTCAAGGGGCTGGACGAGCGGGTCAAGGCCGAGACGGGCATGCCCGTCCACCTCGTCGAGAACGCCCTCGACTCGGTGGCCATCGGTTCCGGCAAGTGCGCCGAGGAGTTCGAGGCGCTCCAGCAGGTCTTGGTGCCGGAGTCGCGACACTGATGAGGGACTCGCGCCGTGCCCGGCTGATCCTCGGAGGGCTGCTGATGGCGGCCCTGGTCATCCTGACCATCGACCACCGTGCCGGGGACAGCTCACCGCTGAGGCCGCTGCGTTCGGCCGCGGCCTATGTGTTCGGCACGGCGGAGCAGTTCGGCGGAGGGTTGGTGCGGCCCGTCGGAGGGTTCGTGGGCGCCGTCGTGAGCGCGCCCAGCGCCCAGGAGCGCATCGACGCGCTCAAGGCGGAGAACGCCCGGTTGCGCAACGAACTGGTGGCAGGCAAGCTCGACGCGACCCGCTCCAAGGAGCTCAAACAGCTGCTCGGCCTGACGGGGACGGCTGGGTTCAAGGTGGTGCCGGCCAACGTGGTCGCCAGGCGCGGCCTGCCGGGCTTCGAGGACGCCGTCCAGATCGACGCGGGCGCGAGCGACGGGATCCGGTCCGAGATGACCGTGCTCAACGGCGACGGGCTGGTCGGGCGCGTCATCCGTACGTCCCCGCACACCTCGACGGTCGTGCTGCTCAGCGACCCCGCCTCGGCCGCCGGGGCGCGGCTGGAGGGCGGCAAGGAGATCGGGGTGGTGCACGGGGTGGGGGAGCACGGGCGGCTTGTCCAGTTCCGGCTCCTCGACTCCACGGCGCCGCTGACCCGGGGGGCGCGGATCGTCAGCTTCGGGTCGCAGAACGGCAGCCCGTACATGCCCGGAGTGCCGATCGGGGTGATCGAGCGGGTGGAGCTGACGCCGGGGGAGCTGACGCGCATCGCGTACGCCCGGCCGTACGCGGACCTGACGGCGCTCGACGTGGTCGGTGTGGTGGTGGAGGCGCCCAAGCGGACCCCACGTGACGTGGTGCAGCCGACCAAGGAGGGATTGCGATGATCGGGAGGCGGTCTGGCTCCCGGCCCTTGCCCCCGAAGAGACGGGGTGACGCCTGCTGGAGCTGTGGTGGCCGTGTGGGCGCTTGCAGGGGGCAGGTGGAGCGTTCCACCTGGTCAGCTTGTGCCGCCTGCGTAGGAGGGGTTGTGGCGGCGTCCGGAGCGGACTCGACGGCCGGGCCCGGTGGTGGGCGGTCGGCGGTGCGAGCCGGGCACGGTGTCGGGCGGTCGGCGGTGACGGTGGTCAGGTCTGGGGCTGGGCGGGTGTCTGTGCGGGTGCTCACGTCCGGTGCCGGGCGAGCGTCGGTGCGGGTGGCCGGGTGTCGGATGGTGAGGAGTTCCCGGGAGGGGGCGCTGTGATCGGTGGGTTGTCCGTGCTGCTGGCCTTGCTTGCGCAGGTCATGCTGGTCAACCGGGTGTCCCTGCCGGGCGGGGGCGCTCCCGATCTCGTGCTGCTGGCGGTGATCGGCGCGGCGATGGGGCGGGGCGCGCCGTACGGGGCGGTGCTCGGGTTCTGTGCCGGGCTGCTCGCCGACGTCATGCCGCCCACCGCTCATCTCTTGGGGCAGTACGCGTTCGTGCTGGCGGTCGTCGGCTATGTCGCCGGGCGCGGCGCGGGCGGGCCGGTGACGACGGTGGTGCTGTGCGTGCTGATGGCACCGTTGCTGGCGGCGTTCGTGGTCGAGCTTCTCTCCGATCCCCGGATGACACTGTCGATGCTGACCGACCAGGTGCCGGTCACCGTCGTCTACACGCTGCTCGTTTCTCCCATGGTGATCTGGCTGACCACGCGGGGCAGGGAGGCGAGGTTCTCGACATGATCAGGATGCGGGCCAGGCTGCTGGTGTTGCACGTGCTCGTGGTGATGATGCTCGTCGTGCTGGCCGTGCGGTTGTGGCAGGTGCAGGTCGTACGCGGGCGCGAGTTCGTGACCCGGGCGACGGAGACCAGGACGCGGGCCGTGATCGTGCCGGCGGTGCGCGGGCAGATCCTCGACTCACATGGGCGGCCGCTGGTACGCAACAGGACCGCGCTGGTCGTGTCCGTGGACAGGACCAGGCTGACCAGGATGCCCGACGGCGGTCTCTCGGTGCTGCGCAAGTTGTCGGCCGTGCTCGGCAGGCCGGTCAAGGACCTGCAGCAGCGCATCACGCCGTGCGGGCCCGGGGTGTCCAAGCCGTGCTGGACGGGTTCGCCGTACCAACCCGTCCCGCTGGACGAGAAGGTGGACACCCGGGAGGCGCTGCAGATCCTCGAGCGGCAGGAGGAGTTTCCCGGGGTGACGGCGGAGATCCATTCCGTCAGGCAGTATCCCGGCGGACGGGCCGGGGCGCAGATGCTCGGCTACCTGCAGCCGGTCACCGAGGCGGAGCTGGAGAAGCGGGAGGGCCTGAAGGCCAGCTTCTCCGGGGTGGACCTGGCCGGGCGGGACGGCCTCGAGTACGTCTATGACGACGCGCTGCGTGGCAAGTCGGGGCTGCGCAGGGTCCAGGTCGACAGGATGGGCAAGGCGCTCGGGGTCGAGGAGCAGATCACACCCATCCCGGGCGACCACCTGGTGACCAGCATCGACTCGCGGGTGCAGGGCGTGGTGGAGAAGGCGCTGGCCAGGGCGATGAAGTCCGCGCCTGGGGCCGACGGCGGCGCGGGGGTCGTGCTCGACGCGCGTACCGGACGGGTGGTGGCGCTGGCCAGCGCGCCCGGGTACGACCCGGCGATCTGGGCGGGCGGGATCTCCACGCGCGGATACCAGTGGCTGCTGTCGGACAAGTCCGGCAACCCGCTCGTGTCGCGGGCGATCAACGGCCAGTTCGCGCCCGGCTCGACGTTCAAGATCTCGTCGGTGGCGGCGATGCTGCGGTCCGGCTACCCGCTGAACGGCACCTACGACTGCCCCGGCTCCTACATGGTGGGCGACCGCGCCTTCAACAACTTCCACGGCATCGGGCTGGGCTCGATGAACCTGCACACCGCGCTGGTCAAGTCGTGCGACACGATCTTCTACCGGGCCGCGTACGAGCAGTACCTCAAGGACGGCGGGCGCAATCCGAAGAAGGACACGAAGGAGGTGTTCGCCAACACCGCCAGGGCGTTCGGGTTCGGCAGCCCGACCGGGGTGGACCTGCCCGGTGAGTCCTCAGGGCGCATCCCCGACCGGGCATGGAAGAAGGACCTGTGGAACCGGACCAACGCCGTGACCTGCGAGCGGTCCCGCAAGGGGTATCCGGAGGTCAAGGACCGGGCGCGGGCCGACTTCCTCAAGCGGCTGGCGCTGGAGAACTGCACCGAGGGGTTCCTGCTCCGGCCGGGTGACTCGGCCAACTTCGCCATCGGCCAGGGCGACGTGCTGGTGACGCCGATGCAGCTCGCCCGGGCGTACATGGCGCTGGTGAGCGACGGGAAGCTGCGCAGCCCGCGCATCGGTTGGGCGCAGGTGCGGCCCGACGGCACGGTGGTCAAGACCATCCCGGTGCCGGTGGTGGGCAAGCTGCCGATCTCCGACAAAGAGCGCATGTACATCAAGAACGCGCTGAGCGACGTGCCCTCCGACGGCACCGCCGCGGGGGCCTTTGCGGGGTTCCCCATGAACAAGATCCGCATCGGTGGCAAGACCGGCACCGCGGAGGTGTGGGGCAAGAAGGACACCTCGTGGTTCGCGTCGTTCGCGCCGACCAACAACCCGCAGTACGTGGTCGTGGTCATGGTCTCGCAGGGTGGGATGGGCGCGGAGACGGCGGCGCCCGCGGTGCGGGAGATCTACGAGGGGATCTACGGCATCAAGCGGCCTCCGGCCGTGCCCGGCGGGAAGCTCACGACGAGACTGCCCCGGTTCTCGCCCGACGGAACGGTGGCCGGAGGATGAGCGCCCGAAGGATGAGCGCCCGGAGGATGAGCGCCCGGGGGACGAGTGCCCTGGAGGCAAGTGTCCAGGGGGCGAGTGCCCAGGAGGCGAGTGCCCTGGAGGCGAGCGTTCGGGGGGCGAGCGCCCAGGGAGTGAACGTCGTGGCGGGCCGTGGCGGGCGCTCTGATGTCGGTGGGCGCGGCGGTGGCCGGTGGATCGTCGGTCGTGGGGTCGTGCGGCGGTGGGCCGGTCGCGGGGTCGTGCGGTGGGTGATGGGCTGTGCGGCCGGGTGGGTGGTCGGGTGTGCGGTCGGCTGGCTGGTCGGCCGTGCGGCTGGTGAGACGGGGGGTCGGAGATGATCGACCGTGCGGCGGCCATCCGGCGGCCCTCGCTGCTGCGGCGGGTGACCGCCGAGAACTCGACGGTGCGCAGGCTCGACGGGCTGATGCTGGTCGCGGTGGCCGGGCTGTGCGTGATCGGGACGCTGCTCGTGTGGTCCTCCACCAGGACCTGGGCGCCGGGATCCACGGGCCTGGTCAAGAAGCACGTGTTCAACGAGGTCATCGGAGTGGTGCTGTGCGCCATCGTGGCGATGGTCGATCATCGGGCCATGCGGGCGTACGCGCCCGTGGTGTACGTGGTGTCGCTCATAGGGCTGGGCCTGGTGATCACGCCGTTGGGCGCGACCATCAACGGGTCACACTCGTGGATCCTGCTCGGCGGGGGATTTGCGGTGCAGCCGTCCGAGTTCGCCAAGGTCGGACTGCTGCTGATCATCGCGATGCTGCTGGCCCAGCCAGGAGAGGGCAGCGATCGGCCGCGCGGGCTCGACGTGTGGCTGGCGCTCATCGCCGCGCTGGTCACGATGGGGCTGGTGATGCTCCAGCCTGACCTCGGGACGGCGCTGGTGCTGGCGGTGATCACGGCCGCCGGGCTCATCGTCGCGGGCGTGCGCAAGAGGTGGATCGCGGCGCTGGCGATGCTGGGGGTGGCCGGGGTGTTCTCGGTGTTCCACTTCCAGCTGCTCGAGCCGTACCAGGTGGCGCGGTTCACGGCGTTCGTCGATCCGAGCGTCGATCCGCGCGGTGTCGGCTACAACAGCACGCAGTCGATCATCGCCATCGGCTCCGGGCAACTGCTCGGTAAGGGTCTGCTCGGGGGCGGGCAGACGACCGGCAGGTTCGTGCCCGAGCAGCACACCGACTTCATCTTCACCGTGGCGGGGGAGGAGTTCGGGTTCCTCGGGTCCGTGACGGTCGTGCTGCTGCTCGGGGTGGTGCTGATACGCGGGCTGAAGATCGCCAGGCAGTGCGATGACAGGTTCGGGACGCTGGTCGCGGGGATGATCGTGTGCTGGTTCGCGTTCCAGACGTTCGTCAATGTGGGGATGACGATCGGGATCATGCCCATCACGGGGCTTCCGTTGCCGTTCGTCTCGTACGGCGGCACCGCCACGTTCGCGAATCTCATTGCGATTGGGCTTCTTCAGGCCATCAGGGTGCGAAGACAGTCGTTTAATTGAGACATGTTCCTGGCCTATTGCGATGAGTGCGAAGAGCGCTTTCTGCTGCCCGCCAACCACGTCGTCGGCGTGCACAATCTGGCTGACGGCGTGATCGCGGTCGAGCTGACCTGCTACGAAGGGCACCACATCCTGGTGCTCAGCGGAAACGACATCGACATCCCAGGCCCCGCCACCGTCTGACCGGACCTGCCACCGTCTGACCGCCGCTACGCTGGACGGTATGCCTGTCGAGTCGATTTTCCCCCGCCTGGAAGCGCTGCTGCCCAAGGTGCAGAAGCCCATCCAGTACGTGGGGGGTGAGCTCAACTCGACCGTCAAGGACTGGGACTCCGCCGACGTGCGGTGGGCGCTGATGTACCCGGACGCCTACGAGGTCGGGCTGCCCAACCAGGGTGTGGCGATCCTCTACGAGATCCTCAACGAGCTGCCCCGCACGCTGGCCGAGCGCACCTACGCGGTCTGGCCGGATCTCGAGGCGCTCATGCGGGCCGAGGGCGTCCCGCAGTTCACCGTCGACGGGCACCGGCCGGTGCGCGCCTTCGACGTGCTCGGGCTGTCGTTCTCGACCGAGCTCGGCTACACCAACATGCTGACCGCCCTCGACCTGGCGGGCATTCCGCTGCTCGCCAGGGAGCGGGGAGAGGACGACCCGATCGTGCTCGCCGGCGGCCACGCGGCCTTCAACCCCGAGCCGATCGCCGATTTCCTCGACGCGGCCGTGCTCGGTGACGGCGAGCAGATCTCCATCGCGATCAGCGAGGTCATCCGCGAGTGGAAGGCCGAGGGCAGGCCGGGCGGCCGCGACGAGCTGCTGATGCGGCTCGCCGAGTCCGGCGGGGTTTATGTCCCGAAGTTCTACGATGTCGACTACCACCCGGACGGCCGCATCAAGCGTGTGGCGCCCAACAGGCCCGAGGTGCCGTGGCGGGTGCACAAGCACACCGTGATGGACCTCGACGAGTGGCCGTACCCGAAGAAGCCGCTGGTCCCGCTGGCCGAGACGGTGCACGAGCGGTTCAGCGTGGAGATCTTCCGCGGCTGCACCCGCGGCTGCAGGTTCTGCCAGGCCGGCATGATCACGCGTCCGGTGCGGGAGCGCTCGATCACCACGATCGGGGCCATGGTCGAGAACGGCATCAAGGAGTCCGGCTTCAACGAGGTCGGTCTGCTGTCGCTGTCGTCGGCCGACCACTCCGAGATCGGCGACGTCGCCAAGGGCCTGGCCGACCGCTACGAAGGCACCAACACCTCGCTGTCGCTCCCCTCGACCAGGGTCGACGCGTTCAACATCGACCTGGCCAACGAGTTCTCCAGGAACGGCAGGCGCTCGGGCCTGACGTTCGCGCCCGAGGGCGGCTCCGAGCGCATGCGCAAGGTGATCAACAAGATGGTCACCGAGGAAGACCTGATCCGCACCGTCACCACGGCCTATTCGCAGGGGTGGCGCCAGGTCAAGCTCTACTTCATGTGCGGGCTGCCCACCGAGATGGACGAGGACGTGCTCGGCATCGCCGACCTGGCCAAGAAGGTCATCAAGGCGGGCCGTGAGGCGACCGGCAGCCGCGACATCCGCTGCACGGTCTCCATCGGCGGCTTCGTGCCCAAGCCGCACACGCCGTTCCAGTGGGCGGGTCAGGCCGACCACGAGACCGTCGACCGGCGGCTCAAGGCGCTGCGTGAGGCGCTCAGAGGCGACAAGGAGTACGGCAGGGCCATCGGCTACCGCTACCACGACGGCAAGCCCTCGATCGTGGAGGGCCTGCTCTCGCGCGGCGACCGCCGGGTCGGCGCCGTGATCCGCGCCGTCTGGGAGGACGGCGGCAGGTTCGACGGCTGGAGCGAGCACTTCTCCTACGAGCGCTGGATGGCGGCGGCCGAGAAGGCCGGCGTCGACGTCGACTGGTACACCACGCGTGAGCGTGAGGAGAACGAAGTCCTGCCGTGGGACCACCTCGACGCCGGGCTCGACCGCGAATGGCTCTGGCAGGACTGGCAGGAGGCCGTTTCCGGCGGTGAGGTCGAAGACTGCCGCTGGACTCCTTGCTACGACTGCGGCGTCTGCCCGACGATGGGCACGGAAATTCAGATCGGTCCCACGGGGCGGAAACTCCTTCCACTTACGGTGGTCTAGCGCGCTCAGTGGGCAGCCCGTGCCTCGGCGTACACATACACGCGTCAGGGCGGCTTATCCTGAGACGAAGGAACTCTTACAAGGGAAGGACGACAAGCTCTGAAACCTGTTCCCGAAGGGCCTCCGCCCGCGCCCACGGTGCAGCGCCTTCGCGTGCGTTACGCCAAGCGCGGTCGCCTGCGCTTCACCAGCCACCGCGACATCTCGCGGGCCGTTGAGAGAGCGGTCCGCCGTGCCGGTATTCCGGTGGCCTACAGCGCGGGCTTCTCGCCCCACCCGAAGATCTCCTACGCGGGCGCGGCGCCGACCGGTGTCGCCAGCGAAGCCGAATACCTCGAGCTCGGTGTCACCAAGCCGTGCGACCCCGAGCAGATCAAGCGGGGCCTTGACGGGTCGCTGCCGCCTGGGCTCGATGTGCTCGACGTTGTGGAGGCGGGTCCTGGGGCGTTGGCCGACCGCTTGGAGGTCTCCGAGTGGGAGGTGCGGCTGCCCGGTGCCGATCGCGAGCTCGCCGAGGTGGCGGTGGGCAAGTTCCTCGCGGAAGGTGCCGTGGAGGTCGAGCGCCTCACCAAGAAGGGTCCCCGCCGCTTCGACGCGCGGGAGGCCGTCCTGGGGCTGACGGTGTCCGAGGGAGCAGACAGAACCGCAGCTCAGGTGCTTGGAGGACCGTGTGTCATACTGCGCATGGTTGTTCGGCACATGACGCCTGCCGTTCGACCCGACGATGTGCTCACAGGGCTGCGCCTTGTGGCCGACTTCGCGCCGCCGGTTCCCCCCGAGGTGACCAGGCTGGCGCAGGGGCCGCTCGACGTCAGCACCGGTGCGCTTGCCGACCCGCTCGACCTGGACCGCGATACCACGCGCGGCGGCGAGGCGGGACCGGCGGGTGAGCACGTCGCCGGTTAAGGAAGCGCCCTGCGCGAGCGGGGCACGACCGCTGACAGGACTTGGCGTCGGCGCCTCCTCATCGGGGGCGCCGGCGGACAACGAGACACGAGGGCTCCTGCGCGGCGCGGCGACGCGCCCGGGAGCTGACGGGAGAGCGCCCGCATGCTCGAGAACGAGCCCAACGCCGGGGCCATTGGCCCTGACGGGGAGACAATTGAACAGCCCGAGGTGACCCCACGTCGCCGCTCCGCCAGCCGCCCCGCGGGTCCCCCGCCGGAGCTGCCTGAGGAGCCGGCCTCCGTTCCGGTCACCGTTGTCGCCGCGCAGGCCGCGCCGTCCGTGGCGAATGTGCAGGCGGTGCAGACGAACGCCGCGCAGCGTGCGGCCGGAGAGCCCGCACCCGAGATCCTGGCCGCCGCGGCGGCCGCTGACGAAGCCGGTGCGGTTCCCGCTGGTGCGGTTCCCGCCGGTACGGCTTCCGCCGGCGTGGCGGAGGCCCCTGGTACGGCAGCTGCCGGTGCGGTGGATGCCGGGGTGCCTGCCGCGCCCGAGAGCCCGGTCGAGGCGGCCGTGGCGGAGGCGGCCGCTGACGCGGTCGCCGAGAAGCCCAAGAGGGCCACGCGGACCCGGTCCACCGCCACGACGACGCGGCGCCGTACCACGACGAAGAAGGCCGAGCCGGAGGTCGCGGAAGCGCTCCCCGAGGCGGAGACGCCCGCTGAGCCCGCCGAGCCGGTGAAGCGCCGCAGGACCCGCAAGAAGACGGAGCCGGAAGAAGCCGTGACGCCCGCGGCGGCGGCCGACGAGTCCGACGCCGCGGAGGCGGCGGCCGGTGTCGGTGAGAGCGCCGTTGGAGCGACGGGCGGAGCCGGCCAGGGCGCTGTGACCGTCGGCGAGGATGCCGCCGGAGCGCCGGACGCCCGCAAGCGTGCCGCCCGAGCGGTGACCGGCAAGGGCGCCGCCGCGCAGGACGGCGCAGAGGTCCGCGCCGGTGAGGCCGCGCCCGAGGCCGCGCGCGCCGGTGACGAGGATGAGGACATCCTGGAGGTCCTGCCCGAGGACGAGCCGCTCGACGACGAGCCCGCGGGCGAGGACCTCGACGAGGATCTCGTGCGCCCGAGCCTGCTCGCCGACCCGTTCGGGATGACCGCCCGCAGGCAGGACGAGCCCGGCACCATGTTCCAGCGGCCGGCGGCCATCTTCGCGCCGCTGTTCCAGGCGCCCGATCCCAGCCAGGCCAAGCCCGCCGTCACCCGGCGGCCCGAGCCGCAGCCCGCTCCCGAGCCCGAGGAGATCGAGGAGATAGTCGACGAGTCGGCGACCGAGGACGAGGCCGACGCCGACGTCTCCGACGAGCAGGAGGAGGAAGGCACGGGCCGGCGCCGCAGGCGCAGGCGCGGTGGCCGGGGCCGCGGCAAGTCGCGTGAGCGCGACGAGGGCGACGAGGGCGACGAGCAGGAAGAGGACTCCGAGGAGGAGTCGGCCGAGGAGGGCGCCGCCCAGGACGAGGATGAGGGCTCCTCCTCACGCCGCCGTCGTCGCCGTCGCCGCCGGGGTTCGGACACGGACACCGAGCCGGCCAGCGACGACCCGCCGAACACGGTGGTCCGCATCCGCGCGCCGCGCGCCGGCCGTACGGCCACGCTCGACACCGCCACCGACGGCGTGCAGAGCGTGCGCGGGTCCACCCGGCTGGAGGCCAAGAAGCAGCGCCGCCGCGAAGGGCGCGAGCTCGGGCGCAGGCGCCCGCCGATCATCACGGAGTCGGAGTTCCTGGCCCGCCGCGAGTCTGTCGACCGGATGATGGTGGTGCGCCGCCAGGGCGACCGTACGCAGATCGCGGTCCTCGAGGACGGCGTGCTCGTCGAGCACTACGTCAACCGTGAGGCCAGCCAGTCCTACGTCGGCAACGTCTACCTCGGCAAGGTCCAGAACGTGCTGCCCTCGATGGAGGCGGCGTTCGTGGACATCGGCAAGGGCAGGAACGCCGTCCTGTACGCCGGCGAGGTGAACTTCGACACCGCCGGGATGGAGGGCCAGCCCAAGCGCATCGAGTCGGCGCTGAAGTCGGGCCAGTCGGTGCTCGTGCAGGTCACGAAGGACCCGATCGGCCACAAGGGCGCCCGGCTCACGTCGCAGATCAGCCTGCCGGGGCGTTACCTGGTGTACGTCCCCGACGGGTCGATGACCGGCATCAGCCGCAAGCTTCCCGACAAGGAGCGCACGCGGCTCAAGAGCATCCTGAAGAAGGTCATGCCGGAGAACGCCGGCGTGATCGTGCGTACCGCCGCCGAGGGCGCCTCCGAGGACGAGCTGGCCCGTGACGTGGCCCGGCTGTCCGCCCAGTGGGAGAACATCCAGAAGAAGGCCAAGTCGGCGAGCCCGCCCGAGCTGCTGTCCGCCGAGCCCGACCTGACGATCAGGGTCGTTCGTGACGTCTTCAACGAGGACTTCACCTCGCTGGTCGTGCAGGGCGACGACGCCTGGGACACGGTGGACGAGTACGTCAAGTACGTCGCGCCGCACCTGGCCGAGCGCCTGTCGAAGTGGGACGGCGGCCAGGGCGACGTGTTCGAGTCGTACCGGATCGACGAGCAGCTCGGCAAGGCAATGGATCGCAAGGTCTGGCTGCCCAGCGGTGGCTCGCTGGTGATCGACCGTACGGAGGCCATGACCGTCGTCGACGTCAACACCGGCAAGTTCACCGGTCAGGGCGGCAACCTCGAGGAGACCGTCACCAGGAACAACCTGGAGGCGGCCGAGGAGATCGTGCGTCAGCTCAGGCTGCGTGACATCGGCGGCATCATCGTCATCGACTTCATCGACATGGTGCTGGAGTCCAACCGCGACCTCGTGCTGCGGCGGCTGCTGGAGTGCCTGGCCCGCGACAGGACCAAGCACCAGGTGGCCGAGGTGACCTCGCTGGGCCTGGTCCAGATGACGCGTAAGCGGGTCGGACAGGGGCTGCTGGAGGCCTTCTCGACGCCGTGCGAGTGCTGCAACGGCCGTGGCCTGCTCGTCTCCACGGAGCCGGTCGAGACCAAGCCGGAGCCGCGCGGCACGCAGGGGAAGATGGCCGTCGAGAAGGCGGTCTCCGACAAGGTATCCGCGGCCAAGGACACCTCCGGCCGTGATACCGTGACCGGTGCGCTTGAAGACGTCCCGGCAGAGGACGACCAGGCCAGCCAGACTTCCGGCAGAGGGCGGCGACGCTCACGCCGAGCCAAGTCGGCCGAGTAGCCCTCGGCAGGCTTCCGACGTTCCGTCCGGTTCGCCTAGGGACCGCTGATCCGGTACCCTAGACAATCGGTGCGTCAGGTGACGTGCCCTGTTGGCGCGCTTACTCGGTTCGTCGGTTTGAGACAGGCCGAATGACAGGCGCAGCATTCGGCGGCCGCCTCTCCGTGAGGCGGCCGATGTACGAGACAACAGTGAGTCAGTAGAAGGGTTCCGCGGTGTACGCGATCGTTCGTTGCGGCGGCAGGCAGCAGAAGGTCTCCGTCGGTGACGTCCTCGAGGTGGACAAGGTCGCCGGCGAGGTCGGCTCTTCGGTTTCGCTGCCGACGGTGCTCGTCGTCAACGACGGCGACGTGACCACCGAGGCGGGTAAGTTCACGGTCAGCGCCGAGATTCTCGGCGAGACCAAGGGCCCGAAGATCCGCATTCTCAAGTACAAGAACAAGACCGGTTACAAGAAGCGCCAGGGTCACCGCCAGCGGTACACCCAGGTGAAGATCACCGGTATCGACCAGGCCTGATCGGGAGTTTGAGAGATGGCACACAAGAAGGGCGCGTCGTCCACCCGGAACGGCCGTGACTCCAACGCCCAGCGCCTGGGCGTCAAGCGCTTCGGTGGCCAGCTGGTCAACGCGGGCGAGATCATCGTCCGTCAGCGGGGCACCCACTTCCACCCTGGCGACAACGTGGGGCGTGGCGGCGACGACACGCTGTTCGCGCTGGCGGCCGGGCACGTGCAGTTCGGTGTCAAGCGCGGCCGCCGGGCCGTGAGCATCGTTCCCGTCGCGGAGTAGGTTCTCTCCTCTCCGTCGACCCTGGTTCTGTTGCATTAGGGGTGGATCGCGCTGTCGATCCGCCCCTTTTGCTGTTGGCCGGGCACCGTTGTTTTGCGCCGCGTGTCCGATGTTGGGATGAGAGGCCCCCGCGAGGGGGATGGAGGAGTGCGGGATGCCGGACTTTGTGGACCAGGTGGTCCTTCATATCGGTGCCGGTGACGGAGGGAACGGGTGCGCCTCCATCCACCGGGAGAAGTTCAAGCCGCTCGGCGGCCCCGACGGCGGGAACGGCGGCCGGGGCGGTGACGTCATTCTCGAGGTCGACCCCAACACGGCGACGCTGCTCGAGTACCACCGCCGGCCGCATCGCAAGGCCGAGAACGGCAAGCAGGGGCAGGGCTCGAACAGGGACGGGGCCAACGGGGGAGATGTGATCCTGCCCGTGCCCAACGGCACCGTGGTGAAGGACGCCTCCACGGGTGAGGTGCTGGTCGATCTCGTCGGCGTCGGCACTCGGTACGTGATCGCCGAGGGTGGCCACGGCGGGCTCGGCAACGCCGCCCTGGCCACGACCAAGCGCAAGGCGCCCGGGTTCGCGCTGCTGGGTGAGCCCGGGGACGCGCTGGACGTCATGCTGGAGCTCAAGAGCGTGGCGGACGTGGCGCTGGTCGGGTTCCCGAGCGCCGGTAAGTCCTCGCTGATCGCCGCGTTGAGCGCGGCCAAGCCCAAGATCGCGGATTACCCGTTCACCACTCTGATCCCCAACCTGGGGGTGGTGACCGCCGGGGAGACCGTGTTCACCGTCGCCGACGTGCCCGGCCTGATTCCAGGGGCCTCGCAGGGCAAGGGTCTCGGGCACGAGTTCCTGCGGCACGTCGAGCGGTGCGACATGCTCGTGCACGTCATCGACTGCGCCACGATGGAGCCGGGACGGGATCCGATCACCGACTACGAGGTGATCGAGGCCGAGCTGCGGGCGTACGGGAAGCTCGAGGACCGGCCGCGGCTGGTCGTGCTGAACAAGGCGGACGTGCCCGACGCTCAGGAGCTGGCCGAGCTGGTCACGCCGGAGTTCGAGGCCCGGGGGATGCGGGTGTTCACGATCTCGGCCGCCACGCACCAAGGGCTGCGGGAGTTCACGTACGCGATGGGCGAGTGGGTCGCGGCGGCCCGGGCCAACAAGCCCGTCGAGGAGCCCACCCGGCTGGTCATCAGGCCCAAGCAGCTCGGCGACGCCGGGTTCCGGGTGCGGCGGGTCAACGAGACCCTGTTCCAGATCACCGGCGAGAAGCCGGAGCGGTGGATCAGGCAGACCGACTTCACCAACGACGAGGCCGTGGGCTACCTCGCCGACCGGCTCGAACGGCTCGGTGTGGAGGCGGAGCTGGCCAAGGCCGGGGCCACCGCGGGCGCCGAGGTGGTCATCGGGCCCATGGAGGGCGGCTACGTCTTCGACTGGCAGCCCACGCTCCACGCCGAGTCCGTGCGCCAGGGTCCGAGAGGGTCCGACAACCGCCTCGGCTGAGGCCCTCTGCGGGCTGCTGAGAGGCGTTGTGCCGTGCCTACCCGGCGGAACGCCGTCGCGGCGATGATGGGGGCGTGGCGTCGGCCGTGGCCTGTGCGCCGGGCCGCGGCGGCTCTGCGCCGGGCCGCTTGGCCGGGCCTGGGCTGGGCCGCTTGGCCGGGCCGCTGCGGCGGGCCGCTGCGGCGGCGCCCGGGCGGCCGAGGGGCTCTTCGGCCTCGGATAGGCTGCGAGACGTGCGGGAACAGATCAGCTCAGCGTCGAAGGTCGTTGTCAAGGTCGGCTCCTCCTCGCTCACCACCCCCCAGGGCATGATCGACGTCGACCGTGTCGACGCCCTCGTGGACGTGCTGGCGGCGCGGCGCCGTACCGGGACGCAGATCGTCCTGGTCTCCTCCGGGGCGATCGCGGCGGGCCTCGGCCCGCTCGGGCTGACCGCGCGACCGCGCGACCTGGCCACCCAGCAGGCGGCCGCGTCCGTCGGGCAGGGCGTGCTCGTCGCCCGCTACACCTCCTCCTTCGCCCGCTACTCCCTGCGCGTGGGGCAGGTGCTGCTGACCGCCGACGACATGATGCGGCGCGTCCACCACGCCAACGCCCAGCGCACGCTCAACCGGCTGCTCGAGCTGGGCATCGTGCCCATCGTCAACGAGAACGACACCGTGGCCACCGACGAGATCCGCTTCGGCGACAACGACCGGCTGGCGGCCCTGGTGTCCCACCTGATCCACGCGGACGCGCTCGTGCTGCTGTCGGACGTGGACGCGCTCTACGACGGCCCGCCGAGCCGCAGCGGCACCCGGCGCCTGGCGGAGATCCGCGGGCCCGAAGACCTGGTCGGCGTCGAGCTGGGGAAGAACGGCGCGGCGGTCGGCACCGGTGGCATGGTGACCAAGGTCCAGGCCGCCAGGATCGCCACGGGGGCCGGGGTCCCCGTGGTGCTCACCGCGGCCGCCCATGCGGCCCAGGCGCTCGGCGGAGCCGATGTCGGCACCTACTTCCACCCCGGCGGCCGGCACCCCGGCACGCGGTTGCTGTGGCTCGCGCACGCCACCACCGGACGCGGGCGCCTCCACCTCGACCAGGGCGCGGTGGAGGCCATCGTGACGCGGCGCAAGTCGCTGCTGCCGGCCGGGGTGACGTCGGTGGAGGGTGAGTTCGCGGCGGGCGATCCGGTGGACCTGTGCGGCCCTCAGGGGCTCGTGGTGGCCCGCGGCCTGGTCAACTTCGACGCCACCGAGATCCCCGGCCTGCTCGGCCGCTCCACCAGGGAGCTGGCGAGCACGCTCGGTCCGGAGTATGAACGCGAGCTGATCCACCGTGACGACATCGTCATACTGGAAACTCACAGCTAGCGCTCCAGGGAAGAGTCCATGAGCGTGAGGGTCTCACCCCTCTGGACTGAGCGACCGGAGTGACGAGGGAAGAGCGGAGCGGAGCAATGAGCACAGAGTTCTTGAAGGTCGCCCACGCGGCACGAGAGGCCGCCGCCGAGCTGGCCCCGCTGCCGCGGGCGCCCAAGGACGAGGCGCTGCGTGCTGTGGCCGACGCCCTGGTCGCGCACGCGGCGGAGATCGTCGAGGCCAACGCCAAGGACGTCGAGCAGGCCAGGGCGCAGGGCACGTCCGAGGCGATGATCGACCGGCTGCGCTTGGACGAGGCCAGGGTCGGGAAGATCGCCGAGGCCGTGCGCCAGGTGGCCGACCTGCCCGACCCGATCGGCGAGGTCGTACGCGGCACCACCCTGCCCAACGGGCTCGAGCTGCGCCAGCTCAGGGTGCCGCTCGGCGTCATCGGCATCATCTACGAGGGCCGGCCCAACGTGACCGTCGACGCCGCCGCGCTCTGCCTCAAGAGCGGCAACGCGGTGCTGCTCAGGGGCTCCTCCAGCGCCTACTCCTCCAACACGGCCCTGGTGAAGGTCATGCAGGACGCCCTGGAAGCCACCGAGGTGCCCGCCGGAGCCGTACAGCTCGTGCCGGGGCAGACCCGCGACTCCGTCAAGGAGCTCATGCGGGCGCGCGGCCTGGTGGACGTCCTGATCCCGCGCGGCGGCGCGTCGCTGATCAACTCGGTGGTCGAGGAGTCGACGGTGCCGGTCATCGAGACCGGCGTCGGAAACTGCCACGTCTACGTCGACGCCGAGGCCGACGTCGACCTCGCCGTGCAGATCCTGCTCAACGCCAAGGCGCAGCGCCCGTCGGTGTGCAACGCGGCCGAGACGTTCCTCGTGCACGAGGACATCGCCGACGCGTTCCTGCCGCGGGCCCTGTCGGCGCTCGCGGAGGCGGGCGTGACCGTGCACGGCGACGAGCGTGTCGCCGGCTACGGATCCGGCGTCGTGCCCGTCACCGAGGACGACTTCTACGCCGAATACCTCTCGCTCGACATCGCCGCCGCCGTCGTCGGCTCGCTGGAGGAGGCGGTGGCCCACATCAGGAAGTACGGCTCCGCCCACACCGAGGCGATCGTCACCCGGTCGCAGCGGGCGGCGCGCAGGTTCGTCGCGCTCGTCGACTCGGCGGCCGTGGCGGTCAACGCCTCGACCAGGTTCACCGACGGCGGGGAGTTCGGGTTCGGGGCCGAGATCGGCATCTCCACGCAGAAGCTGCACGCGCGCGGCCCGATGGGGCTCCCCGAGCTCACCTCCACCAAGTGGGTCTATACCGGTGAGGGGCATTTGCGCACCTCAGAGGGCACGGTGGTGGCCGGTTAGCCGGCGTGTCGGCCTGACCGGCGCCGGGGAGCGCGGGTTGACTGAGAGGCATGGAGATTGTCGTCGCCCTCGTCTTCTCGGCCGCCGTGCTGTTCGGCGCCGACCGGCTGCTGCTCTGGCTGGAGCGCCGGGGTCACGTCAACTGGCGCAGGAAGGGGCGCAGGCAGCTGTCGGAGGAGCCCACGGCCCGGCTCGACAGCATGCTCTCCGACCACACTCGCCGATAATCCTTCGGCGTGCCTCAAGCGTCGAATCGCGTCCCAGCGCTAGGGTTGTGTCCCTTATGAGCGCGCCGGGCGGGAGGGACGGTGACTAAGCTCGGCAAGGTCGGGCCGTACACCCTGGTCGAGCGGCTCGGCCGAGGTGGCATGGGTGAGGTCTACCTCGCCCACAACCGCCGCGGCGAACGCGTCGCGCTCAAGGTCCTGCACGACCTGGCCGAAGACCAGACCTCCCGCATCAGGCTGGAGCGGGAGGTCCGCGCGCTGCGCAGGGTCGAGAGCCCGTACGTGGCCAAGGTGCTCGACGCCGACCTCAACGGCGCCCGCCCCTACCTGGTCATGGAGCACATCGAGGGCGTCACGCTGCTCGACCGCGTACGCCAGAGCGGCCGCCTCGACGTGTCCGAGCTCGTGGACATGGCGCAGGGCATCGCCGCGGCGCTCGCGATCATCCACGCGGCCGGGGTCGTGCACCGCGACCTCAAGCCCGGCAACATCATCATGGGCGCGCAGGGGCCGGTGCTCATCGACTTCGGCATCGCGCAGGTGCTCGACGCGACCCGGCTCACCATGACGGGGACGTTCCTCGGCACGCCCGGCTACACCGCGCCGGAGATCTTCGCCGACGAGCAGGTCGACTCGCCTGCCGACGTGCACGCCTGGGCGGCGACGGTGGCGTTCGCGGCGACGGGGCGGCCGACGTTCGGGCGGGGGACGGCCGAGGCGCAGATGTACGCGGTGCTGAACGGGCAGGCCGACCTCAAGGGCGTGCCCGTCGAACTGCTGCCGCTCGTGCGCGCCGCGCTCAACCGGGAGCCCTGCAAGCGCCCCACGGCGGCGCTGCTGGCCGATCGGCTGTCGCGGCTGGCCAGAGCCACCAACGGGGCCACGAGTGGGGGCGACCCCGAGCCCGTCCCCGAAGAGGGTAAGACGGGCCGTGCCACTACTGAGGAGAACAAGTCCGCGCGCAGCCGGGCGAACACGGACAGCAAGGTGCCCGCGCCGCGTTCCCGGCCGAACGTCGACGGGAAGGGCTCAGCGGCTCGCACGCCTGGTACGGACGGCAAGACCGCCGGGGCGCGGAACCGTACCGGGGCGGACGGGGCCGCGGCTCGGAGCCGTACCGGGACCGATGGGAAGGGCGCGGCGGTCCGGAGCCGGGCCGAGGTGCCGCCGCCGCGCGGCCGGGCGAGCGCGGACGGGAAGGCCGCTGTCACGCGGTCCAAGCTGCCCGCGGCCCGCCAGCGCACGGCGGCGGCCGTCAGGAGCAGGCCGCAGGTGCGCGGCAAGACCGGGCTCAGGGCCGAGTCGGCCACCACGCTGCCCGCGGGCAACGGCGCGCTGCTGCTGCTCGCCGTGCTGGCCGTGCCGTGCGTGGTGGCCTCGGTGATCTGGCCGATCGCCTCCATCGCCATCACCACGGTGTTCGTGGTGCTGACCCGGACACTCTGGATGAGCCACTGGATGGTCAGGAAGCGCAGCTCGCGGCGTACGCGGGTGGCGCTGCGCGTGCTGCTCTTCCCGTTCGCCCTGGTGGGAGCGGGCTCGACCGCCGCGGTGTGGCCGGGCGTGCCCGTCGCGCTGGCCGCGGGTGGCGCGCTCTGGGTGACCGGCGGAGGAGTGATCGACTCCGACTGGTGGCAGCAGCCCGCGCCCGTGACGGTGGCGGGCGTGGTGTTCGGGATGCTGTGCGGCGGTTTCGCCGGGCGCGAGATCGAGCGGATCGGGCATCGGCTGCCTGACCTGCGTAGGGAAGGACTGCGCGCACTGGCCGTGCTGGGCGGGTTCGTCGCCCTGTGCGCGGCCGCCGTGCGCGCCATCGCCCTCTTGCTCTGACCCGTCGGCTCTTTGAGGTGTTCGGCCTGCCTCTATGGCGGGTCCTGGTTGCGGCCCGCCGCTCGTCGCCGATCGCGGCGGGTTTTCGCGGCCGATCAAGCTGATCGGCCGCGTACGGCGGTGCGGCCGGTCAGCCCTGGCCGCCGTCGCGGCGCGAGAAGCGGTTGAAGATGCGCTCGCCCGCGTTGACGGCGCCCTCGGCCACGTCGCGCAGAACGCCGATGAACGGGTCCTGCGACTGCGACCAGGACGCGCGGTAGGACTCGGCCGCCGCCTTGATCTCCTCGGTCACTCGTGCGTTGGAGTCGTCCTCCCTGCGAGGGTAGTCCCCGCCCAGGATGCGGTCGTACTCGCCGCTGCGCTGCCACTTGTCCAGCTCGGCCACGCGTACCACCGCGAACGGGTGGGTGGTGCCGAGCAGGTTGAGCACCTTGAGGAAGCCGTCGCGAAGGTCGCCCGCGGTGTCGTATTCCTGGTACTGCTCCAGGAACGCCTCGATGTTCATCTCGTGGGTGTAGTCGCCGCCGGCCAGCTTCATCAGCGCGCGCTTGGCCGCCTCGGGGTTCTGCCCGGTGAGCAGGCCGCCGCGGTCGGACGAGAGCTCGGACTTGCGGTACCACTCCTCCAGGCCCGCGACGATCGCCCGCAGGCCGATGTAGCCGAGCGGGATCCAGGCGACGCGGGTGGCGAGGCGGGTCAGGATGTCGAGCATCGTCCGGTAGACCGCGTGCCCCGACAGGATGTGCGAGGTCTCGTGGCCGATGACGAAGCGCTGCTCCTCCTCGTTCATGAGGTTGAGCAGACCGGTGGTGACGACGATGAACGGGTCGTCGAAGCCGATCGCCTTGGCCTGGACCGCCGGATCCTGCTGGATGTAGATCTCCGGGATCCGGTGCAGGTCGAGGGTGTAGGCGGCGTCGCGGCCCATGTCGTAGATGGAGCGGAACTGGGTCTCGCTCACGCGCACGGCCGACGCCAGGTACATCAGGCGCAGCCGGCGCTCGCTGATGAGGCCGGACATCTGCTTGAGAACCGTGTCGAACCCACTCAACTTACGCAGAGCGACCAGGGCGGACCGGTCTGCGGGGTGTTCGTAGGCTCGGGACGAGATGCCGGGCAGTTGGACGCGGTTGCGGTCCGGGGTGGTCGTCATGCCCGGCATGCTACGTCCGCGACGGAAGCGATGCGCGGCCATCACCAAGGGGGGTGCCATCATGTTGTGGTACGACGTCCACGTAAGGTCCGTTTCATGATGAATGCGCCTGGTGTGCAGGGGAAGCGGCGAGTTGGAGTGATGGGTGGGACGTTCGATCCCATCCACCACGGCCACCTCGTGGCTGCCAGCGAGGTGGCCCACCACTTCGACCTGGACGAAGTCGTCTTCGTACCGACCGGCCGGCCGTACCAGAAGTCGGAGCGCGAGGTGTCGGCGCCGGAGGACCGCTACCTGATGACGGTCATCGCGACCGCGTCCAATCCGCGTTTCTCGGTGAGCCGCGTGGACGTGGATCGGCCCGGGCCGACCTTCACTATCGACACTTTGCGCGATATTTCGGAAATTTACGGTCCGCAGGTTGACCTGTTCTTCATCACCGGCGCCGACGCCCTCGGCGCCATCCTGGGCTGGCAGAACGCGGACGAGCTCTTCGAGCTGGCGCACTTCGTCGGCTGTACGCGGCCGGGGCACACGCTGCACGATCCCGGGCTGCCCGCGGGACGGGTGACGTTGCTGGAAATTCCCGCACTGGCCATCTCGTCGTCCGAGTGCCGGCAACGCGTGGCCAAGGGGGAGCCGATCTGGTATCTGGTACCCGACGGCATCGTCCAGTACATCAACAAGCGGGGGTTGTATCACGGCGAGGGGTGAAGGACTCGTGCCGTAGGTGAGGGGTTTCGGCCCGGAAGGGTACCCTCAACATAAGGGCATGCTGCCGACACAGGAGGACAGACCCGCATCGTGACCGCATCTGACAGAGCCGCCCAGCTCGTGCGCATCGCCGCGGAGGCCGCGGCCGACAAGCTGGCCGATGACATCCTCGCCTACGACGTGAGCGAACAGCTCGTCATCACCGACGCCTTCCTGCTCTGCTCCGCCACCAACGACCGCCAGGTCCGAGCCATCGTCGACGAGATCGAGGAGCGGCTGCGTGCCGAGGCGGACGCCAAGCCCGTGCGCCGGGAGGGCGAGCGCGAGGGCCGCTGGGTGCTGCTCGACTACATCGACATCGTCGTGCACGTCCAGCACGAGGAAGACCGTACGTTCTACGCGCTCGAGCGCCTGTGGAAGGACTGCCCGGCCATCTCGCTGCCGGAGAGCGTCTTGCAGGCCAACCTCCAGCGGGCGCGCGCGTGACCGCACTGGTATCTCTCATCTCGGTTCCCAGATCGCCCGTGAGGACGCCGCATGAGTAAGCGGATCGTCTGTCTGCGGCACGGGCAGACCCTGTGGAATGTCGAGCAGCGATTCCAGGGGCATTCCGACATCCCCCTCGACGAGACCGGCGTGGCGCAGGCCGCCAGGGCCGCCTCCCTGCTCGCCTCGCTCCGGCCCACCCTGATCGTCTCCTCCGACCTGCAACGCGCCAACGACACCGCGCTGGCGCTCGCACGCGTCGTGGGGCTCGACGTGGCGGTGGACAAGGACCTCCGCGAGCGTGGCGGTGGTCAATGGGAGGGGCTGACGCGCGACGAGATCGCCGCGCGCTGGCCCGAGGAGTACGCGGCCTGGGAGGCACCGGACGGAGAGCCCGTCACCGACGTGGCCACCAGAGTGGCCGGCGCCATGCGGCGCTGGGCGGCCAAGCTCGACGACGACGGGCTGCTGGTCGTGGCCTCCCACGGGGCCGCGCTCCGGCTCGGGATCTGCGAGCTGCTCGGGCTGCCCGATTCACTGTGGCCGGCGCTGGGCGGTCTGGGCAACTGCTCCTGGTCCGTGCTGCAGGAGGGCCGCAAGGGGTGGCGGCTGCTCGAGCACAACGCCGGGACCCTGCCGGAGCCCATCCACAGCGACGACCGCCCGGACGCCGAGGTATAGCACCGGCCGGAGCCCGAGGCATATGACCGGCCCTACGCCGAGAGTGTGGGGTCGGCTGGACGCTGAGGGTGTGGGGCCGGCCTGGGCACCGAGGGTGTGGGGCCGGCCTGGGCACCGAGGGTGTGGGGCCGGCCTGGGCACCGAGGCCATAGGTCTGGTTTGACGCTGAGGCGTCGGACCGGTCGGACGCCCGAGGCATAGGCGAGTTCATACGGCTCGGGGGCCGTACGGTCGGCCGCCGTGCTCGCTCTCGGCCGGGGCGCGCGGCGCGATTATGCGAATCGGCGCGGATGGCTATATGCTCTCGGAGCGCCGCAACGGGTGGACTCGGAGCGGTGACCAGGGGCTATAGCGCAGTTGGTAGCGCGCCTCCATGGCATGGAGGAGGTCTGGGGTTCGAATCCCCATAGCTCCACCCCACACATGGCTCTCGTGGCTGGCGGCGGTGTCCTTCGGGCGCCGCCGTTCCGCGTTCGAGGCGACGGCCTTTCAACGATCTTCGTAGTGGCGGGCGAGAGCGTAGAAGGCATCCTTCGGCTCTCAGGGCATGCCGGGACAGGCGCGGCCCGGGGAGCCGTCGAGCATCTTGACGATGCCGTACGAGCCGAGGTCGAGGTCGTAGCGGGGGTCGGGGCGGTGCGGGAGCTCGAACCCCGCGAAGCTGAACCAGAAGACGGTGTCCATGCCCACCTCCTCGAAGACGGCCATCAGATCGTCCATGTAGCGAACCTGCTCGCCCTCGTCGCGCACGGTGCCGGGCTTGACGGTGCCGCCCTCCTCGATGACGGTCCAGCCGCCCGTGCCCCAGTCGCCGGCGCTGCGGAAGGTGCAGCAGCCCGCTTCGGCGACGGCGACGGGCTTGCCGTGGGTGAAGTACTGGCGCAGGTCCTCCCGGAAAGTGGCGAAGTTGTGCCGGTTGCGGTACGCGTCGACGATGTCGAAGGGCGTCCAGTCGACGTGCTCGACGGGGATCAAGGCATAGCTGATCCGGCCGCCGAAGCGGGGGCGTATGGATGCCGCGACACGGGAGAGGAAGGCGTTGACGCGATCGGGGATCGCGGCCAGCGCCGAAGCGCGTACCTCCGATGCGGCGCTCCGCCACCAGGCAGCACCCCCGTGCAGCCGCCCGTGCCCGACACCGGCTCCCTGCGCCTGCTGGCCCAGCTGCGCGCTGTCAGCACGCGCATGATCGAGCTGGCCCCGATCATCCAGGCGATCGGCGACGGACGGGCAGACGACAGCGATCTCACTGACTATCTGCACGAACGCGTCAGTCAGGCCGGCATGGGGGAGATGCGCGCCCTGCTCGAACGCGCCGTGCTGCGTGGCGAGCTCGACCAGGCCCGGCTCCCGGCCCGGGCCGCCACGCTGCCCTTCACGCTCGTGGCCGCGGAGACGCTCCTCAGCCAGGGCCCCCTGTCCGAGGACGCACTCGCCGAGATCGTCGACCAGATCGTCGTGCCGTTGATCGTGCACCACGTCGGAGCGGCGGCCCTGGGCACCCTTGACCGTGATGCGGAGGATGGAACGTCGGCGAGTGGCTAGCGGCCCTTTTCGTACACGAGGAGGCCGCGTGACAGGTGCAGCGGGACCATGATGAGCTCGACCACCAGGGCCTTCCAGGCGTAGTACAGGTTGACCGCCTTGTTCAGGTAGACGAACGGGAGGTTGAAGAGCACCTGGTGGACGGGGAGGCGGCGGCGTCTGGCCGCGTACAGGAGCGCCGGGACGGTCAGGAGGAGCTCGCCGCCCGCCCACCATGCCATCGTGCCGGTCACCGGCTCCCGCATGCCCAGCGTGAGGATCAGCGGGGTGGTCCACCACAGCGGGGCCAGGAGGATCTCCAGGAGGGCCACGATGACCCACGTCGCCAGCATGGGCTTGCGGATGAGCAGGCGGGGGAGGTGGAGACGGACGTTCTGCATGAAGCCCGCCATCCAGCGCCACACCTGTTTGCGGAGATAGGTGAGGGTTTCGGGGTCGGCGGCCCAGGCCATGGCGTCGGATACGTAGACCGCCTTGCGGCCTTCGAGCTGCTGGCTCCAGGTGAAGTCCATGTCTTCGACCATCGTGCGTTCGGGGAAGCCGCCGAACGCGGTCAGGGTCGTGCGCCGGAACACCGAGCAGCAGCCCGAGCAGACCATGGGACTGTTGGCGAGCTGCTGGATCGGGCGGTGCCAGTGGAAGCCGAAGAGGTATTCGGTCGATCTGCCACGCTCCCATGGGGTGCGGGCGAAACGGGTCTGCACGTTGCCGGCGGCCACGCCCACGGCGGGGTCGTCGAAGACGGGCTTGACGCGCTCGATGTAGTCGGGGGCCAGCACCGTGTCGGCGTCGACGGCCAGGACCAGGTCCGTGTCGCAGTGGGGGAGCGCGTGGTTCTGGGCCTTGGCCTTGCTGCCGAGGTTGCGGGGTGGACGCAGGACCGTGACGCCGTGGGCCGCGGCCACCTCGCCGGTGCGGTCGGTGGAGCCGTCGTCCACCACGATGATCTTCTCGGGCGGGGTCGTCTGGGCCTGGATGGAGCGGAGCGTGGCGGGGAGCCCGGCCTCCTCGTTGTGCGCGGGAATGATGACCGTGAGAGTCTTCTGGCTCACCTGCGCCTCCCCAGCTTGAGCGCGACCAGGGTCACCAGGCCGACCGTGGCGTAGATGACCAGGCTGAATCCGAGTGTGGGCGGGCCTCCGGGCATCCTGCGGTTCCCTTCTGAGCGGGTGGAGCGGAGTGGATCGGGCAATGTGGGAACGAGGATGCCTGGCGGGGTGTGGGTGGGGAGGGGCCGAATCGGGTTCTGGGGATGGAGGGGTCGCGGGGCCGGCTCTGCCTGTGGACAGCGCGTGCTCGCGGGGCTGACTCCGCGCCTGTGGGCAGCGCGCACTCGCGGGGCTGACTCCGCGCCAGTGGACAGCGCGCACTCGCGGGGCTGGCTGCGGCCTGTGCGGAACGCGTGCTCACGGGGCCGGCCGCCGGTCTCCTGCGCCAGAAGGAGCCCGTCGATCGCGCGGAGGTGGAAGGTGAGGACGGGCGCTGGGGTGCCTCTGCCCGAAGGCGGCGGCCAGGATGCTCCCGCCGCCCGGCCTGTCGGCGGGCGAGCCGCCATCCGAAGGTGACGGCGGCCAAGGAGAACCCACTCCCTGACCGCCGTCGGTGCTCATCTCAGGGCGTAAGCCCGGTCGATGGTCTGGGTGGTCGAGCCGCCCGCCGTGTCCGACGCCGTGACCCGCAGCGACACGAACCCGCTGGTCTGCGCCAGCGCAGGATGCGCCACCTCGACCCGGAAGCGCCCGTCGCCCCGCTTCTTGACCCGCGTCGCGTCATGCCAGGTCGCCCCGTCGTCGACCGAGTACTCCACCCGTACCCGATTGACGACAGGCGCCCGCCGCACGGCCGAGTGCGCCCCCGCCCGCAGGTCGAACGCGAACGTCTGACCGGCCGGAGCCCGGTTCAGCAGGTCGAGCGGCAGGTCGTACCGGAGCTGGACGGCCGGCTGGAACGCGCACCCGGCCCCGAACGAGCACGAATACCCCCGAGGCGCCCCGGAGGAGGGCGGCGGGGAGGAGGTGAACTGCGAGGTCGTGCTCACCGTCCGGGACAGGGCGCGGCCGGGAGTGTCCACGGCCTCCACCCGGTACGCCCCGGCCGGCCCGGGCACCGTGAAGTACCGAGGCCGCCACCCTTGCGCGGCCACCTCCTGGCCGCCCACGGACAGCAGCGGCTTGGAGGTGACGTGGCTCAGGTCGGTGTAGTGCCGGGGATCGGAGTCCGCCCACTGCTCGAAGGGCACGAAACGATCCGAGTCCCGGCAGAGCGAGCAGGGCACCGAAACCGGGTACCCCGAGGGCACGTCGGCGGCCGCGGGCACCAGCGGCGCCTTGAACCACTGCTCGGAGACCCGCCGGTCGTCCCCGGTGAACCGGTCGTCGGAGTGCAGGACCAGCCCGGAGTTCGTGAGCGTGCGCGACCACACCACGTCATCGGAGAAGGGCCCGAAGTACTCGGTACGGGTCACCGGCATCGGCAGCGACCCGCCGTACGTCAGGCGCCCCGGCTCCTCGCCCGCCGTCGACTCGCCGTACTCCCAGCCGCTGGTGTCCGGATTGTCGGCATGGTACGCGGCGTTGATCCGTACCAGATCCTTCATGTCGACCCGCTCGGGCCGGGAAGGCACGCGCCCGCGCGAGTCGAAGCGGAGGTGGTAGACCGAGGCCGGCCCCGCGTACGGCTCCAGGCGCAGCGACACCGGCCCCGCGGCCAGCGCGGAGCGCACGGCGCGCCCTTCGGCGGTGCTCAATCCCAGCCGCATGGACGGGCCCAGTGGCACCCGCGCCCGCCCGCCGTCGACGTCGAGGAAGCCGATGACGCCCGCCGCGCCCCGCATGGAGGCCTCACGGCCGGCGTCGTCCATCTGGACGCTCGCGTTGACGTAGCTGCCCTCGACCGGGATCCCGACGAGGACGACCTTCCCGGACACGTCGACACCCGAAAAGTCCTCAGGTTTCCCTCTTCCGACTGAAATAAGGGGATAAGTTGCGGCGGAGGTCAGCCGGCGCATCGACTCCATGTCGTACGCCGGATGCAGGGGCAAAGACCCCGCGGCCGCCGAGGTGAGCACCGGAGGCTCCAGGTTCCACTGGTGCGACAGCCGCACCTTGCCCGACTTCACCGACGGCACCGGCGTGACGTACAGCTGCTGCCCGCCCAGGACCGCACCGTACAGCGAGACCGGCTGGGTTCGGTCGGTGAAGGTACGCACGTAGTACGCGCTCCCGCCCCCGTCCAGCGTCTTCGGCGTGTCCGGCCTGATCGGCGCCGTCTTGCGCGCGTCCAGGGTGACCGTCTTGTCCCCGTCGAGCCGGACGTTCTCGATCACCCAGCTCGTCCGGTTGCTGATCCGGCTCTCGTTGGCGATGCCGATCACCTCGTACTCCCCGGCGGGGAGGTAGAACTCGCCGTTACCCGAATAGTCCGTGTGCAGGTAGTAGTACCCGTACGGGTTGAACGGGTCTTCCGGGCTGTTCGTCCGCTTCAGCGGGACCGCGTACACGAGGGGCTCGGCCTGGTAGCCGGGGAAGAACTCCTTGGTCCCGTACGAGTTGACCAGCGACACCCCGAGCCGGTGCGTCGCGGGACCGGTGTAGTAGCTGAACGGCGTCACCAGCCGCACGTCAGAGGAGCCGGAGGTCGCCGTCACCCAGCCGCCATAAGCGCCGATCGGCCCGGCAGAAGGGGCGACGGTGAGCGAGACGGTGGCGGTGCCGTTCGCGGGCACGGTCACGCTCCGCGCGCCCAGCTTGATCGCGTTGTCCGGGGCGGGCTTGCCGCTCCAGCCACGGGTGACGAGCGAGACGGCCAGCGTGACCGGTGCTGCGCCGATGTTCCGGTAGGTGACCTGTCTCGTGGCGGGCTTGCCGATGAGCCGGAAGTCGACCACGGAGCTGGCGAACACGCTCTGGGCGGTCGCGCGGGCCACGTCCACCAGGCCGCTGCCCTGCTCGAACCAGTTGTGCCCGTCGTTGCGCCGCGCCGTCGAGGTCAGCGCGTCGCGGAGCTCGCCGGCCTGCCAGCCGGGGTGCTGCTGGGCCAGGATCGCCGCCGCTCCCGCCACGTGCGGGGTCGCCATGGAGGTGCCGCTGAACGCCGTGTACCTGTCGTTGCCGGGGATGCCGGGCAGCGAGGAGTCGGACGAGCGGGCGGCGACGATGTCCACGCCGGGAGCGACGATGTTCGGCTTGACCGCGGCGTCGTCCAGCCGGGGGCCCTTGCTGGAGAAGTCGGCCAGCGTCGTGCCCGTCTCCTTGTCCACCGCGCCCACGGCGAGCGCCTCGTCGGCCGCCGCGGGCACGCTCACCGTGAGCGGGTCCGACTCGTTGCCCGCCGCCGTCACGAACAGCGTCCCGTACTTCTTCGTGAGCTCGTTCAGCGACTGGCTCATCGGATCGGTGCCGTTGCCGCAGCAGGAGCCCAGGCTCATGTTCACCACGTCGGCGCCCTGCGAGGCGGCCCACTCCATGCCGGCGATGGCCCACGACCAGTCGCCGAGGCCGTTGTCCGAGAGCACCTTGCCGACCATCAGGGACGCGGCCGGCGCCACCCCCTTGTACGTCGGTCCCGCGCCCGCGATCGTCGAGGCGACATGCGTGCCGTGCCCGATTCTGTCGGCGGTGCTCGCCGAGTCGGAGAAGTTCTCGCTGGCGATGATCCGTCCGGCGAAGTCCGGGTGGGCGGCGTCGATCCCGGTGTCGAGAACGGCGACCTTGACCCCCTTGCCGTCGAACCCGCGCTCCCATGCGGCCGGCGCGCCGATGAGCGGCACGCTCTTGTCGAGCGACGCCTTCGTCTTGCGGTCCAGCCAGATCTTGGCGATCCCGCTGCCGCTCAGCTTGTTGCCGGTACGGAGTCCGGTCCAGAAGTCGTCCGCCCGCTCGGCGCGTACCGTGATCGCCGCGCCGTTGACGCTGTCGAGCACCCGCACGTTCTCGCCGGCCGGCAGGGTCCTGGCCGCGCTCGCCAGCGCGGACGGAGCCGGGTCGCCCTGGTAGGTGACGAGCAGCGGGATCGCCTCGACGCGCTGGTCCTGTGCCAGCGTCTCGACGTCGAACAGCTCTTCGTCCAGGGTCCCTGCGGCGACCATGGCGGCCGCGTCGGAGGGCAGGACGAGGTAGCCGCCGTCCTTGCCGGGCAGCGTGGCGAACGTGACGTCGGCGCCGTCCGGCCTGGGCGCCGGCTTGATGGCTATGGAGGGGATGCTCCCCTGCGACGGCGCGTACTCGACGACGTCGCCGGTGATGAGGGTGAGGGTGACACGTGCCGGCTGGGTCTCAGCGGGCCCGGTGGCCGCGGACGCCGCCTGGTGGGGCGGCACGACAACGGCGGTGAGCACGAGCGCGGAGCCCGATAACACCGCCGATAACCGCGTGTGAAATTTGGACAAGATGTGCCCTTTCGGTCATTAATCGGAGCGCTTCGGGAGCGCTCCCAACTCTCCGAGAGGGCCAGTATCCATCACATGATCAGAACCGCATCGCGAAAAGGAACATCACCGGGCTCAGCGGATCCTGAGCCCGGTGAAAGGCGAGCCGTCACGTGCAGGCGGCGCCGTTGAGGGTGAAGGCCGCCGGCTTGGAGGTGTTCCCGTTGTGGGTGGCCTGGAAGCCGAACGAGGCGGACGCGCCCGGCGCGATCGTGCCGTTGTAGCTCACGTTCCTGGCCGTAACCTGGCCGCTCGTGGGCGAGATCGTGGCGTTCCACGCCGAGGTGATCGTCTGGCCCGACGGGAGCGCGAAGGCGAGCGCCCAGGAGGAGAGCGGGGTGGCGCTCGTGTTGGTGATCGTGACGGCGGCCGTGAAGCCGGTGTTCCAGGTGTTCATCGTGTACGTGACGCCGCATGCCCCGCCCGGCGTGGGGGTCGGCGTGGGGGTTGGCGTGGGGGTCGGGGTGGGGGTCGGGGTCGGGGTGGGCGTCGGGGTCCCGCCGCCGCTCTTGTCAAGGCCGAAGAAGGCGATCGCGGCGGCGGCCATCCCGCTCATCGGGAGGTTGTGTCCGACGCCCTGCAGGCTGATGGCCTCGACCGGGGACATCGTGCCGGTGCCGCCGTACCTGGTCCTGGTCCAGCCAGACTGGGGCTGGTCGGTGCTGCTCGGCGTCTGGCTCAGGCCGTGGACGTTGGTCCACTGCTTGATCTCCTCCTGGAAGTTCGGGTAGTGCAGCGTGTTGTCCGCGGTGCCGTGCCACACCTGCATGCGCGGCCGGGCGCCGGTGTAGCCGGGGTACGCGCCGCGTACCAGGTCGCCCCACTGCTGCGGCGTCTTGACGACCTGGCCGTTGGCGCAGGCGCTGTTCCACATCGACCCGTCCGTGGTGGCGAAGCAGGCGAACGGCACGCCCGCGAACGCGGCCCCGGCCTTGAAGACGTCGGGGTAGTCACCCAGCAGGACGTTCGTCATCATGGCGCCCGACGAGGCTCCGGTCACGAAGGTGCGGTCGGGGTCGGTGCCGTAGCGCTGCTGGACGTACCTGACCATGGAGATGATGCCCACCGGGTCGCTGCCGCCGTCGTGCCGCAGCGCCTGCGGCGAGGAGACGTCGAAGCAGGAGCCGCTCCTGGTGGCGGACGGGTAGATCACGATGAACTTGTACCGGTCGGCCAGCGAGGCGAACTCCGTGCCGGAGTAGAAGGCCGGGCCCGATCCGGTGCAGTAGTGCACGGCCACCAGTAGGCCCGGGCGGGACCCGACGCCGTCCGGTACGTACAGGTGCATGCGGAGATTTGTCGGGTTTGTGCCGAAGCCGGTCACCTCCGTCAGCTGGGCCGACGCGGCCGGTGGCGCCGTGATCAGCGCCGCGACGACGAGTGTCACGGCGGCGATCAGGGCGCCGGCTATCCGAGCTCTGATGTTCATCGGGCTCCTCTCGTTCGCCTGAAACATTGCGAGTTTGAAGCGAAACTTTCAGCCGCGCAATCGTGGCTGGTGGTCGGCTCTGGCAGGGCGGGGATGACCTGCGGATAAGCGCGAACGAGAGCGCCGGCTCCATGAAAGTTTCGGCTCGCTGGAGGCTCAAAAGAATTTTTCAACGATGCGGTGAGAGAGAAAATTAATTCCCGATTCATCTTGACCTTGGCCGTCGGCGATGGGAAAGCTGTGGCAGGAGAGCCAAAGGTGAAAGGACCCTCATGGTCACAGTCCGCGCCTTCGCGTCCGGTGACGAGGCCTCTCTGATCGAGGCCTGGAACCGCAGCATGCCAGGCGACCCCACTACCCCCGGCTGGTTCCGCGACTGCGTGCTGCTCGATCCGAACTTCGATCCCGAAGGCTTACGCGTGGCCGTCCTGGACGGACGGGTGGTCGGCTGCGCGTACGGCGTCCGCAGGCTGACGCCCCTGGCCCCGGGGACCGACCTGGAGCCGGACACCGGCTGGATCCCCTTCTTCTTCGTCGTCCCCGAGCATCGCGGCGGCGGCCTCGGCAGGCGGCTCGTCGGCGAGGCGCTGGCGTTCCTGGAGGGGACCGGACGGACGAAGGTGGATTTCTCGTCGTACACCCCGAACTATGTGCTCCCGGGCGCGGACGCCGAGCTCTACCCCGACGGCCACCGGCTGCTGACCGGGCTCGGCTTCCGGACCCTCTACTCGCCGGTCGCCATGGACAGGACGCTCGTCGGCTACGTGACGTCCGACGAGGTGCACGAGCTGCGCGCCAAGCGTGAGCAGGAGGGGTACGCCTTCCGCACCCCGGCCGACGGCGAGCTGCCCGAGCTGATCCGCTTCGCGGCCGACGCCTTCAACCCCGACTGGGGCGAGGCGATCCGCGCCCACCGTGACACCGAACGCATCGCCATCGCGAAAAAAGATCGAATAGTGGGGTTCGCCCTGTACGCGGCCTACCGTGGCATCCCCGAGCGCTTCGGCCCCTTCGGCGTCGACCCCGACCAGCGCGGCACCGGCCTGGGCAAGATCCTCCTCCATCTCACCATGACCAGGATGCGCGCCGAAGGGCTCCACTCGTCGTGGTTCCTCTGGACCGGCGAGGCCAGCCCCGCCGGCCGCCTCTACACCAAGGCCGGCTACGAGGTCACCAGGAGGTTCCAGGTGATGAGGCGGGCCCGTGAGGGAGCGTAGCGAGCGAACAATCGAACACAGCACTCATGGGTTCGCGGCCGAAGGCCGCGCAACCCACGTTCTCGCCATCGGCGCCCATGCGGGCGATCTCGACCTGACGGCGGGCGCGGTGCTCGCCCAGCACGTCCTGCGCGGCGACCGGGCCACGCTCCTCCACCTCACCCTCGGCGAACGCGGCCACCCCCGCATGTCCGTCGCCGACTACGCCAAGCAGAAGCGCGAGGAAGCCGAGACGTTCGCCGGCAGGATCGGAGCGGGCGTGCGCTTCCTCGACTACGAGGACGGCCTGCTGCCCGAGGACGAAGAGGTCAAGATGCGGGTCGGCGACCTCATCAGGGAGCTGCGGCCGGACGTCATCCTGACCCATTGGAGCGCGTCCATCCACAAGGATCACGCTCGTACCCACCGGATCGTCGAGGACGCCCGCTTCTACGGCGGGCTCAAGACGCTCGAACGCGAGCTGCCCGCCTGCTGGGCGGGCGAGCTCTACTACGCCGACAACTGGGAGGACGCCGAGGGCTTCGTCCCCGACGTGTTCGTCGAGCTGACGGAGGAGGCGTACGAGCTCTGGTCGCAGGCGATCACCGGTTACGCCTACGCCAGGGGCGAGACCTACGGCTTCCCGTACGTCGACTACTACCGCGCGCTCACCATCGTGCGCGGCGCACCAGCCGGATTCGACCGCGCCCAGGCCTTCGCCGCCCCGAAGGGCTCGCGTGACCTCCGGACGAAGTATTTCGGAAAGGCCACCCCCCGATGAAACGAATTGTCGCAGTACTCGCCGCCCTGGTCGTCGCCGGCTGTTCGAGCGGCGGCGGCTCCACCGGAAAGACCAGTACGAGCGCGCCGCCGCTGGTGATCCATGCCGTCGACGCGGGCACGTTCCAGGAGGACTTCAACCCGTACCACCTCGAAGGCGTGAACTTCGGCACGAGCGGGATGATCTACGAGACGCTCATGTACTTCAACAAGCTCAAGCCCGGAGAGATCACCCCGTGGCTGGCTCTGAAGTACGAATGGTCTGACAAGGGCAAGTCGGTCACGTTCACGCTCCGCCAGGGGGTGAAGTGGACGGACGGGCAGCCGTTCACCGCCGACGACGTGGCTTTCACGTTCCGGATGCTGAAGGAGCACGCGCAGCTCAACGCGTCCGCGCTCGAGATCAAGGATGCGCAGGCGCTGGCTCCGGACAAGGTGCGCATCGACTTCAAGAGCACCTCGTACGCCAAGCTCTTCAACATTGCCGGCGGCTCGCCCATCGTGCCCAAGCACCTGTGGGAGAAGCAGCAGGACCCGGCCACGTTCACCAACTCCAAGCCGGTCGGCACCGGGCCGTACAAGCTGGCGAAGTTCTCGGCGCAGCTCTACGAGATGGAGAAGAACCCGTCCTACTGGCAGCCGGGCAAGCCGGAGGTGCCGCTGCTGCGCTTCCCCGCGTACACGGCCAATGCCCTGCAGACGGCGCTCCAGCAGGGCGAGGTGGACTGGGCGGGCGCGTTCGTGCCGGACATCCAGAAGATCTTCGTGCAGGGCAAGCCGGAGCAGAACAAGTTCTTCTTCCCGCCAGAGGGCGTGGTGACGCTGCTGCCCAACCTGACCAACCCGATCCTGTCGAAGCCGGAGGTACGGCAGGCCATCAGCCTCGCCATCGACCGGGACAAGATCGTCAAGGTGGCCGAGCGCGGCTACACCAAGGTCGCGCACCCGACCGGCGTGCCGATGCCGGGCGGCGAGGCGTACGTGCCGCCGGAGTACAAGGACGCCGCCTTCAAGGTGGACGTCGAGAGGGCCAAGGAGCTGCTCAAGGGCGTGAACCCGGCCGAGCTGAAGTTCACGCTGCTGGTGCCGTCGCCGTTCACCGACTGGGTGAACGCCGCGCAGCTGATCAGGGAGGACCTGGCCAAGGTCGGCATCACGGTCGAGACCAGGGGCGTGGCCTTCCAGGACTGGGTGTCGAAGGTCGGCAAGGGCGACTACGACCTGTCGATCAGGGGCGCCGAGGCCGGCCCGACCCCGTACTTCCAGATGCGCTTCCTGCTCTTCGGCGGCCTGGCCAAGCCCGTCGGCGAGGCCGCGAGCGGCAACTACGAGCGGTGGAAGGACGCCGAGACCGACCGGCTGATCGACGCGTACGCCGCCACCGACGACCTGGCCGAGCAGCAGAAGGCCACGCAGGGGCTCGGCAAGATCATGATGGAGAGGCTGCCCGTCCTGCCGCTCTTCTACAGCCCGGGGTGGGCGCAGTACCGGACGAACAAGTACGTCGGCTGGCCGTCGGAGCAGGACCCGTACGCGATGCCGTCGCCGTACGCCTCGCCCGACGCCGCCGTGGTGCTGCTGCACCTGAAGCCGGCCGTCAAGTGAGGTTCCTGGCCCGGCGGCTCGGCTTCTACCTGCTGACCGCCTGGGCCGCCATCACGCTCAACTTCCTGATCCCCCGGCTCATGCCGGGGGACCCGGTGGAGCTGCTGGTGGCCCGCATGAAGGGCAATGTCAACCCGGCCGCCATCGACGCGATGCGGCGGGCCTTCGGCATCAGCGACGCGAGCCTGTGGCAGCAGTATCTGGACTACCTGGGCAATCTCGCACAAGGGGAGCTGGGCCGCTCGATCACCTTCTTTCCCGCCGAAGTGTCCACGGTCATCGCCGACAGCCTGCCGTGGACGGTCGGGCTCGTCGGCGTCGCCACGCTGATCAGCTATCTGATGGGCACCTCGCTGGGCGTCCTCATGGCGTGGAAGCGGGGCACCTGGCTCGACGGCGTGCTGCCCGCCGCCACGTTCATGCACGCGGTGCCGTACTTCTGGGTGGCGCTCGCGCTCGTGTTCGTCTTCGGGGTGACGCTGCAGTGGTTCCCCGTGTCCAGGGCGTACGGGCTGGACGTGATGCCCGGCTTGACCGGCGAGTTCGCCGGCAGCGTGGTCTACCACGCGGCGCTGCCGGCCGTGACGATCGTGGTCGCGTCGATGGCCGACCGGATCCTCGGCATGCGCAACGTCATGGTGACCACGCTGGGCGAGGACTACGTGGTGATGGCCGAGGCCAAGGGGCTGACCTCCAGGAGGGTCATGTGGGCGTACGCGGCCCGCAACGCGATCCTGCCCAACATCACCAGCTTCGCCCTGTCGCTCGGCTTCGTGGTAGGCGGCTCGGTCCTGACCGAGATCGTCTTCTCGTACCCCGGGATCGGGTCGATGCTCCTCAAAGCCGTCGAGAACGAGGACTTCCCACTCATGCAGGGCATCTTCCTCGTCATCTCGCTGGCCGTGCTCGTCGCCAACTTCCTGGCCGACCTGGCGTACGTGGTGCTCGACCCGCGTACCAGGCAGGAGTCCGAATGAAGATCAAGATCGGGATCGGGATCCTCGCCTTCTTCACGCTGACGGCCGTGCTCGGGCCGCTGCTCATCGGCGCCGACCCCGCCGCGACCAGCGACGACGGCCTCCAGGGCCCGTCGGCCGCGCACTGGCTCGGCACCACGCAGACCGGCCAGGACATCCTCACCCAGATCGTGTACGGCGCCCGCGTCTCGATGGGCGTCGGCGTGCTGTCGGCGGTCATCGCCAACGCGGTCGCGGTCGCGGTCGGCCTGGTCGGCGGCTACTTCGGCGGCGCCGTGGACGAGGTGCTGTCCGTGCTCACCAACATCTTCCTGGTGCTGCCCGCCCTGCCCCTGATCATCGTGCTCGCCGGCTACCTGCCGCAGCGCGGCGTCGCCTCCGTGGCCGTGGTGATCGCGGTCACCGGCTGGGCCTGGGGCGCGCGGGTGCTGCGGGCCCAGACCCTGTCCGTACGGCGCCGCGACTTCGTCCAGGCCGCGCGGGCGAGCGGGGAGGGGCCGTTGCGGATCATCTTCTTCGAGATCCTGCCCGTGCTGCTGCCCGTCATCGCCACCAGCTTCCTGGCCACCGTGGTCGCGGCGATCCTGGCCGAGGCCGGGCTGTCGTTCCTCGGCCTGGCCGACCTGTCCACCGTGAGCTGGGGCAGCATGCTCTATTTCGCACAGAACGGGCAGGCGCTGCTCATCGGGGCGTGGTGGTGGTTCATCCCGCCCGGCCTCTGCATCGCGCTCATCGGCACCGGGCTCGCGCTCGTGAACTTCGGTATCGACGAGATCGCCAACCCCCGCCTGCGAACGGTCAAGGTCAAGGCTCACACATGAACGTCCTGGAGATCCGCGACCTCAGCGTCGACTACCTGTCCGCCGGTGGCGCCGTGCACGCCGTCGCCGGCGTCTCGCTCGACCTGCGGCGGGGCGAGATCCTCGGCCTGGCGGGGGAGAGCGGCAGCGGCAAGTCCACGCTGGCCAACGCCGTGGCCCGGCTGCTGCGGCCGCCCGCCGCGATCACCTCGGGCTCGGTCGTCCACCGCCGCCAGGACGGCTCGTCCGTGGACGTGCTCGAGCTCGGCAGGAAGGAGCTGCGGGCCTTCCGCTGGAAAGAGCTGGCCGTCGTCTTCCAGAGCGCCATGAACTCGCTCAACCCGGTCAGCACGGTCGGCGCCCAGATCGACGACGTCCTGCGCGTCCACGTGCCCGGCATGTCCCGCAAGGACCGTGCAGAGCGCGCCGTCGAGCTGCTGCAGCGCGTCGGCATCAGCGCCGACAGGCGGCGCTCGTATCCCCACGAGCTCTCCGGCGGCATGCGGCAGCGCGCGGCCATCGCCATCGCGCTCGCGCTCAATCCCGAGATCATCATCATGGACGAGCCGACCACCGCGCTCGACGTGGTGGTCCAGCGCGACATCCTCCACGAGATCAGGGCGCTCAGGGAGGAGTACGGCTTCGCGGTGGTGTTCATCACGCACGACCTGTCGCTGCTCATGGAGATCTCCGACAGGATCGCCATCATGTACGCGGGCCGGGTCGTGGAGACCGGCACCGCCGAGGCCATCCACAGGTCGCCGCACCATCCGTACACGCTGGGCCTGCTCCGCTCGTTCCCGCGCCTGCACGGGCCCCGCGAAGAGCTCCTGGGCATCCCCGGCAGCCCACCCGACCTGAGGTCGCTGCCGCCGGGATGCGCGTTCCATCCGCGTTGCGGGCACGCAAGAGCGGAGTGCTCGTCGGTCCTGCCCGCGTTCGAGGGCGATGTGGCGTGCCTGCTGAACGGCGGCAGTGGTCTGGAGGACGCATCATGATCGTTCTGGAGGGTCGCAATCTCACCAAGCACTTCACCGCCGCCCACGGCCCACGCGGCCGCCTCGGCAGGCGGCCGCCGGTGCGGGCCGTGGAGGACGTGTCGATCGCGCTGCGTGCCGGGACGGTGTCGGCGCTGGTCGGGGAGAGCGGCTGCGGCAAGAGCACGGTGGCGCGGCTGCTCGCGCAGGTCTATCCGGCCACCTCGGGCGAGGTGCTGCTGCGCGGCGAGCCGGTACGCGCCCATCGTGGAGCGGCCTTCAGGGACTACCGGCGGCAGGTGCAGCTCATCTTCCAGGACCCCTTCGCCTCGCTGAACCCCTTCCACCGGGTGCGCTACCACCTGGCCAGGCCGCTGCGCATCCACGGACACGTCCGCTCGGACGCGCATGAACAGGAACAGGTCGCCGAGCTGCTCGAACGCGTCAGCCTCACACCGGTCGAGCAGTTCATGGACAAGCTGCCGCACGAGCTGTCCGGCGGGCAGCGGCAGCGGGTGGCCATCGCGCGGGCGCTGGCGGTGCGGCCCGTCGCGCTGATCGCCGACGAGCCGGTGTCGATGCTGGACGTGTCGATCAGGCTCGGCGTGCTGCGCCTGCTGGAGGGGCTGGCCGAGGAGAGCGGGCTGGCGCTGCTGTACATCACGCACGACATCGCCAGTGCCCGGTACTTTGCGCAGGACATCACGGTGATGTACGCCGGGCGGTTGATCGAGAGCGGGCCCAGCGAGGAGCTCACGCAGTCGGCGCGGCACCCGTACACGCGGCTGCTGCTGGAGTCGGCGCCGGACCCCGACAGGGTGACACCCCGCGAGGGCACGCGGCACGGCGAGCCGCCCAGCCTCATCGACCCGCCGGGCGGGTGCCGGTTCCATCCGCGCTGCCCGGTGGCGCTGCCGGTGTGCTCTAAGGAGGTCCCCGGGCGTACCGAGCTGGGGGAGGGCCGCTGGACCCACTGCTGGCAGGCCGAGGCGGAGGTCGCTCAGGCGGGGCGGTAGCGGGCCGCGATCTCGGCGGCGGCGGCCCCCATGCGGTCGCGCAGCTCGGCGGGGGCCAGCACCTCGGCATCCATGCCGAGCCTGAGGAACTCGCCGAGCGCGTGCTCGATCGACTCGATCGGCACCGTGACCCGCGTCCACCCGTCCTCGTCGGGCGGTTCCGCGCTCTCCCTGGCCGCCGCCACCACGCCGGGGGTCATCAGGTCGGGCAGGCGCTCCAGGCCGCGCGGCGACAGCCGCACCACCGCCTCGCCCCACCGCAGCCGGGCCTCGAACTCGGCCAGGTACGCCTGCCAGTAGGCCGCGAGGTCGAAGCCGTCGGGCCGGGTGAAGCCCTCAGGGAGCGGGTGCAGGTCGAGGATCTGCGAGACGCGGTAGGTACGCACGTCCTCGCCCGCCCGCGCGACGAGGTACCACCGCCCGGCCTTGACGACCAGCCCGTACGGGTCGAGCCGCCGCTCCACCTCCTGGGGCGCCTTCCAGCGGCGGTACCTGACCTGGAGGCGGCGCTCGTTCCAGACGGCGTCGGCCACGGCGGACAGGTAGGTCACCGGCTCGCGGTCGCGGTACCAGGTGGGCGCGTCCAGGTGGAAGCGCTCCTGGATGCGGCCCGCGCGGTCGCGGAGCTCGACGGGCAGCGCGGCCATCAGCTTGAGCTGCGCGGCCGTCACCACCGCGCCCAGCCCCAGCTCGGCTGCCGGCCCCGGCAGGCCGGCCAGGAACAGGGACTCGGCCTCGTCGGCCGTCAGCCCGGTGAGTTTGGTGCGGTAGCCGTCGAGCAGCTGGTAGCCGCCCTTCGGGCCGGCGTCGCCGTAGAGGGGGATGCCGGCGGTGTGGAGCGACTCGACGTCGCGGTAGATCGTGCGTACGGACACCTCCAGCCGGTCGGCCAGGTCCTGCGCGGTCATCCGGCCGCGCGTCTGCAGGAGCAGCAGGATCGACACCAGGCGGGAAGCACGCACATTCACTGACACTACCTGTCAGTGACAGCGCCTTAGGTTCGGCGGCATGAACGATTTCGATTTCTTCGCCGGCCGCTGGACGGTCGCCAACCGCAAGCTCGTGAAGGTGCTCGCCGGCAGCGACATATGGGAGGAGTTCCCCGGCCACTCGGTGGCCACCCGGCACTTCGACGGGGGAGCCAGCGTGGACGAGATCACGTTCCCGACCAAGGGCTTCATCGGGATGACCGTGCGCGTGTTCAACCACGAGACGCGGCAGTGGTCGATCTACTGGGCCAACAGCAGGACGGGCGTGCTCGACACTAGGCCCATGGTGGGCACGTTCGAGGGGGACCGGGGCGAGTTCTACGGTGAGGAGACCCATGAGGGCCGGCCGGTGCGGTGCCGGTTCATCTGGACGGTGAACGGCCCGGACGCGGCCCGGTGGGAGCAGGCGTTCTCGGCGGACGACGGGCAGACGTGGGAGACGAACTGGACGATGGACTTCAGCCGGGAGTGAGCTCGGTCCCCGCCTGGAGCGCGCGCGGGGCGGTGTCGGCGCTGGCACGCCCCCACAGGACCGCCGCCACCGCGACGGCCGCGATCAGCAGGACGAGCGAGCCCGCCACGATCACCCACCACCAGGCGGACCTCGGCGGCTTGGACTCGTAGAGCGGCACGTCGGGAAGCATGTCGGGTGTGTACGGGAGCCGCTGCGTGGCCGGCGGCTCCTGCCTTTGGCTCGGAGGGGTGTGCCGGCGGGGAGGCTGGTTCGGACGGGGGTAGCGGTGCCTGATCGTTTCGAGGGGATCCTGTCCCTCGGGGTCAGGCTGCACTCGAGTCATGATCACCCCAGGGGGTCGCTGCCGGAGTTACGGGGATTTATTGGGTCATTGTCACACTTGCCCAGCGAAACCGTCCCGTCACTCGTCAGCCCTGATTCCCGCCGTAGGGCGGCTGCTGCTGCCAGTTCGCGGGGGGTGCGGGGGGCTGCTGCCAGCCGGGACCCTGGGGCCCGTGCGGCGGCTGGGTGGGCCGGCTCGGCTTCCGGCGGGCGACCACGGCCCAGATCAGCAGCCCCGTGCCACCCGCGTCGAAGATCATGGCGATCGGGGTCGTGATGCTGAAGACCGCGTCAATGCTCATGCCGAACGAATCGGCCATCATCGGGATCAGGACCCAGGAGCGAAGGATGTTGAACAGCACTCCCAGCAGGAGCACGATGCAGCCCGCCAAGCCGATCATGGCGGCGGAGCCGTGGTCACGCCTCGCTCTCGCGGTCAGGACAACGCCGACGAGCAGCACGATGCCCATCACGAGAACGCTGATGACGGAGGTGATAGTGGATGCGGTCATCGTGGGTCCTTCCTCCATAAGGGGACTCCGATCGGGGGTGAGAAACCGGACTCGATGACGTTACGGGGATTCGCGGAGGTCTTCCACTGCCCGGCTGATCGAATTCAGGGTGAGAGGGCCCTGGTAGCGCACGCCGTTCAGGAAGAGCGTGGGGGTGCCGCGCACACCGCCGTCCCGGCCCGACTCCTCGTGGAGGGTGATCCGCGCGGCGTGGCCCGGCACGTCGGCCCAGGGGTCGACGTCCAGCTCGGCGGCGTAGTGCTCCAGGTCGGCGTCGGTGAGGAAGCGCTGGTTGTCGAAGAGGATGTCGTGCATCTCCCAGAACCTGCCCTGGTCGGCCGCCGCCTCGGACACGATCGCGGCGGCCGTGGCCCGCGGGTGCAGCGTCGGCAGCGGGAAATGCCGGAAGACCAGCCGTATATCGGGATTCTTCTCCAGAAGTTCATCCAGGATCGGGTGGAGCCGCCCGCAGTACGGGCACTCGAAGTCCCCGTACTCCACGATCGTCACCGCGGCGTTCTCCGGCCCCCGCACATGGTCCCGGGGCCCGACCGGCACGGTGAGCCTGTCGGGCAGCTCCTCGGCGGGCTCGGCCTCGGGCGGAGCGCACACCCCGCCCCGATCCCACGCCATCCGGAAGATCACCCATCCCATCGCGGCGGACAGCAGCGAGCCCGCCAGAATGCCGATCTTCGCCTGGGTGTGGATGGCCGGATTGTCGGCGAAGGCCAGGTCCACGATGAACAGTGCCACCGTGAACCCGATCCCGGAGACGGCCGCTCCGCCCAGCAACTGCCCCCACACCAGGTTCCCCGGCAGGACGCCCCAGCCGAACCGCAGCGGCAGCCACGTGCCGAGTGAGATCCCGACGAACTTGCCCAGCACCAGGCCGAGCGCGACACCGATGGAGACGGGCGAGGTGAGGGCGGAGCGCAGGCTCTCACCGTCGAGCGGCACTCCGGCGTTGGCCAGTGCGAAGACCGGCACGATCACATAGCTGCTCCACGGATGCAGCCGCAGCTGCAGCCGCTCGTTCACGGAGACGGCGCGCTGGACCCGCCGGGTGGCCTCCCTGGCGGCCGCCGCGCTCGGCTCGCTGGTGAACTCCTGCACGGCCTCGCCCGCGAGCAGCAGCTTGTGGTCGGTGGGCGCGTAGACGAAGACCAGGATGCCGAGGGCGATGCCGATCAGGGTCGGGTGGATCCCGCTTTCGAGGGTGGCCACCCAGAGCGCGAACCCCAGCACGATGTAGGCGGGCGCCCGCCAGATCCGCAGCCACCGCAGGGTCACGATGGCCGCGAGCAGCAGGGCGGCGGCGATGAGCGCGGGGACGTCGATGGCGGCCGTGTAGAAGATCGCGATGATCATGATGGCCAGCACGTCGTCCACGATGGCCAGCGTCAGCAGGAACGCCCGGAGCGGATCGGGGCACCGGGCGCCGACGACGGCCAGCACACCCAGCACGAACGCGGTGTCGGTGGCGATCGGCACGCCCCACCCGCCCGCGCCGGGGCCGCCGGCGTTGAGCAGGAGGTAGACGCCGGCCGGGACCAGCATCCCGCCGAACGCCGCGACCGCGGGGACGGCGACGAGCCGCCGGTCCCTGAGCTGCCCGAGCCGTACCTCGTACGAGACCTCGAGCCCGATGAGGAAGAAGAAGACGGTCATGAGGCCGTCGTTGACCCAGTGCCTCAGGTCCAGCGAGAACGCGGCGTCACCGAAGGAGATCCCCATCCGCGTGTGCCAGAACGCGTCGTAGGTGCCGCCCCACGGCGAGTTGGCCCAGAGCAGGGCGAGAGCCGTGGCGACCAGCAGCACGCTCGTGCTGCCTGCCTCGGTCCGCAGGAACGCCCGCAACATCTCAGATCTCCCCCCGAAGATCCAGCGGAGGCATCCGATCCTATGGTGTCCGGAAGAACAGATAAAACGCCGCATCCCGGGCCAGCAGGAAACCGACGATGGCCAGCCCCCAGCTCACGGCCGACGCCGCGTGCCTGCTCATCCAGGCTCGCAGGCGCTCCAGCTTCGGTTCCACCCAGGCTCCCGCCAGGCCGCGCAGCGCCATGAGCGCCAGCGGCGGCAGCATCATGACGAGCACGTACGCGGCCAGCACGGGCACCCACTGCCCGGCCGGCAGCTCCGACGTGGTCATGATGCCGATCGCGGCGAGGTACGGCACCATCGTGGCCACCTCCAGGGCTCCGGCGCTCAGCCCCAGCAGCACCATCACCCGGGGACCGCCCACCCGGGGCTCGAAGCGCCGCTCGGGCTTGCCGAGCTTCGCGCGCCGCTTGGGATCGAACCGGAAGCTCAGCGCGAACAGCCCGACGCCCAGCGCGAGCTGCACCCAGTACGCCGGTCCGCTGCGCAGCACGTCGCCGAAGCGCTCCATGGCCGTGGACAGCCCCAGCATGAGCGCGACTCCCACCAGGAAGTAGAACGCCGCCAGCGTGGCCAGGTAGATCGACAGCCGCGGCCGTTCCGAAGCCAGCAGCAGGTAGACGGGGATGCCGAGGGTGCCGAAGCTGGTGCTGTCGACGAGCGCGAGGGCGGCGAGGGTGAGCAGCAGTCCGATCGTCATGCCAAGATCATGCTGCCGCGGACCGGGGCCCCGCCTCCTCCGGCGGGCTGAACCCGGCGTACACACTTCTTCGCACCCCGGCGCCGGGAGAACGGGAATCTTCGCAGGTCATTCGGGGTTATATAAGATCGACTGACCAAACAGGCCAGCCTCGCAAACGCCGTTGGCGGAGGTTCTCATGAAGGCATGGTCGCGCTGGCAGGACTGGGTGACCCTGGTCGCCGGCATCTACGCGCTACTCTCCCCGATCTGGGTCGCGAGCGCCTCGGGCGCCGCGCCGTCCCTGATCGTGCTGGGTATCCTCATCGCGCTCACCTCCCTCGCGTCGCTCGCCAGGCCGGGCCTGGTCGCGACCGAGTGGCTGAACACGCTGTGGGGCGTGCTCCTGTTCGTCGCCCCCTGGGTCATGACCTACACCCAGGAGCGCGGCGCGTCCTGGACGTCCTGGGTCGTGGGCGTCATCACGGTGGTGCTCAGCCTGATCGCGGTTCCCGCCAGCCGGGCGGCACACGGCCGCCTGATCCAGCACTAGGCACTCACCGAAAAGGCCGGGCCCCCCGAGGCCCGGCCTTTTACGTGTGCGGTGTTACAGAGTGCGCAGGTACGCCAGGGACGGCGCGAAGAAGTACTCGCCGCCCCTCATCGTCACCGTCTGAGCCACCTGAGCCTGCGGGGTGGACATCTCCGGCTTCCCCCAGACCTTGGGGAACGTCACCTTGATGTCCCGCGCGCCCTGCCCGATCACCGGATCGTGGCCGGTGGCCGGGTTGAGGAAGTCGGGGTTGTTCGCCCACGACTGCTGCGTGAACTCGAACTGGCTCACCAGGCTCCCGTTGAATGCCATGAACAGCAGCCCCACCTCGCCGCTCGGCCGCGTCTCCGGCGGCGAGTCGTCCCACGGCTGGTCGGTGCGCTCCCCGTAGGTCTGCCCGCGCCGGGCCATGAGCACCTCGCGCCCGAACGAGCGCGGGTTGGTCTTCCTGATGTGCCCGCTGAACGGGCACTTGGCGCCCTCGCCGTCGTCGTCGAAGGTGAAGTCGTTGCTGACGGGCCCGCCGCCGGCCTTCGCCTTGCTGGTCAGGGGAGTGCCGTCCTTGAACCGGCCGACGATCATGGCACCCGCCCGGTCGCGGTCGCCGCCGGCCAGGCCGAGGTTGTCGGCCAGGTCCCGCTCGATCTCCTTGAACGCCCGCACGTTCTGCTCGAGCTTCCTGAACACCAGGTAGCTGCCGTGGTGACGGACGGGGTTCGGCGCGAAGGGGTCGGGCACGAGGACGTTGCTCAGCGGGAACGCCGGGTTCCAGTGCTTCTTCGGCTCCTTGTCCACCTCGTCCTTCACGAACAGCGGCTGGCTGCGGCCGTCCACGTACCCGAAGTGCTCGATGCCGTCACCGGCGGGGTTGCGCATGCCCTGCCCGGTCTCCTCGCCGAGCAGTCGCGCGCTCTCCGGCAGCTCGCCGAGGATCTCCTCGCGCAGCGCCGCCACCCGCTCCGGCTCCGCGTCGCCGATCATGATGACGGCGTGGATCTCCCGCTGGTACGTGCGCTCCCACATCTCCACCGGCGGGTCGTTGACCTCCGCGATGCGCCGCTTCATGCCGTCGCGGAACACCTTGTCCCCGAACTTGCGCAGGTCCTCGACCGAGTGGCCGAGGTCGCGGTATCCGGCCTTGCTGATGCCGACGCCCACGTACGGCGTGCCGCGACGGCCCTTGGTGGCGAAGTCGCGCACCTCCTCCAGGTGCTTGCGCGCCGACTTCATCTTGGTGGTCGCGACGTGCCGCAGGAACGCCCTCCCTGCCTTGACGTCGTTGAACCTGACGAACAGCACGGACAGGTGCTCGCGCACGTGCGCGCGCAGGATGTTCGGCTGGAGATTGTCGAGCATCGCCTTCGTGTCCGCGTCGAGCGTGGCCGAGTCCCAGGCCAGGGGTTGTGCGTTGTTCAGGTCGACAGGCATTGCCGAGTCCCTTTCCCCGTTTCGATGTGAAATCGGGCCCCCTGCGCGCCGCACGAGGAACGTTCTTCGCGAATCCCCCGACGCGCCCCAATTCGTACGACTCCTAAGAGCGCGAGAAAGTTTCCCTGAATACGGCCGGTCGGATTTCCCGATGCGGCGGCCTACCACGCACGTGGTATCCGCACCGCCTCCACCAGGACGATTACGCGGCCGCCGGCAGGTGCGAACGTGGAGCCCATGGACGCACTCCGCACGGCTCTGGGCCGGTTGTCGCTGCTCTACGCGCTGATCTTCATCTTTTTCGCGCTGATGCACGCGGGGATCGCGTTCGGGCCGGTGGGCGAGCCCGTGATCGTGCCGGCCGCGATCGCGGAGACGCTCTGCGCCGCGGCCATGCTCACCGGGGCGTACGGCGTGCTGGCCGGGCGGGCCTGGGCCTGGGACGGGCTGATCTACAGCCACGCGGCCGCGCTGGCCGGGGTGCTGCTGGGGATCCTGTCGCTGGCGCTCGGGCCGGGCCCGGCGAGCGCGCCGCTCGGCTGGTATCACAGCGTGATGGCGGTCGCGCTCGCCGCCGGGCTCACGGGAGCCTTCTACGTCTCCAGGGTGCGCAGGTAGTCGGCGGCCTCGTCGATCTGGTCCTCGCCGAAGACGCGGATGCCGTTCTGCTCCAGCAGGGCCGTCGTGACGCCCTGTCCCGGGGTGCGGTGGCCCGTGAACGTGCCGTCGTAGATCGACAGCGCGCCACAGGACGGGCTGCCCTCCTTCAGCACCGCCAGCCGGATGCCGGACGCCCGCGCCGCCGCGAGCGCCGACCGGGCGCCCGCCAGGAACTCGGCCGTGACGTCGGACCCGTCGCTCGCCAGCACACGGGCGGCACCGGACAGGACGGCCGCCCCGCCCGCCCCGCCCTCGATCTCGGCGGCCGGGCGCGGGATCGGCAGCCCGCCCGCGACCTCCGGGCAGTGGGGCACCAGCCGGCCCTCCTCGCGCCACGCCGCCAGGCGGGCGTCCGCGCTGGTCTTGGCGCGGCCGTCGTAGCGCACCCGGCGGCCCATCAGGCAGGCGCTGACGAGGACTTTCTCCATGTCTTCGATCCTATGAGCGCGATCGGCACCAGGGAGACGGCGGCCAGCGCGATCGCGACGCCGAACGCGTACCCGAAGGGCCGCTCCACGCCGGTCCTGGTGAACACCTGCAGCAGCACCGCGAGCACCGCGACGCCGAACGGCGAGGCGAGCCGTACCACGATCGTGCTCAACGTGGTCGCGGCGGGAATGGCGACCGGCTCCAGCGTCTTGAACGCCGCCGCCATCACCGACGTCGACACCAGCCCGTGCCCGAGCCCGAGCACGAACATCGGCACGGGCCCGCCGAAGGCGGCGAAACCCGCGATGCCCGCCACCGCCACGACCACGCCCGCCGCCCCGACGCCGCGCGGCCCCCTGGCGTCGCTCAGCCTGCCGCCGATCGGCATCGTGATCGCCGCGCCGATCCCCATCGGGGCCATCAGCAGGCCCGCGTCCAGCGCGCTCGCGCCCTGCGCGAGCTGGCTGTAGAGGGGGACGAGCACGGTGAAGCCGAACATCGCGGCCGAGTAGCACACGAGCGCGGTCACCGCGGAGGCGAACGTCCTGTTCCCGAAGAGCCGCAGGTCCAGCAGCGTCCCTGTCCTCCTCAGCGCCCGCACCGCGAACGCGACGACCAGCGCCACGCCGATCCACAGCGCGGGGTGCAGGGGTGAGGCCCCGTTGCCGATCTCGGACAGCCCGTAGACCAGCGCGGCCAGGCCCGGTGACAGCACCGCCAGGCCCAGCACGTCGAGGCCCTGCGGGTTCGCGCCCGGCTCGCGCGGCAGCAGCAGGAACGCGGTAAGCAGCGCCACCGCGCAGACCGGCACGTTGATCAGGAACAGCCACCGCCAGCCGAGTCCCTCCACGATCACCCCGCCCAGCGGCGGCCCGAGCACGGGCACCAGCATGGCGGGGACCGAGATCGTGGCCATCGCGCGGCCCATCCGCTCCTTGCCCGCCGCCTGCGCCAGCATCATCTGGCCGACCGGCAGCAGCAGGCCCCCGCCCAGCCCCTGCACCGCCCGGAAGGCGACCAGGCTGCCGACCGACCAGGCGGTGGCGGTCAGCGCGGAGCCCGCCACGAACAGCACGAGCGAGACCAGCCAGACGTTCCTGCTGCCGAACCTGCCCACCGCCCAGCCGGTGACCGGGACCGTCATCGACAGGGCCAGCAGATAGCCGGTCACCGCCCACTGCATGGTGGCGAGCGTCGAGTGGAAGTCGCGGGCCAGGGTGCTGAGGGCGACGTTGACGATCGTGGTGTCGAGCATCGTCATGACGACGCCCAGGAGGACGACCAGGCCCGTGGTCCGGAGTGGATTTCGTACGGCGTATCGCATGTCGTACACCGTAGCAGTTTCGTACAGTGTCTAAAATCGGACGGTGAGTTCGATCTGGTCCCGTCCTTCGCCGCCCCGCCGCCCGGTGCTGACCAGGGAGGCGATCGTGGCCGCTGCCGTCGCCGTCGCCGACGCCGAGGGGCTGGCCGCGGTCTCGATCCGGCGCGTGGCCGCCGAGCTGGACGCGCGGGCGATGACGCTGTACTCGTACATCGAGCGCAAGGAGGACCTGCTCGCGCTGATGCTCGACGAGGTGAGCGCGGAGGTACTCGTCGAGGAGCCGCTGCCGGCCTCGTGGCGCGAGGCGCTGCTGCTGCTGGCGCGGCGGGAGCGCGAGCTGGTGCTGCGCCACCCCTGGCGGGTGGAGCTGATCTCGCAGCGGGTGGAGATCGGGCCCAACGGGCTGCGGCACGTCGAGCAGAAGCTGTCCGCCTTCGACGGGCTCGGGCTCGACCGGCTGACGTGCTGGCGGTTCCTGGCGGTGTTCAACGACTACATGACCGGATTCGTGGTGCGGGAGTCGCTGGAGCGCGGGGCGCCCAGGTCCGAGGGGATCAACGATGCCGAACGGGCGGCCGTGGCGGAGCCGTACATCAAGGAGCTGGTCCGCAGCGGCGAGTTCCCGCGGCTCGCGCCGATGATCGAGCAGGGGGTACGCGGCGCGGACGACAACTTCGAACGCGGCCTCAACTGGGTGCTCGACGGCATCGAGCGGGCGCTCCCCGGAAGGTAGACCGACCGCCCCTGGGGATAGCCTTGGCCCCGATGAACACCGTCGTCTCCACGATCGTCATCGTCGCCTCGCTGCTGCTCATGCTGGCGAGCCTGATCGTCGCGATCCGCAACCGGCCGATGGGCATGGTCCTGCTGGTCGGGTTCGCCGTGCTTGAGGTGGCGATACTCGTCCAGGCGGGCTTCGTGATCGCGGCGGTGGCCGGAGGCGAGGGGCCCGATGAGAAGGTCACGCTGTTCGGCTACGTCGCCGGGCAGGTGGTGATCCCGCCCGCCGGGGTGTTCCTGGCGCTGGCCGAGCGGAGCCGGTGGGGGTCGGCGATCCTGGTCGTGGCCGGGTTCGCGATCGCGGTGATGACCGGCCGGATGCTGCAGATCTGGCAGGGGGGCGCGTGACCACCTCCATCAGCACCGGTCCTGGCCGTGCCCTGATCGCGGTCTACGGGCTGTTCTCGCTGGCCGCCGGGGCCCGCGCGGCGGTCCAGATCCTGACCAAGTTCGACGAGGCGCCCCTGGCGTACTCGCTGTCGGCGTTGGCGGCCGTCGTCTACATCGCGCTCACCGTCGCGCTCTGGCGCGGGGCCCGCACCTTCGCGCTGGCGGGGCTGGTCATCGAGCTGGCAGGCGTGCTGGTCATCGGCACGCTGAGCCTCCTCGACCCGGCCGCCTTCCCCGACGAGACCGTCTGGTCGGTGTACGGCAAGGGCTACGTCTTCATCCCGCTCGTGCTGCCCGTGGTGGGTCTGTACTGGGTTCTGCGGCGCAGGCGTTAGCTCGCGGGGCGCTCGGGCAGTGCAACCTGCTATGAGCACGATCGAACACTCAGTGGACGTAGAGGTCCCCGTCAGGGTGGCCTACAACCAGTGGACGCAGTTCGAGAGCTTCCCCGAATTCATGGAGGGCGTGGAGTCGGTCAAGCAGATCGGCGACACGCGTACGGCCTGGGTGGCGGAGATCGCCGGGGTCAGGCGCGAGTTCGAGGCCGAGATCACCGAACAGCATCCCGATGAGCGCGTCGCATGGCGCTCCCTCGACAAGCCGCGCCACGCGGGCGTGGTGACCTTCCATCGGCTCGACGACTCGAGGACCCGGGTCACGCTCCAGATGGAGTACGACCCGGAGGGCTTCTTGGAGACGGCGGGGGACTGGCTGCAGCTCGTCCGCCTGCGCGTGGTCAACGACCTGGACCGCTTCAAGGCGTTCATCGAGTCGCGCGGAAGCGAGACCGGCGGCTGGCGCGGCGACGTGCCGGGGCCTCACCAGCGCGGCTCGACGTACGACGACTCGACCCAGCCCACGCCACCGGGGCCGGTGGGCGGGGATCCGCTCGTACCGCCCGGCACCGTGGGCGGCGGGGACACCCGGCCCGGCGGCACTCTCCCGCCGCCCGGACCGGTCCCGCCCCGCACCCCGCCCCCGGCGGGTCCCGACCCGGTCCTGTGACCTGAATCGGCGGTCGGCCGGGCCGGCACCCCGCCGCCCGGCCGCGCCACCCACCACCCCTCCGCGCCACGCCTCGCGATGGTGCAGTGTCATTCCCCACGGAGCGCGCCCTCTCGGTCGCGCCAGGTCTTTCCCCGCACGGCTGGGTCATCCGGTTGCGCCGTGTCTTTCCCGCACGGTGACGCCAGCCGGTCGCGCCGCGCCTTGCCGCCCCTGTCGCGCGCCCTCTGACGGCGCCACCCTCCCAGGCGGCCCGCGCCGTGTTCCCCCCGGTACCGCACCTCTGTGGCGTGCCCCTGTAGCCCGGGTAATGCTCGTGATCACCCCCCTGCGACACCATCGCATCCCATGAGGCGAGACGGTCAGGAATAAAGGGAGGTTTCGGTCCCGTTAAGATGGCGATTCGTCCCATGACTTGATGAGTGGAGGACTCGCCCAGCATGAGCGTGCTCGCCCCGGAAGCCCGCCGCACCACGACCGGACCCCTCGCCTGGCTCCTCGTGCTGGGGATCGTGCTCGCCGCCCTCAATCTCCGCACCGCAGTGACCAGCGTGGGCCCTCTCCTCGACCAACTGGCAGGCGCGCTCGGCATGACGAGCGTCGGCACCGGACTGCTCACCACGCTCCCCGTGCTCGCGTTCGCCAGCGTGGGCGCGATCACGCCCACCCTGGCCAGGCGCGTCGGCGAGCACCGGCTGCTCCTGCTCGCCCTCGTCACCCTGGGTGTCGGCATGCTGGTCAGGTCGCTGGTCGGGTCGGCCCCGGTCTTCCTCGTGAGCAGCGCCGTCGCGCTCTCCGGTGGCGCGGTCGGCAACGTGCTCATCCCCACGCTGATCAAGCGTCACTTCCCGGCCCGTACCGGGATCATGACCACCGTCTACACCACGGCCCTGGCTGCGGGCACCATGCTGGCCGCCGCCGCGACCGTGCCCATCGAGCGCGCGTCAGGCGACTGGCACATCGCGCTCGGCGTGTGGGCGGCCCTGGCCGCCGTCGCCGCCATTCCGTGGCTTGCGCTGCTGCGCAGTGAGCCGGAGCGGGACACCGGCAGCCGGGACGCGGGCATCCGCGGCCTCCTCAGAAGCAGGCTGGCCTGGATGGTCGCGATCTACTTCGGCACCCAGTCGATGATCGCGTACGTCATGTTCGGCTGGCTCGCCACCATCCTGACCGACAGCGGGTTCAGCACCTCGCAGGCGGGGGTGATCCTCGGCGTCTTCACCGCGCTGAACATCCCCGTCTCGATCTTCGTCCCGATGGTCGCCGCCCGCTTCCGTGACCAGCGTCCGGTCGTGGTCGGGCTGGTCGCCTTCTACGCGGCCGGGTTCCTCGGGCTCTGGCTCGGGCCCGCCGACCTGGCGCTGGTCTGGGTGGTGCTCATCTCCGTGGGCATGGGGTCGTTCCCGCTGGCGCTGACGATGCTGGCCCTGCGCACCCGTACGCCCGAGGCCACGGCCGCGCTGTCGGCGTTCGCGCAGAGCGCGGGATACCTCATCGCCGGCGCCGGTCCCCTCCTCGTCGGCGTGCTGCACGAGGTGACCGGCGGCTGGGCGCTGCCGTTCACGCTGCTCCTCATGGTGCTCCTCGCCCAGCTCTTCACCGGCCTGTACGCGGGCCGCAACCGCTACCTGGAGGACGAGTACGCGGCACCTGCGAAAATGACCGGGTGAAGACCACCCTCGTCACCTTCCCCGACGGCCGGACCAGCGGCCGTTCCCAGATCGTCGGGGCCGTGCCGGTGGGGGACCGGCACGGTCTCGTCGTCACCGAGACGCCGTTCCACCCCCTCAACCATGCCTGGCCGGACCAGCCCGCGGACCGGGGCACGATCGGGGGCCTGCCGGTCCTCGACTGCGTGACAGGGGCCCAGTCGAGCACCGGCGAGATCCTCGTCGGCGACGCCATCCCGGTGCGGCGGGGCACCGAGGGCTGGGAGTGGCTGGTCGTCCACGTCACCGAGGAGCCGCTGCCCGTGGGGACGGAGGTGGAGCTCGAGGCGGACGCCGATTTCCGCGCGGCGGTCTCGGCCGGCCACACCGTCTGTCACCTGGCCGCCCTCGCCCTGAACGCCGCCCTGGCCGACCGCTGGCGCAAGGAGACGGCACCCGACCCGCTCGGCCGCCCCGACTTCGACCACGCGGCGATCGTCTCGTCGCGGATCCTCCCGCACGGGAGCGTGGACGTCTACCGCCTGGGCAAGTCGCTGCGCAAGAAGGGGTTCTCCGCCGAGGGGGTGGACTTCGAGAAGGTCGCCCAGCAGGCCAACGAGCAGTTCGCGGCATGGGTGGCCGCCGACGCGCCGGTCTGGTTGGACATCCCGGGGCCGGAGCTGACGGATCGCCGTACGTGGCACTGCTCGCTGCCGGACGGCGAGGCCTCCATGGCGTGCGGCGGCACCCACGTCAGGAGCACGGCCGAGCTGGGCCGGGTCGAGGTCGAGCTCACGCTCGAGGAGGCGACCCTGACCATGCGCGTCACCTGCGGCCTGCCCGGCTAGCGAGCGGCCGCGCTGCCCATCCTCGCCGAGCGCCTCTGATCATTCCCGTCAGCATGTGTTGACAAGCGGGTGCTTGTCAGCACATGCTGACACCATGGAAGTCACCGAGCTGGCCGAGGCGGCCGCCGATCACGACCCGGGAGTGGGGCTGGCGGCCGTGGCCGCGCTCAGGACCCTGCTGGAGGAGCTGGAGGCGACGCACGTGTCGAACGCCCGCGCCCAGGGCTGGTCGTGGGAGCAGATCGCCGACGCGCTGGGGGTTCGGCGGCAATCGGCTCATCGCAAGCATGCTCGCAGGACGGGGAGGTAGTCGCGTGTTCGCCAGATTCACCGAGGGGGCCCGCAGGGCCGTGGTCAGGGCGGGGATACTCGCGCTCGACGCCGGGCGGCCCGCGCTCGACGCGGATCTGCTGCTGCTGGGGGTGGCCGAGGTGCGGCCGTTCTCACTGTCGTCGTTCACCGCCTCCGCGGCCGACGTGCGGGCGCGGGTCGACGTGGGCGACAGGCGGTCACTGCTGGCCACGTTCGGGATCGACCTCGACGCCGTGCACCGCCGGACCAGGACGGGCCTGGACGCCCCCGGGCTGTGGCACCTGCGGCGGTCACGGCTGCGGCCCTTGCGGGTGACCCTGTACGGGCCGCTGGGCGAGATCCCGCTGGCCATGCATGCCAGGAAGGCGATGGAGGTGGCCATGTGGCGTCCCGGGCCCGTCGCAGGGGAGAGCCTGCTGTGGGGCCTGCTCGCCGACCACAAGAACGGTGCCGCCGCCATCCTCAGGGACGCCGGGGTGGACCTCGCCGCGCTGGTACGCGAAGCCCGCATCCCCGCCAGGCGAACCGCGTGAACCGCCTCAGACGGGCTCCAGATGAGCGATCTTCTCGGGATTCGCGATGAGGTAGACCGTGTCGATCTCGCCGTCCGAGATCAGCAGCGAGACGACCGTGATCACCCGTCCACCCGCGGAGACGACCATCGCGGGGGCATTGTTGATCGTCGCCACCCCGACAGACAGGTCGGAGATGCCCGCCATGCCGATCGAGGCCATGAAGCTCGCGATGCCGGCAGGGGAGCTGACCGACACCAGCCAGCGGCTGACGTTGTCGGCGCCGGTGATGGCCCGCAGCGCGGCCCGCGCCTTGCCGCCGCCGTCGCTGACCATGGTGACCTCGCTCGCGAACAGCTCGATCAGCCCGTCGATGTCGCCGTCGACGGAGGCGTTGACGAACCGCTCGGTGATCCGCCTCCGCTCGTCCCTGTCCACGTCGAACCGCGGCCGCCTCTCCCGCACGTGCTCCCGCGCCCGGCGCGCGAGCTGCCTGGTCGCCGGTTCGGCCCGCCCGATGATCTCCGCGATCTCGGAGAACGGCAGGTCGAACGCCTCCCGCAGCACGAACACGGCACGTTCGAGCGGCGACAGCGTCTCCAGCACCAGGAGCAGCGCCAGCTCGACCGACTCGGCCAGCTCCGCGTGCTCCGCCACGTCGGGCTCGGTGCTGATCGGCTCGGGCAGCCACGGCCCCACGTACGACTCCCGCCGCGACTTCGCCCATCGCAGCCGGTCGATGGCCAGCCGCGAGGTCACCCTGATCAGGTACGCCTTCGGATCCTCAACGGTCGCCTCATCCACCCCTGACCAGCGCAACCACGCCTCCTGCACGACGTCCTCGGCGTCGGCGACGCTGCCCAGGATCCGGTACGCGACGCCGATCAGCAGGCTTCGCTGATCCTCAAAGGTCGGCATAAACCCATAGACGTACCACAGGCTCTCGGCGTGACACAGGGGCTCCGGAACTCCGATACACTTGGTGATCGCAAGGGGCTATGGCGCAGTTGGTAGCGCGCCTCCATGGCATGGAGGAGGTCTGGGGTTCGAATCCCCATAGCTCCACCCAAGTGATAGGTGTTTCGTTCAGCGGCGGTGTCCTTCGGGGCGCCGCCGTTTCTGTGTCTGGTCAGCCGCGGTAGTAGTCGGCCAGCGCGGTGAAGGCGGCCTTGGGTTCCCACGGCATGTCCGGATAGGTGTCGCCGTTGCGGTCTTCGAGAACCTTGACGATGCCGGGACTGGCCAGGTCGAGGTCGTGGCGAGGGTCGTCGGGCCGGTGCGGGAAGCTGTCGAGCGCGAAGAGATACACAAAGGCGCCGTCAACGCCTTCGGCCTCGAAGATCTCCAGCAACTCGCGCAGGTAGGTGGCCTGGCCGGCCTCGTCGCGGACGTAGTCGCCATTCAGCCCGACCGGGCGACCGGTCTGGGCGTACTCGACGATCTCCATACTGCGCGGTGCGACGTCGCCGGCGCCCCGCCAGGTGGCCGTGCCGAACCCGGTGATCGCGACCGGCTTTCCCTGCGCGACAAGGTTGTGCACGCCCTCCTGGAACCGGTCGGCCACCTCGGCAGACCGGATGAGTTCGACCGACATGATGTCGAAGAGCGTCCAGTCCACGCGCTCGAACGGTATGCCGGCGTAGGTGATCTTCCCCTGGAAACACTCGCGTACCGCCGTGACGGCCTCGCCGAGGAAGTCGTTGAGGCGGGCACTCACCTCGGCGAGCCGCTCGGCCCGGCCATCGGGCCGGCCCAACAGCAGACCGAGTCGCTCTTCCAGGTTGTCGCCGGGAAAGAACCCCCGGTTCATGATGCTCAGCTCGACACCGGCGACGAACACGACGTCGGCTCCCGCCTTCCGGACCCGCTCCGCCCGCTGCGCGCAGTCGGCGAACAGCGACAGGATCTCCGTGGCCGTCAGTTCCAGCGGATAGGGCGAGAACCAGACCTCCAGCCCGAGCTCGCCGGCGCAGCGGGCAGCCAGTTCCAGCCGCTCCGGATCGCCGCCGACGATGTGGACGGCATTGCAGTGCAGGTCATCCCGGATGATGGTCAGCTCCCGCCTGACCAGGTCGACATCGAAGCGCTCACGAGAGATCGCGCCGTCACGAACAAAGCCGGTGTCGTACGCGATGCCTTTGGCACGCATGGGTTTGGTCCTTCCTGTGGGGATCCGACGGCCCGACAGTAGGACAGAAAAGTGCGTACACGCAAGTTTGCGTATACGCACTTTGGCTGGGATGCTTGGACGGTGACAACACGACGGACGGGGCTGCGCGAGCAGAAGAAGCAGGCCACCAGGCAGGCGTTGCGCGAGGCGGCCCTGCGGCTGGCCCTGGAGCATGGGCCGGAGAACGTGCGCGTCGACGACATCGCCGAGGCGGCCGGAGTCTCGCCGAGGACCTACAACAACTACTTCTCCAGCCGCGAACAGGCGATCGTCGCCGCCGTCACCGCCGAACGAGAAGCACGGGTCGCGGCGGCGGTCGCTGCCCGACCTGCCGTCGGCCTCGCCGGCGCCGTCGTCGAGGCGATCGTGGAGCAGTACACCGATCCGGGAGAGCACCAGCGCGACGCGCTGCTGCTGATCACCACCCGCCCCGCGCTGCGCGACGCGTTCGTCGACACCGCCGGCGCGATCGAACACTCCCTCGCCGATGTGATCGCCCAACGCCTCCGCGACACCGACCCGTACACCCCCCGTGTGCTCGCGGCGAGCGTGGCCGCCGCGATTCGGGTCGCACTCCGCCAATGGGTGCAGCCGAGGACCGCGTTTCCCACGACCAGCGGGCTCGTCGTGCCATCCGGCTCGCTACCCGACCTGCTCCGCGCCGCACTCGCACCGCTCGCGCCCGCACTCGACACGGCCGAACAACGGGCACGACAGCACTCGCCTCAGTGACTCCGGCCCAGAGCACGGCCCCATAGGCTCGGACGCATCACCCTGGATCGAGGAGAGCCCATAATTGGTGGTCATTTCTCAGGAGACGTCGTTCGACGAGGCCGAGCTGTACGAGCTGTACGACTCCGTGGGCTGGAAGCCCTGGACGCAGGACATCGCCAAGGTGCGCCGTGCCCTGGCGAACTCACACCTCGTCATCACCGCAAGAGACGAAGCCGGGCGACTGCTGGGCGTGGCACGCACGGTGTCCGATGACGAGATCATCTGCTACGTGCAGGAAGTGCTGGTCAACGAGAGGTACCACGGCCGGGGGATCGGTCGGCGGCTGATGGAGCACCTGGCCGAGCGGTACGCGCACTGCCGGTACTTCATGCTGACCACCGATCACGAATCCACCCCTGAAGGGGTCGCCAACCATGCCTTCTACCGGCGCATGGGCCTGATCGAGCATCACGAGCAGGGGCTGTCCGCCTTCGGGCTGCCGGTGCAGAGCTCCTGAGGCGGACCGGGACCCGTCACTTCCCGAGCACGTCCAGGTAGTGCTGGTTGTACATGATGCCGAGGACGTTGCCGAACGGATCGATCACGGACGCGGTGACGAACCCGTCCCCGCGCTTCGTGATCGGCTCGTACTCCTTGGCTCCTAGGGTGAGCAGCCGGTCGAAGACGGCCTGCACGTCGTCCACGTGCCAGTGCATGATCGCGTTCCCGGGCCGGTCGGCCGCGCCCGCCGGGGCGTGGCGGCTGTCGATGATGCCCAGCTCGTGCTGGTAGTCGCCGACGCGCCACTCGATGTAGCCGCCCGGAACCTCGTAGTACGGCTCGAACCCGAGCAGCTCGGTGTACCAGGCCTTGGCCGCCTCGAGGTCGGCTGCGTAGAAGTTGAGGGTGGCGAGTCCGCGGAGCATGTGTCTGGTCCTTTCTTCCCGGTGATGAGCCCAATCCTTCCGGACAAAGTGCTCACCGAATGAGCACTTTTCAGGGGAGAATTTCCGACCATGCGAGCCGATCGACTTGTCGCCGCCCTGCTGCTCATGCAGGCCCGCGGCCGGGTGACCGCGGCCGAGCTGGCCGTGGAGCTGGAGGTGTCCGTGGCCACCGCGCGGCGCGACCTCGAAGCGCTGTCCGCGGCGGGCATCCCCGTCTATCCGCAGGCCGGGCGCGGGGGCGGCTGGTCGCTGCTGGGCGGCGCGAGGACCGACCTGTCCGGGCTCACCGCGAACGAGGCCCAGGCGCTCTTCCTGATGGCGGGGCCGGCCGCGTCCGCCGCGCCCGAGGTCAAGTCCGCGCTGCGCAAGCTGCTGCGGGCCCTGCCCCAGACGTTCCGGGCCGACGCCGAGGCGGCCGCCGACGCCGTGGTGGTCGACCCCGCCCCCTGGGGCGAACGCGACCGCGAGCGTCCAGAGCTGGTGGAGACCCTCCAGAGCGCCACCGTACGGCGCCGCAAGGTCAGGCTCGTGTACGAGGGCCGCTCCCGCGAACAGACCCACCGCCTGGTCGACCCCTGGGGCCTGGTCGACAAGGACGACGTCTGGTACCTGGTGGCCGGCACCGAGGCCGGGCAGCGCACGTTCCGCGTGGACCGGATCGTCGGGGCCGCCGTGACGGACCTGACCTTCGAGCGGCCTGAGGGGTTCGAGCTGTCGCAGGCGTGGGGGAAGGTCGTGAACGAGATGGAGCGGCGGCGCTCGCTGCTCTCCGCGACCGTGCTCATCGCCGAGAGGTTCCTGCCGGTGCTGCGCTCCCAGTTCGGACGCCACTGCGAGGTCGTGGGGGCCGAGGACGACGGGCGGGTCAGAGTGCGGGTGGCGGCGCCGATGGCGTTGACGATCGCCGAGCAGCTGGCCGGGTGGGGCTCGCGGGTGGAGGTCGTGGAGCCGGACGACGTCCGGGCGCAGCTGGCCAGGATCGGGTCCGAGCTCGTCGAGCGTTACCGCGCCTGACCGCCCCTAATATCTCCGGTGGCGCCGACCGCCGAACGACTTGCCGACGTGGAAGCCGCCGGGCAGGCGCACGGAGACGTGACGACGGCCGTCTGGACCGGTGGTGACGTGGAAGCGCCGGTTGCCGAAGCTGTGGCCCACGCCCTGTCGAGATAGGTTGATCCGGAACGGTCCTACTTTGATGGTCTTTCGGTAGTGCCAGCCCATGTTCCTCCTTCTCTCACCTTGACAACGACCGGCGCGTCCGGCTGGTTCCGGCGAGCACCTGCGCCAGGGCTTCGAGGGCGTGCGGGTAGGCGCGTTCCGACGGGGCGGCGTACCCGATGAGCAGGCCCTCGCGGCCGGCGCCCCGCCAGAGACGGGAGGCGCCGCGCAGGGCGATGCCCCGCCGCTCGCAGGCGGCGAGGATCTCCGACTCCGTGGGGCCGGACTCGGGGAGCAGGAGGAGAGCACGTAGCCCCGCGGCCACCCCCGGCAGGACGGCGCCGGGGAGTGGCTGGTCCGGCCCTGGGCCGAGCCGGGCGAGCAGGAGTTCGCGGCGGCGGCGGTAACGGAGGCGGGCGGCGCGGATGTGGCGTTCGTAGTCGTGGGTCTCGATCATCCTGGCCAGGACGAGCTGGCCGAGCACCTCGGTGTGGGCGTCGGCGTACAGCTTGGCCTCGCTCACCGGGCCGATCAGCGAGGGCGGCACCGCCATCCAGGCCAGGCGGAGGGCGGGGGAGAGGGACTCGGAGGTGGTGCCGACGTACACGACCTGCTCGGGCGCGGTGCCCTGGAAGGCGCCGACCGGCTGCCGGTCGTAGCGGAACTCCCCGTCATAGTCGTCCTCGACGACCGGCCTGCCCCATTCGCGGAGCGCGCGGCGGCGGGACGGGTGCAGGGGGACGCCCAAGGGGTACTGGTGGGCGGGCGTGACGACCGCCGCCGCGGTGGCCGGGGTGAGCGTGTCCACCTGCGCGCCGAGCTCGTCCACGGGCAGCGGCACGGTGTCGCGCCCGGCCCGGCGCATCACCTCGCGGTAGAAGTCGTGCCCTGGCTCCTCCATGGCGAAGGGCCCGTCGATCACGCGGGCGAGCAGGTTGAGCGCCTGGACGAACCCCGTCGTCACCACGATCAGGTCCGGCGTGGTGATCACTCCGCGCGTCCTGCCGAGATAGCCGGCCAGGGCCGCCCGCAGCTCGCTCCGGCCGCGCGGGTCGCACGGGCCGAAGATCTCGGCGGGCGCGGTGGAGAGCACGTGCCGGGTGGCCCGCAACCAGGCACGCGCGGGAAAGGCCGACACGTCCGGCTGACCGGGCCGCAGATCGTGCGGCGGCGCCGGGGAGTGCCCGGACGGCTCGGGAAGGGGCGGCGCGGTCCGGGTCACGCCGGCGACCTCGGTGGCGGAGCCGGGGCGGGCGGTCAGGTAGCCCTCGGCGACGAGCTGGTCGTACGCCGCGCTCACCGTGCCGCGCGAGAGCCCCAGCTCGGCCGCCAGCGCGCGCGTCGAGGGCAGCCGCGTGCCGCGCGGCAGCCGGCCGTCCCTGACCGCCTGCCGCAGCGCCTCCTCCAGCCCGCGCCGCCGGCCGCCGGCGGTGGAGACCTCCAGATGCAGGTCCACGCCGAAACCGGCCCAACTTTTCCGCACAGAACCGGATCTTACGGATGGTCCGGTATCTCGGCTTACGGTGGGTGAGCTGGCCATATCCGGAAGGACCACATCACATGATCGTGATCGCTCACCTGAGCGACATCCACATCGGCGCGACCCCCGAGAGCATCGGCCGTGCCGCCTCCGTCATGCGTTACCTCGACGCGCTCTCCTACGACCTCGACGCCGTGCTGGTCACCGGCGACATCGCCGACCACGGGCTCGCCGAGGAGTACGAGGAGGCACGCAAGCTGCTCACCTCACGCCACCCGGTCGTGATCGGTCCGGGCAACCACGACGTACGTGAACAGTTCCGGCGCGTCCTGCTCGGCGAGCGGCGGCCGGAGGACGACGGGCCGATCAACCAGGTGCTCCGCACCTCCAGGGCCGTTTACGCCATGTGCGACTCTTCCATTCCCGGCGAGGACGCGGGCCGTCTGGACGAGGAGACGATCGCCTGGCTGGAGGGCGTGGTCGGCGGCGCTGACCTGCCGGTCTTCGTGGCCTTCCACCACCCGCCCGCCGTCCTGCACAGCCCGCCCGTGGACGGCATCCGGCTGCACGCGCCCGAGCCGCTGGCCGAACTGCTCGGACGGCACCCGAACGTGCCCGCCGTGCTGGTCGGCCACGCCCACACGCCCGCCGCCACGACCTTCGCCGGGCGTCCGCTGCTGGCGGCCCCGGGCGTCGTCTCCACGCTGAGGCTGCCGTGGGAGGGCGGCACGTCGTTCGACAACTGCGTGGACTTCGATCTTCCGCCGTCGGTCGCCTTCCACGTCCTCGACGAGGGGGGCCGGGTGACCACCCACTACCGCGTCGTCCAGTGAGAAAGGGGGCGGCCCCACGGCGGGTCCGCCCCTGTCCGTGTGACCCGACCGTAATCCGCGGGACTCTTGACTGGCCTGTTGTTAGCGTTCACAGTCGGCAGAGCGACCCCGTTACGCGGGGTCTCGAAGCGATCGGCAGGCGCGGCTACCGCCGTCACCTCGTCGTGCGCGTACTCCAGGAGTGATCAGCTTCGACACCAGGCGGCCCGGTCCGGCCGGGGTGCGGGCCGTACAGGAAGGAAAGGGAGCGCCGGCGTGTCGCTCGGCATGTTAGCGCTCACATGAGAAGGGAACCCCCCAACGTGTTAAAGAGGATCTCGGCGCTGGTGCTCGCCGGGCTCACCGCGATGACGGTGACCTCGTGCGGCGGCAGTGGTGGCGGTGGTGGCTCGATCACCATGGGCTTCTCCCAGGTGGGCGCGGAGAGCGGGTGGCGGACCGCGAACACCAAGTCGGTGCAGGACTCGGCCAAGAACGCGGGCATCACGCTCAAGTTCTCCGACGCTCAGCAGAAGCAGGAGAACCAGATCAAGGCCATCCGCTCCTACATCCAGCAGAAGGTGGACATCATCGCCTTCTCGCCGGTGGTGGAGTCGGGCTGGGACACGGTGCTCAAGGAGGCCAAGGACGCGAAGATCCCGGTCATCCTGACCGACCGCGCCGTCGACTCCAAGGACACCTCCCTGTACAAGACCTTCCTCGGCTCCGACTTCGTGGAGGAGGGCAAGAAGGCCGGCCAGTGGCTGGTCAACGAGTACAAGGACAGCAAGGACCCGGTGAACATCGTCGAGCTGCAGGGCACGACGGGTTCGGCGCCGGCCAACGACCGCAAGTCCGGGTTCCAGGACGTCATCAAGGCCGATCCGAAGTTCAAGATCATCGCCTCGCAGACCGGTGACTTCACCAGGGCCAAGGGCAAGGAGGTCATGGAGGCCTTCCTGAAGTCCAACCCGGACATCGACGTGCTGTACGCGCACAACGACGACATGGGCCTGGGCGCGATCGAGGCCATCGAGGGCGCGGGCAAGGTGCCCGGCAAGGACATCAAGATCGTCACCGTGGACGCGGTCAAGGACGGCATGCAGGCCCTGTCCGACGGGAAGATCAACTTCATTGTCGAGTGCTCCCCGCTGCTCGGCCCGCAGCTCATGGACCTGGCCAAGAAGGTCGTCAAGGGTGAGCAGGTGCCCGCTCGCGTGGTGACCCAGGAGACCACGTTCACGCAGGAGCAGGCCAAGCAGGTGCTCTCCTCCCGTCAGTACTGACCGCCTTGTCGGGGGCGTCGCTCCCCGTACTTCGGCCGGCGTCTTTCGGGGCCGGAGTGCGGGGCGCGGACCCCGAGTAACACGGAAAGGGGCGACATGGCCACACCCGCGCCGGTCCTGACGATGAGCGGGATCGGCAAGCAGTTCCCTGGCGTGAAAGCCCTGGACGGCGTCGACCTCAGACTGCTGCCCGGCGAGGTGCACGCGCTCATGGGAGAGAACGGCGCGGGCAAGTCCACCCTGATCAAGGTGCTCACCGGCGTCCATCCCGCCGACGCGGGCACCATCGAGCTGGGCGGCACCCCCGTGGCGTTCGGCAGCCCGCTGGAGGCGCGGCAGGCCGGCATCAGCACGGTCTACCAGGAGGTCAACCTCTGCACGAACCTCTCGGTGGCCGAGAACATCTTCATCGGCCGCGAGCCCCGCCGCGCAGGCCGCATCGACTGGAAACGGATGCGGGCCAGGGCCGGCGAGCTGCTGGCCCGGCTGGAGCTGAGCCTCGACGTGTCCGCGCCGCTGTCGGCGTACTCGCTGGCCATCCAGCAGATGGTGGCCATCGCGCGGGCGATCGACATCGAGGCGAGAGTGCTGATCCTGGACGAGCCGACCTCCAGCCTGGACGCCGACGAGGTCGAGCAGCTCTTCCGGGTGATGAGGAGGCTGAAGGAGGAGGGCATCGCCATCCTCTTCGTCTCCCACTTCCTCGACCAGATCTACGAGATCTCGGACCGCATGACGATCCTCAGGAACGGCAGGCTCGTCGGCGAGTACCTCACCAGGCAGCTCCCGCAGGTCGAACTGGTCGCCAAGATGATCGGCCAGGAGCTGGCCGCGCTGGAGCGGATGCACGGCGAGGCCAAGGTCTTCGACCGGCCGCTGGTCGAGGCGCGGGAGCTGGGCAGGCCTGGCGCGATCGAGCCGTTCACGCTCACGATCCACGAGGGCGAGGTCGTGGGCCTGGCGGGGCTGCTCGGCTCCGGCCGTACGGAGATCGCGCGGCTGCTGTTCGGCGCCGACCACGCGGGCACGGGCGAGATCGCGGTCGGCGGGTCACCGGTGTCGTTACGCACGCCGCGCGCGGCCATGAACCACAAGATCGCGTTCTGCTCCGAGAACCGCAAGGCCGACGGGCTCATCCCCGACCTCACCGTGCGCGAGAACATCATCCTCGCCCTCCAGGCCACCAGGGGCTGGACCAGGCCGGTGCCGCGTGAGCAGCAGGACGAGCTGGTCGGCAGGTACATCAAGGCGCTGAAGATCAGCCCGCCCAACCCGGAGCACCTCGTACGGAACCTCAGCGGCGGCAACCAGCAGAAGGTCGTGCTGGCCAGGTGGCTCATCCTGGAGCCCAGGCTGCTCATCCTGGACGAGCCCACCCGGGGCATCGACGTGGGGGCCAAGACCGAGATCCAGCGGCTGGTGGCCGAGCTCTCCGACGGCGGCATGGCGGTGCTGTTCATCTCCGCCGAGCTGGAGGAGGTGCTGCGGCTCAGCCACAAGGTCGAGGTGCTGCGCGACCGGCGGCTGGTGGCCGAGCTGCCCAACGACGACTCCCTGACGACGGACGTGCTCATGGAAACGATCGCGAGCGGAGGCCGGGCCTCATGAGACGGCTGCTCTGGCCGGTGGTGGTGCTCGCGCTGCTGCTGGTCCTGAACGTGTTCTTCACGCATGGCTTCTTCTCGATCCAGGTCAGGGACGGCCACCTGTACGGCAGCCTGATCGACATCCTCAGGTTCGGCGCGCCGCTGATCCTGGTCTCGCTCGGCATGACGCTGGTCATCGCCACCGGCGGCATCGACCTGTCGGTGGGCTCGGTGGTCGCGATCTCGGGAGCGCTGGCGTGCCTGCAGATCAGCGAGGACGCGAGCGTGTTCACCGCCGTGGCGGCGGCCCTCGGGCTCTGCCTGGTGCTGGGGGCCTGGAACGGGTTCCTGGTCGCGAGTGTCGGGATTCAGCCGATCATCGCCACGCTCATCCTCATGGTGGGCGGGCGCGGCCTGGCCCAGCTCATCACCGACGGGCAGATCATCACCGTCAACAGCCCGGCGTACAAGCTGATCGGCGGCGGCTACTGGCTGACTGTGCCGTTCGGCATCCTCATCGTGATCGCCGTGCTGGCGATCACCGCGTTCCTCACCCGGCGGCTGGCGCTCGGCATGCTGATCGAGTCGGTCGGCGGCAACGCCGAGGCGAGCAGGCTGGCGGGCATCAGGGCGCGCGGGATCATCATCATGGTGTACGCCTTCGCCGCCCTGTGCGCGGGCGTGGCCGGACTGATGATCAGCTCGAACGTCTCCAGCGCCGACGGCAACAACGCCGGGCTCTGGATCGAGCTGGACGCCATCCTGGCCGTCGTGATCGGCGGCACGTCGCTGTCGGGCGGCCGGTTCTCGCTCGGCGGTACCGTGCTGGGTGCGTTGATCATCCAGACGCTGACCACCACGATCTACTCGATCGGCGTCCCGCCGGAGACCACGCTGCTGTTCAAGGCGCTGGTCGTGACGGCGGTCTGCCTCATCCAGTCCCCGTCCTTCCGCGAGAAGGTCTTCCGCAGACGCGGCCGGACGGCGCCTTCCAGTCCTGCGGCCGAGGAGAAAGTGCGCATGCGCGAGGGAGCGCCGCCGCCTGGACTGAGGAGCGCAGGGAGCGAAGCGACCAGAGCGACGAGGGAAGGCGGCGGCTCCCCAGCGACCGAGCCGCCTCACGGAGTGAGGCAATGAGCACGATGACCACGCTGACGATCGGGCGGGCGAGCGTGCCCGCCAAGTACCTGCCGGTCCTGGTGACCGGGTGCCTGTTCCTGGCCATGTTCGTGGCAGGGGGGATCCGCTACGAGGGGTTCGCCAGCGGCCAGGTGATACTCAACGTCTTCATCGACAACGCCTTCCTGCTGGTGGTGGCGGTCGGGATGACGTTCGTGATCCTGACCGGCGGCATCGACCTGTCGGTGGGGTCGGTGGTGGCGCTGTCCACGATGATCTCGGCCAGCCTCATGAAGGGGCCCGGGTGGCCGCCGTACCTGGTGATCCCGCTGGTGCTGGTCATCGGGGCAGGGCTGGGGCTGGTCATGGGGTACATCGTGCACGCCTTCGACATCCAGCCGTTCATCGTGACGCTGGCGGGGATGTTCCTGGCCAGGGGGCTGTGTTACACGATCGGCACGGACTCGATCCCGATCGAGGACCCCACGTTCACGGCGTTCGCGCAGGCGCGGATCGACCTGTTCGCCGACCTGTGGATCTCACCGAGCGTGATCGTCGCCGTGGTGGTCGTGCTGGTGGCGGCGTACGTGCTGCACTACACCCGTCTCGGCCGCGCGGTGTACGCGACCGGCGGGAGCGAGCAGTCGGCGCTGCTGATGGGGCTGCCCGTGGGGCGGACGAAGATCGCGGTCTACACGATCAGCGGGTTCTGCTCGGCGCTCGGCGGCGTGCTGCTGTCGTTCTACATGCTCTCCGGCTACGGGCTGCACGCCGTGGGCATGGAGCTGGACGCCATCGCGGCGGTCGTCATCGGCGGTACGCTGCTCACCGGCGGTAGCGGCTTCCTGCTCGGCACCGTGCTCGGGGTGCTCGTGCTCGGCCTGATCCAGACGATCATCAGTTTCGAGGGCACTCTGTCGTCATGGTGGACCAAGATCTTCATCGGAATGTTGCTTTTCGTCTTCATCTTGCTGCAGCGCTTGTTCTCCGCCCGATCCCGGCGCTGACCTGCGGTGAAAGTTACCCGAAAGTTTCCGGTAGGTTATGCGCGCCCGTTGACATGAGCGTTGTTAGCGATAACAATCGGCGGATAGCGAATGAGAATTTTGTTCTGATTCGTCACGCTCTGTGATTGAATCGCTCGCTCTACCGGCAGCTGCCGCGTCCAGCGCTGCCGCGACCCCCATCGCAAGGAGATGACATGAGGTTGGGACGAATCGGGGGCGTGGTGTCCGTCATCGCGCTCGCCGCGACGATGACGGCCTGCGGCTCGAGCACCAAGACCGTCGACGCGAAGGCCTCCTCCTCGGCCGCCGCCGGTAACGCGGGCGCCATGATCGGCGTCACCATGCCGACGAAGTCGTCGGAGCGCTGGATCCACGACGGCGACAACGTCAAGCAGCAACTGGAGAAGCTGGGCTACAAGGTCGACCTGCAGTACGCGGAGAACGACATCCCGACGCAGGCCAACCAGATCGAGAACCAGATCACCAAGGGCGCCAAGCTCCTCATCATCGCCTCGATCGACGGCACCGCCATCACCTCGCAGCTGCAGCAGGCCGCCGACAACAAGATCCCGGTCATCGCCTATGACCGCCTGATCCGCAACAGCCCGAACGTCGACTACTACGCCACGTTCGACAACTTCAAGGTCGGCGTGCAGCAGGCGACCTCGCTGCTCAAGGGCCTCGGCGTCGAGGACGGCAAGAAGGGCCCGTTCAACGTCGAGCTGTTCGCCGGCTCGCCCGACGACAACAACGCCACGTTCTTCTGGAACGGCGCCATGTCGGTGCTCAAGCCGAAGATCGACGACGGCACCCTCAAGGTCGCGAGCGGCCAGACCGACTTCAAGCAGGCCGCCATCCTGCGGTGGGACCCCGCCACGGCGCAGAAGCGCATGGAGGACATCCTCACCAAGACCTACACCGGCGGCAAGAAGGTCGACGGCGTGCTCTCCCCGTACGACGGTCTGTCCATCGGCATCCTCTCGGCGCTGAAGAGCTCCGGCTACAGCAAGCCGTACCCGATCGTGACCGGCCAGGACGCCGAGCTCCAGTCGGTGAAGTCGATCATCGCTGACGAGCAGTACTCCACCATCTTCAAGGACACCCGCAAGCTCGCCGAGCAGACCGTGAAGATGGCCGACTCCGTGCTCAAGGGCCAGAAGCCCGAGGTCAACAACGAGAAGGACTACGACAACGGCAACAAGGTCGTCCCGTCGTACCTGCTCGACCCGGTGATCGTGGACAAGAGCAACTACAAGGAAGTCATCATCGGCAGCAACTACTACACCGAGGACCAGCTCAAGTAAGGGCCGAGCCCCGGGGACTCCAGCCGAGTCCCCGGGGCTTCCTCCCTGAGCGAGGGGTATATGACCGAGCACATCTTGCGGATGAGCGGCATCACCAAGACATTCCCCGGTGTCAAGGCGCTGGAGAACGTCAACCTGTCCGTCCGGCGGGGCGAGATCCACGCCATCTGCGGAGAGAACGGCGCCGGCAAGTCGACGCTGATGAAGGTGCTCTCCGGGGTCTACCCGCACGGCGAGTACGAGGGCGAGATCACCTTCGAGGGCAGGACGGTCGAGTTCGGCGGCATCCGCGACAGCGAGCACGCCGGCATCGTCATCATCCACCAGGAGCTTGCGCTCAGCCCGCAGCTGTCGATCGCGGAGAACATCTTCCTCGGCAACGAGCGCGCCAAGCGTGGCTTCATCGACTGGAACCGTACCAACTACGAGGCCGGCGAGCTGATGAAGCGGGTCGGCCTGCGCGAGAACCCGACGACGCCGATCGCCGACATCGGCGTGGGCAAGCAGCAGCTCGTCGAGATCGCCAAGGCGCTGTCGAAGGAGGTGCGGCTGCTCATCCTCGACGAGCCGACCGCCGCGCTCAACGACGACGACTCGGCCCACCTGCTCGACCTGCTGCGGGGCCTGCGGGACGAGGGCATCACCTGCGTGATCATCTCCCACAAGCTGAACGAGGTCACCGCGATCGCCGACTCCGTCACGATCATCCGCGACGGGCAGACGATCGAGACGCTGGACATGGCGACCGACAACGTCACCGAGGACCGCATCATCTCCGGCATGGTCGGCCGCGCGCTGGACAACCGCTTCCCGCCGCACGAGCCGACGATCGGCGACGAGGCGCTGCGCGTCGAGGACTGGACGGTCTACAGCCCCAGCCAGCCCGGCAGGAAGGTGGTCGACGGCGCCGCACTCTCCCTGCGGCGCGGTGAGATCGTCGGCCTCGCGGGCCTGATGGGCGCCGGGCGCACCGAGCTGGCGATGAGCCTGTTCGGCCGCACGTACGGGGTGCACATCTCGGGCAAGATCTTCAAGGACGGCAAGCCGATCGAGATCCGCAACGTGCAGGACGCGATCAAGCACGGCATCGCCTACGCCACCGAGGATCGCAAGAGGTACGGCCTCAACCTCATCGAGGACATCAAGCGCAACATCTCGGCAGCCGGCCTCGCCGGACTGTCCAAGAACGGCTGGGTCAACGAGAACGAGGAGTACAAGGTCGCGGAGCAGTTCCACAAGAGCATGAACATCAAGGCGCCCAGCGTCAACAGCGTCGTCGGCAAGCTCAGCGGCGGCAACCAGCAGAAGGTCGTGCTCTCCAAGTGGATCCTGACCGAGCCTGACGTGCTCATCCTCGACGAGCCCACCAGAGGCATCGACGTCGGGGCGAAGTACGAGATCTACACGATCATCAACCGCCTGGCCGACCAGGGCAAGGCCGTCCTCGTGATCTCCTCTGAGCTGCCCGAGCTGCTCGGCCTGTGCGACCGCATCTACACCCTTTCCGAGGGCCGCATCACCGGTGAGGTGCCGCGCCAGGAGGCCACCCAGGAACACCTTATGTACTTGATGACCAAGGGACAGAAATAATGAGTAGCATCACGCCCACCAATGTGGAGGTCGGCGCCCAGGGCGACGGGGGAGCGCCACGGCAGCCGGGCAGGGTGTCGCTCGGCGGTCTGTCGCTCAACCTGCGATCCAGCGGCATCTACATCGCCTTCGCGCTGATCATCGCGCTGTTCACGGTGCTGACCGACGGCGCGATGCTGGAGCCGCAGAACATCTCCAACATCATCGTCCAGAACTCCTACGTCCTGATCCTCGCGATCGGGATGATCCTGATCATCATCGCCGGGCACATCGACCTGTCGGTCGGCTCGGTGGTGGCGGTCACGGGAGCGCTGGCCGCGGTGCTCATGGTGAACATGCACTGGCCGTGGCCGCTGGCCCTGCTGGTCACGCTGGTCGCCGGGGCGGTGATCGGGGCCTGGCAGGGGTACTGGATCGCGTACTTCGGCATCCCGGCGTTCATCGTGACGCTGGCGGGCATGCTGCTGTTCCGGGCTCTGACCCTGACCGTGCTGGGCAACCAGGGCATCGGCCCGTTCCCCGACCAGGTCCGCACGCTGGCCAACGGCTTCACCAACGGCTATCTCGGCAACATCGGTCTCGGCCCGCTCGGCGGCGCCGACCTGTTCAGCCTGCTGATCGGCATCGTGGCCATCGCCGGCATGGCAGCCAGCCAGTGGCGCACCCGCAACGCCCGCCGCGGTTACGGCCAGGCGGTCGAGCCGATGGCGCTGTTCGTGCTGAAGCTGGCGGCCGGAGCCGCGCTGATCCTCTTCCTGGTCGTGCAGCTCGCCCGCTTCAAGAACCTCCCGTGGGTGCTGGTGCTGCTGGCCATCCTGGTGCTGGCGTACTCGCTGATGGCCAACCGCACGGTCTTCGGCCGGCAGATCTACGCCATCGGCGGCAACCTCCAGGCGGCCGTCATGTCCGGCGTGAAGGTCAAGTCGGTGGTCTTCTGGATCTTCGTGAACATGGGCGTGCTGTCGGCCATCGCCGGCATCATCTTCGCCGGCCGGCTCAACCAGGCGGGTCCCACCGCGGGCAACAGCTTCGAGCTGGACGCCATCGCGGCGGCCTTCATCGGCGGCGCGGCCGTCCAGGGCGGCGTCGGCAAGGTGGTCGGCGCGATCACCGGCGGCCTGATCATGGCGGTCATCAACAACGGCATGTCCCTGATCGGCTCCCCGAGCGAGCGGGTCATGCTCGTCAAGGGCGCCGTGCTCCTGGCGGCGGTCGCGTTCGATGTGTGGACAAAGCGTAGGGCAGGTGCCGCGCGTTAGTAAGATCCCCTGAGCCCAGCGAAAGGAGAGACCGTGACGACCCCCAAGCGCCGCCTGCCGGTCATGGCCGACGTGGCCAAGGAGGCGGGCGTGTCGCACCAGACGGTCTCCCGGGTGCTGAACGATCATCCGAACGTCCGGCCCGACACCCGGGCCCGGGTGGAGGAGGCGATCACCCGGCTGGGCTACCGACGTAACCTGGTCGCCCGCGCCCTGGTCACCAAGCGGTCGCGGACGCTCGGCGTGGTGAGTTTCGACACCACGCTGTACGGCCCGGCCAGCACGATCTACGGCATCGAGCAGGCGGCCAGGACCGCGGGCTACTTCGTCAGCATCGTCAGCCTGAAGTCGATCGACGCGGCGAACGTGCGCGACGCCATCGAATACCTGGCCGAGCAGGGCGTGGACGGGGTCGTGGTGGTCGCGCCGCAGCGTTCGGCCGGGCGCGCACTGGAGAACCTGCCGCCGGGCATGCCGGCGGTGGCGGTCGAGGGCACGCACAGCGCCGACGTGTCGGTGGTCTGCATCGACCAGGTCCAGGGCGCCAGACTCGCCACCCGCCACTTGCTGGAGCTGGGCCACGAGACCGTGTGGCACGTCAGCGGCCCGCCCGACTGGCTGGAGACCGAGGGCCGGATGGAGGGCTGGCGCGCCGCCCTCAGGGAGGCGGGCCGCCCGGTGCCCGAGCCGCTGGCCGGCGACTGGAGCCCCCGCGCGGGCTACGAGGCGGGCAAGAGCCTGGCCGCGATGGAGGGCGTCACGGCCGTGTTCGCGGGCAACGACCAGATGGCGCTCGGCGTGCTGCGGGCGCTCAGCGAGGCGGGCGTGCGGGTGCCCGACCAGATCAGCGTGGTGGGCTTCGACGACATCCCCGAGTCGGAGTTCTTCTCGCCGCCGCTCACCACGGTCAGGCAGGACTTCGACGTGGTGGGCAGGCACTGCATCGAGGTGCTGCTGCGGCAGATCGACGTGGGCCCGACCGCGTACGAGCGCCTGGTCGTGCCGCCCAGCTTCGTCGTGCGGTCGAGCACGGCGGCGGCTCGTAGGTGATGATTGGCTAGGCGATGATGGGCATGGAAGTAACCCCCGGGAGTGAAATGTGAACGCTAACAGTTACGTGGTCGGAGTCGACTTCGGCACGCTCTCAGGGCGTGCCGTCGTCGTCCGCGTCAGCGATGGCGCGGAGCTCGGCAGCGCGGTGCACGAGTACGCCCACCGCGTGATCGAGCACAGCCTGCCCGGCTCCGGCAAGAGGCTGGGACCGGACTGGGCGCTGCAGTCGCCGCAGGACTGGATCGACGTGCTGAAGATCGCCGTGCCCCAGGCGATCGCCGCCGCGGGAGTCGCGCCCGAGGACGTCATCGGCGTCGGCACCGACTTCACCGCCTGCACCGTGCTGCCCACCACGGCCGATGGCACGCCGCTCTGCTTCGAGACGCCCGACGAGCCGCACGCCTGGCCGAAGCTGTGGAAGCACCACGCCGCGCAGCCGCACGCCGACCGGATCAACGAGCTGGCCGCGCGCCGGGGGGAGAGCTGGCTGCCGCGCTACGGCGGCAAGATCTCCTCGGAGTGGGAGTTCGCCAAGGGCCTGCAGGTCCTGGAGGAGGCCCCCGAGGTGTACGCCAGGGCCGAGCGCTGGATCGAGGCGGCCGACTGGATCATCTGGCAGCTCACCGGCGTGGAGAGCCGCAACATCTGCACGGTCGGCTACAAGGGGATCTTCCAGGACGGCGGCTACCCGTCCGAGGAGTACCTCGCCGAGCTCAACCCCGGCTTCGCCGGCTTCGCGAGCAAGCTCGCCACCGGACAGGTCGGCGAGCAGGTCAACGGCACGACGCTGGCCCCGCTCGGCGGCCTCGCCGGCCGCGTGACCGCGCAGGCGTCCGAGTGGACCGGCATCCCCGAGGGCGCCGCCGTGGCCGTTGGCAACGTGGACGCCCACGTCACCGCGGCCGCCGCCGACGCCGTCAGGCCCGGCCAGATGGTGGCCATCATGGGCACCTCCACCTGCCACATCATGCCCAGCGACCGGCTCGCCGAGGTGCCCGGGATGTGCGGCGTCGTACGCGACGGCATCGTGCCCGGCCTGTGGGGCTACGAGGCCGGCCAGTCGGCGGTCGGCGACATCTTCGCCTGGTTCGTCGACAACTTCGGTGGCGACCTGGACCACGAGCGCCTGACCGCGCTGGCCGAGAAGCAGGCCGTCGGCGAGCACGGCCTGGTCGCGCTCGACTGGTTCGGCGGCAACCGCTCGGTGCTCGTGGACCACAACCTCTCCGGCGTGATCATCGGCCAGACCCTGGCCACCAAGCCCGAGGACGTCTATCGGGCGCTCATCGAGTCCACGGCGTTCGGCGCCCGGATGATCGTGGAGACGTTCGAGCAGTCGGGCGTGCCGGTCGAGGAGTTCGTGGTCGCCGGCGGCCTGCTGAAGAACCGCTTCCTCATGCAGGTCTACGCCGACGTGCTGCGCCGCCCGCTGTCGGTCATCGGCTCCGACCAGGGGCCCGCGCTCGGCTCGGCCATCCACGCGGCCGTCGCCGCCGGCGCCTACCCGGGCATCGAGGAGGCCGCGGCGGCGATGGGCAAGCGCACCGAGGCCGCGTACGTGCCCGACGAGGCCGCGGCCGACGCCTACGACCGGCTCTACGCCGAGTACCGCAGGCTCCACGACTTCTTCGGAGACGGAAAGATGCTGCACACCCTCCGCGCGATCAGGAACGAGGCCCAGGCATGAGCGTAAGGAAGATCGTCGCCGACCTCCATGCCGAGCTGGTCCGTTACAACCTGGTCGTCTGGACGGCGGGCAACGTCTCGGGGCGGATCCCGGGCGAGGACCTGTTCGTCATCAAGCCGTCCGGCGTCTCCTACGACGAGCTGACGCCGGAGAACATGGTGGTCTGCGACCTCGACGGCAACCTCGTGGAGGGCGAGCACTCGCCGTCCAGCGACACCGCCGCGCACGCGTACGTCTACCGCAACATGCCCGACGTCGGCGGCGTCGTGCACACCCACTCCACCTACGCCTCGGCCTGGGCCGCGCGCGGTGAGGCCATCCCGTGCGTGCTGACCGCCATGGCGGACGAGTTCGGCGGCGAGATCCCGGTCGGCCCGTTCGCGCTGATCGGCGACGACTCGATCGGCCAGGGCATCGTCGAGACGCTCAAGGGCCACCGCTCCAAGGCCGTCCTCATGCAGAACCACGGCGTGTTCAGCATCGGCAAGGACGCGAAGTCGGCGGTGAAGGCCGCCGTGATGTGCGAGGACGTGGCCCGTACCGTCCACGTGGCCAGGCAGCTCGGTGAGCCGCTGCCCATCCCGCAGGACGACATCGACCGCCTGTACGACCGCTATCAGAACGTCTACGGACAGAGGAGCTCGCGTTGAAGATCTGGTTTCTGACCGGCAGCCAGGGGCTGTACGGCGAGGACACGTTGCGCCAGGTGGCCGAGCAGTCCCAGCGGATCGCCGAGCAGCTCCCCGTGGCCGTGGAGTGGAAGCCGGTGCTCACCGACGCCGCGGCGATCAGGCGGGTGATGCTGGAGGCCAACGCCGACGACGAGTGCGCCGGCGTGATCGCGTGGATGCACACGTTCTCCCCGGCCAAGATGTGGATCGCGGGGCTCGACGCGCTGCGCAAGCCGCTGCTGCACCTGCACACGCAGGCCAACGTGGAGCTCCCGTGGAGCTCCATCGACATGGACTTCATGAACCTCAACCAGGCCGCGCACGGCGACCGCGAGTTCGGGTTCGTGCAGACCCGCCTGGGCGTGCCGCGCAAGACCGTGGCCGGGCACGTCTCGGACCCGGCGGTGGGCGAGCGGATCCTGGCCTGGGAGCGCGCGGCCAAGGGCCTGGCCGAGGTGCGCACGCTGAAGCTGGCCCGCTTCGGCGACAACATGCGCGACGTGGCGGTCACCGAGGGCGACAAGGTCGAGGCGCAGCTCCGCTTCGGTGTCTCGGTGAACACGTACGGCGTGAACGACCTGGTCGAGGCCGTGGACGCGGCGTCCGACGCGGACGTGACGGCGCTGGTCAAGGAGTACGCGGAGCAGTACACCGTCGCCCCCGAGCTGCTCGGCGAGCGCAACGAGTCGCTGCGCTACGCGGCCAGGATCGAGCTGGGCCTGCGCGGCTTCCTCGAGGCGGGCGGCTTCAAGGCGTTCACCACGAACTTCGAGGACCTCGGCGGCCTGCGCCAGCTCCCCGGCCTGGCCGTGCAGCGGCTCATGGCCGACGGGTACGGCTTCGGCGGCGAGGGCGACTGGAAGACCTCGGTGCTGCTGCGCACGCTCAAGGCCATGACGCCGGGCGGCACGTCCTTCATGGAGGACTACACCTACGACCTGACGCCCGGCCAGGAGCTCATCCTGGGCGCGCACATGCTCGAGGTCTGCCCCTCGATCGCCTCCGGCACGCCGTCGTGCGAGATCCACCCACTGGGCATCGGCAACAGGGAGGACCCGGTCCGGCTGGTGTTCGACGCCGAGCCCGGCCCCGGCATCGTGGTGGGCCTGGCCGACATGGGTGACAGGTTCCGGCTGGTGGCCAACGAGATCGACCTCGTGGCGCCGCCCCAGCCGCTGCCCAAGCTGCCGGTCGCCCGTGCGGTCTGGACTCCCCGGCCCAACTTCCGCACGTCCACGGAGTCGTGGCTCACGGCGGGCGCGCCGCACCACACGGTGCTGTCCACGGCGGTCGGCCGCGAGGAGCTGACCGACCTGGCCGACATGCTCGGCGTGGAGCTGGTGGTCATCGACGCCGACACGACGACCGAGCGCTTCGCCAAGGAGCTGCGCTGGAACCAGGCGTACTACCGCCTGGCCCAGGGCTTCTAGTCCTGCTGGTCCTCTGAGGGCTTCTTGGGGGCGTTCCTGCGCTGCTCCTCGGCGCGCTCGCGGCAGCGGCGCAGGAACTCCTCGTCGTCATCGGGGTTGGTGGCGGCGAAGCGGCCGGGGCGGTCGTACTCGGGGAACGCGCTCGGCCGCGTGACCGACTGCGACCGCTCCGGGCGCCCGGCCACCAGCCAGACGACGGAGCCGATCAGCGGGAAGATCAGCACGATGACCACCCAGGCGATCTTCGGCAGGTTCCTGCAGAGCACGTCGGGCGTGGTGATCACGTCGAAGAGGCAGTAGAGCCAGAGCACGAGCGTGACGAGGCTGATGGCCTCGGACAGGTAGAGCACGGCGCACCTCCGTCAGCGGCACTCGAACCTAGCGGCACCCGGGCGAGGCTGACAAGGTGCGCTATGGGAAGGTATGGCCGTGATGCTGACCAACTGGGCGGGAAACACCGCATTCCGGGCGCAAAATGTCCACCATCCGAGCTCGCTCGACGAGCTCCAGCGGCTCGTCGCGGCCGGTTCCCGCGTGCGGGCGCTGGGCAGCGGTCACTCGTTCAACGACGTCGCGGACACCACCGGCGACCTCGTGGTGCTCGACCGGATGCCGGACGCGGTGGAGATCGACAGCGCGGCGGCCACGGTGCGGGTGCCCGCGCGCATGACGTACGCGCGGCTCGCCCCGCTGGTGCACCAGGCCGGCTTCGCGCTGGCGAACCTGGCCTCGCTGCCGCACATCTCCGTGGCGGGCTCGGTCGCGACGGGCACGCACGGCTCCGGTGACGCCGTGCCCAGCCTGGCCGCCGCCGTGTCCTCGCTCGACCTCGTCACCGCCGACGGCTCGGTGCTGACGCTCTCCCGCGGCGACGCCGACTTCCCCGGCGCGGTGGTGGCACTCGGCGCGCTCGGCATCGTCACCTCGGTGACCCTCGACCTGGTGCCCGCCTTCGAGGTGCGCCAGTACGTACGCGAGGGCCTGTCCCAGGACGCGCTGGCCGACTTCGACGAGATCATGGCCGCCGGCTACAGCGTCAGCCTCTTCACCGACTGGCGCGACACCCGCGTCTGGCTGAAGCGCACGGAGGAGCTGACCAGCTCCGACTGGTACGGCACCACCCCGGCCGACGGCCCCCGCCACCCGCTGCCGGGCATGCCCGCCGAGAGCTGCACGGTCCAGCTCGGCGTGCCGGGTCCGTGGCACGAGCGGCTGCCGCACTTCCGGCACGACGCCGAGCCGAGCGGCGCGGGCGACGAGTTGCAGTCGGAGCTCATCCTGCCCAGGGAGCATGCGGTCAAGGCGCTGCGCGAGCTGTACGCGATCGGCGACCGGATCCGGCCCGTCCTGCACATCTCGGAAGTGCGCTCGATCGCGGCCGACGACCTGTGGCTCAGCCCGTTCCACAGCCGCGACAGCGTGGGCATCCACTTCACCTGGGTGAGGGACGTGGCCGGGGTGCTGCCGGTGCTGAAGCTGGTGGAGGAGACGCTGGCGCCGTTCGAGCCACGGCCGCACTGGGGCAAGCTGTTCACCCGGTGGCCCGCCTGCCCCGACCGCTTCCGCTCCCTGGCCCGGCGGCTCGACCCGCAGGGCAAGTTCGCCAACGACTTCACGCGGATACTGCTGGGGGAGTAGCCTCCCGCGCGGGCTTGCGCCCCCGGGTGTAGTGAGCCACCGGCCCGGCGGACGATGTGCCAGGCCCGCGCGTCGGAGATCGTTGGTGGCATGACCACTCACCCGTTCAGGTTCGGCGCGGTCGCCGGACAAGCCACCGACGCCGACGCGTGGACCGGCCTGGCCCGCCGGGCGGAGAGCCTCGGCTACTCGACGCTGCTGGTGCCCGACACGCTCCGCACGCTGTCGCCCTTCATCGCCGCCGCCGTCGCCGCGACGGCCACGACGACCCTGCGCGTGGGCACGTTCGTGCTGAGCGTCGCCAACCGCACCCCCGAGGCCGTGGCCTGGGAGACCTCAACCCTGCGCACGCTCACCGGTGACCGCTTCGAGCTGGGCCTGGGCGCCGGCCGAGCGCACGCGGAGCAGGACGCCGCGGCGCTCGGCGTGAGGTTCGGGACACCGGGCGAGCGCATCGAGCGGCTCTCCCAGACCATCGACGCCGTCAAGGACGTGCGCGTGCTCGTCGCCGCCGCCGGGACCAGGCTGCTCGGGCTGGCCGCGCAGAAGGCCGACACGGTGGCGCTCGGCGTGCCGCAGCACTACACGGAGGACCAGGTGGCCGCGAAGCTGGACGAGCTGTACGAGCTGGCCGGCGACCGCTTCCACGACCTCGAGCTCAGCATGAACCTCGCGGCCGCCGGCGCCGAGCCGCCCTCCTGGCTGTCCGTCCCGGCGGGCGGCACGGGGGTCCTGTTGGGTACGGCGGACGAGATGGTGGACACGCTCCGCCGGCGCAGGGACAGGCTCGGCATCTCGTACGTGTCGGTGAACGCCCAATACCTGGACGAGTTCGCCCCGGTGGTGGAGCGGCTCACCGGTACCTGACGGGATCTGACAGGTACGCCCGGCATGATGAAGCACATGTTCGCCAAAGGAGCCTTCGACACCGCCGACTGGGACGCCAAGCCGCCCTTCGAGGAGCGTGACGGCGTCTCACTCGGGCTCGTGACCATGTCCAAGACCTTCCACGGGGACCTGACCGGCACCAGCGTCGTGCATCTGCTGGTGGCCGCGACGGAGGTGGAGGACTCGAAGTCGTACGTGGCACTGGAGCGCATCGAGGGCACTCTGGACGGCCGCTCGGGGGCCTTCGTCGTGCAGCACAACGCGGTCAGCGACCGCGGGAAGCAGTCGCTGACCGTCTCGGTCGTCCCGGACTCCGGCACCGGGGACCTGCGGGGACTCAGGGGCGAGATGAACATCGTCATCGGACCCGACGGAGGCCACTCCTACACCTTCGACTTCACCCTCTGAACCGCCACCAGCAGGAGAGCCAGCGCCGCCAGCCCGAACACGACGTGGCTCACGAGGTCGAGCACGGGGGAGGACGGCACCACCGGGTTCGACAGGAACGCGTGCCAGGTGTAGGTCAGCAGCGCCCCACCGGCCAGGGCCATCCGGTGCCTGCCGTCCCATCCCTCGCGCGCCGACCAGGTGAGCGCCAGCCAGGCCATACCCGCCTCGGCCGCGACGAGCAAGACGATGGTCGCCCAGACCGGCAGCCCGTCGATCACGGTCTGCAGCTCGAACACCGCTCCGGCCACCAGCGTCGCTCCGAGCACCAGCGCAGGGCGAGGGCGCCCGCCCGGCGGCGCTCCTGTGCCGCGGCAGCCGGAACGCCGCGACCACGAGCAGGACCACGATCACCACGATCGACACGAGCTGCGGCACGGACGCCAGGAAGTGCCCGTTGCCGTAGGAGAAGAGCGTCGTGGACGCGGCCCCCAGCACGGCCACCGTGCCCGCCACGCCCAGGCCCACCTTGCCGAGCCACGGGGTGGTCCGCCGCTCACCGGTGATCTCCTCCATCACCGCGATGGGCACGCTCACGCTCCACACCGTGTGCAGGGCCAGCACGAACAGCGTCCACGGCACCCCGATGCCGAGCGCGGGGAGGTAGCCGGGGTCGAGCAGCCGCTGTCCGGCGTAGTCGGGGTTGAAGAGCGACATCGTCATGATGCCCTCCTCGAACACGCCGTAGGCCAGGGCCATCAGCACGATGCTCGGCCATGTGAGCCCTTTCCTCCTGGCCACCTCGCGGATCACCACCGTGGCGCCGCCGTACGTGGGGGCGAGCAGGACCAGGAAGTACAGGTACGTCAGGGGAAGTCGCCGAGCAGGAACTCGGCGATCAGCGGGGCGAGCAGGGCGAGCCCCAGAGCCGGGAGGATTCGTCTCATGGCTCGATCTTCCGGCGCTTTCCCCGCCGTGACAGGTGCCGTCGATCCTGATCTCGGCATGACATTTGTCCTATGCCGCCGACGGAAAGCAGAAAGCCCGGGCGCTGAGCCCGGGCTTCGTGTGGGTGGAGCTATGGGGATTCGAACCCCAGACCTCCTCCATGCCATGGAGGCGCGCTACCAACTGCGCTATAGCCCCTTGCTGCGTGTACGAGTGTAGCCGATTCCGTGACCCCCGAAGCACACCTTAAAAGGCTCGCATACGGAGAGTAAAAACTTGCTACTGTCCGTGCCGTGATCGGCTTCGACCCAGTACCCCTGACCTCGCGCTGCGCCCAGATCCTCGACGGGCGGGAGCATGCCGTCGTCGGCGTCAGCGCCCTGAACGGCTACTTCACCCCTCGGACCATCAGGCACCTGCTCGACTGGGCGACCCGGACGTTCGCGCGGGTCCACGTCCTCGTGCCCGGCGTCGAGCTGGCCGGGACGCTGGTCGCGAGGGGGTGCCCGGCCGCCAAGGCGGGGGCCAAGGCACGGTCGGCCGCCAACAACACGCGCAACCGGGTGATCCGCGCGCTCGACGCCCTCGACCCGTCGAACGCCACGGTGTCCGACTGGAACGAGCTGGCTTCGAACCGGGCCTACAGCGCGGCGCGAACAGGCCTGGAGCGCCTTGTCGCGACCCATCCGGCCTTCGCGGAGCACTGCCTGGACGCGGTACGGCCCATCGTCGGGGTGCCGGAGCTCTCGCGCGAGCAGGCCGAGCAGGCGCTGCCCTTCCTGCTGGCCGAGCTGCCCCTCGTCATCGACACACCGTCGATCCTCGGCACGGGCTCGTCGGTGTTCTGCTACCCCCGGCCGATGCCGATGGTCGACCTGCTGTACGCGGGCGTGCTGCCGGTCGATCCGGGTCCCACACAGGGATTCGTGTCCACCGCGTTGACACAGGCCGTCAGGTCTGGTCAGTATTTAAGTAACGTTCGGTAGATACACAGTTACCAAGGGTGGCCGTCATGGATGAACGTGCCCGAAATGCTGGACATGCGTTCGACACCAGCGACATGGACCACGACGGCTACCTCGATCACCGGGACATGACCGTGGTCGCCACCGCCCTCTGCGAGCGGCTGGGGCTCTCCGAGGAGGGCAGCCGGCTGGTCAGGAACGCGTACGAGCGGGTCTGGCGTTATGCCGTCCGCCACATCGGCACCGACTCCCACGGCCGCATCAGCAGGGAGTCCTACATCGAGTACGCGCTGGCCCCCGAGCGCGACCGGACGGAGTTCGTGGCCAACGTGGTCTGGCCGATCACCGACGCCCTCTGGGACGCGCTCGACGCCGACGGGGACGAGCGGCTCGACCGGGCCGAGTACCTGCGCCTGTGGGCGGCGTACGACGTGGCGGCAGAGGCGTCACGGGAGTCGTACGAACGGCTGCGCGGCAAGAAGGTCGCGCACGTGTCGAAGGCCGGGTTCGCCCAGGCGATGTACGACTACTACTACCGTTCCGCCACTGCCGCCCCCATACTCGGCGACGACTAGCTCAGCCCACGGCGCCGGCCCTGCCGATGAGCGTGACCAGCTCCGACACCATCGGGTCCTCCGACGCCGCCGCCAGCCGCGTGGCCTGCTTCCCCAGCTCGGGCAGGTCCATGCCGAACGCCTTGCGGTCGCGCAGGTAGACCGCGAACGCGGCGACCGCCACGTCCACCTGGAGCCGGACCGGAGCCTTGTCCCACACCGACGGGGCCAGCTCGTCGGCCTGCAGCGCCTTGCTCGCCTCCGAGGCGTTCCTGGTGTCGGGGTCCTGCCAGCGTACGGTGGCCTGGGCGAGCTGCCCCTTGGCGCCCGGCTTGAGGTGCAGCGAGTAGAGCGCGGTGACCGAGTGGCCGGGGCCGATCTCCCCGCCGTCGCGGCTGTCGTCGCGGAACTCCTCGGTGGCCAGCGCGCGGTTGTCGTACCCGATGAGCTGGTAGGTCTCCACCACCGACGGGTTGAAGACGACCTGCGCCTTGGCGTCGCGCGCCCGCAGCTCGATGTTCGCGGGGAGCTGCGTGGCGAAGATCTTGTCGGCCTCCTCCTGGCTGCTGACGTACACGGCCATGCCGTCGCCGTTGTCGGCGAGCTGCTCCATCAGCTCGTCGCCGTAGTCGCGGCCGACGCCGACGGTGAGCAGCGTGACCTGCCTGCCGGCGTACTCCTTGACCCGGTCGAGGATGGCCTGCCACTCGGTGCTGCCCTGGTTGGCCAGGCCGTCGGAGAGCAGGATGACCCGGTTCGTGGCGGCGGGGCGGAACGCCTTGGACGCCTCCTGGTAGCCGGTGACCAGCCCGGCCTCGAGGTTCGTGCCGCCGTTGACGGTCAGCTCGTCCACCGCCTCGCGCAGCTCGCCCCTGGCGGTCAGCGGGGTCATCGACGCCAGCACCTGGGCCTCGTCGCTGAACGACACGATCGAGACCTGGTCGCCGGGCGCGAGCTGGTCGAGCAGCTTGAGCAGGGCCGACTTGACGAGGTCCAGGCGGCCGGTCTCGGCCATCGAGCCGGAGACGTCCACGACGAACGTGAGGTTGGCGGGCCGCCGCCCGGCCGCGTCCGACGCGCGCGTCTGCAGGCCGACGCGCAGGACCGCCTCGTCGCGCGACGGCAGCTTCGCGCCGTCCACGTGCACGGCGAACCCGTCGTCCTGCGGCTGCGCGTAGTCCTGCCGGAACGCGTTTACCCACTCCTCGGGGCGGATCTCGGCGGGCGCGGGCCAGCGGCCCTCCTGGAGGGTACGGCGGGCGTAGCCGTACGAGGCGGTGTCCACGTCCAGGGCGAACGTGGAGATCTGGGCCGCCGTCGTGTCCTGCTCGGCTTTCTCCTGCTGGGTGGGGGATTGGGACGGGCGTACGGGTTGCTGATTGGCGTTGGCAGGCTTGGGCGCCCGCTCACCGCTCGTCGAGCCACCGGAGCCGCCGCACGCGGACAGGGCCAACAGCGCGACGAGCCCGGCACCCGCCGCTAAGGGGCGAATCTTCATGGCAACCACCTCCAAGCCGTACGACGAAACTTGATCTGCCGCTGGCCGAGCCGGTGACGTAAGCGAGCGCAAACCGCGACCGAGGCGTGATCGCTTGTGACGGGTGGGGCCGGTGAGGCAGACACGGGCGCTGTGCGCAGCCCGAGGAGATCACGGTTTCCCGGCGGGATCCCGCCGCCCGCTGAGCGCCGCGTTCTCGACGCTTATGCGTACGGTGAGCAGCATGGCGTTGGCGGCGGTGAAGCACAGCGCCGTGAGCCAGGCGGTGTGCACCAGGGGCAGCGCGAGGCCCTCGGCGACGACGGCCACGTAGTTGGGGTGCCGCAGCCACCGGTACGGGCCGCCGCGCACGAGCGGCATGTCCGGGACCACCACGACGCGGGTGTTCCACTGCCTGCCCAGCGTGCCGATGCACCACCAGCGCAGCCCCTGGGCGAGAACGGCCACCGCCAGCATCGGCCAGCCGAGCAGCGGGACGAAGGGGCGGCCCGTCAGCCACACCTCGGCCGGCGCCGCCGCCAGGAGCGCGGCGTGGGCCACGACGATCCAGGGGTAGTGCCGCCTGCCGTACTCGACGCCGCCCCTGGCCCTGGCCCAGGCCAGGTTGCGGCGGGCCACCGTCAGCTCGGCCAGCCGCTCAAGGACGACCAGGCCGATGAGGACGAGATACGCGCTCACCAGTGCAGGATGAGCAACTCGGCGGAGAAGCCCGGCCCCAGGGCGAGGAGCACGGCGGGCGCGCCCGGCCGGCCCCGGGTCTCCTGGAGCACGTGGAGCACCGAGACCGAGGACAGGTTGCCGTGCTCGCGCAGCGACCGCCAGGTCACCTCGAGCGCCTTCTGCGGCAGTCCGAGGCTTTCCGCGATCTTCTCGATGACCTTGGGGCCGCCGGGATGGCAGATCCAGGTGGCGACCTGGTCGGGGGTGAGGCCGTAGTCCGACAGGAACGTCTTGATGTCACCGCCCAGCGCCTGCTCCACGAACCCGGTCAGGTCCGGGTCCAGCACGATGCGGAAGCCGTGCTGACCGACCTCCCAGCCCATGAGATGCTCGGTGCCGGGATAGAGCCTGCTGCGGGTGGCGACGACCTCGGGGCCCTCGCCGCGCCCGGTCGCGACGACGGCCGCCGCGCCGTCCCCGAACAGGCCGCTGGCCACCAGGTTCGCGATCGAGGTGTCGTCCCGCTGGATCGTCATCGAACACAGCTCCACGCACACCAGCACCGCGACGTGGTCGGGCCAGCCGCGCAGGTAGTCGTGCAGGCGCGACAGCCCCGACGCGCCCGCCGCGCAGCCCAGGCCGAACACCGGCACCCGCTTGACGTCCGGCCGCAGCCCCACCCGCTGGGCCAGCCTGGCGTCCAGCGAGGGCGTCGCGATGCCGGTGGTGGAGCAGAACAGCAGGTGGTCGACCTTCTCGGGGCGGATGCCCGCCTTGCGCAGCGCGCCTCTCAGAGCCTGCTCGGCGAGATCGAGGGCGACCTCGAGGTACATGTCGTTCGCGCGCTCGAAGGAGTCGAGCTTGGCGTAGTCGGCCAGCGGGAGTGCGAGGTTGCGGCCTTCCACACCGGTGGCCGTGTGGAAGCGTCTCAGCAGGTCCTCGTCGCAATCGGTCAGCCGGGAGAACGCTTCGGTGATCTCCGCCTGCGTGTAGCGGTGATCAGGCAGAACACACTGTACTCCCGAGATGTGCATGCATCTCTCCTGCCGCTGAGAGGCCGCGGCTAACATCGGCCCCCGGCGCGCGAGCCTCCAGAGCCGTCGGCCGAGGCCGTCGGCTCAGCGGTGTGCGGGGCCCTCAGAGCCATCGGCCCCCGGTGCGCGAGCCGTCAGAGTCATGCCATCGGCCCAGCGGCGTGCGAGCCTCCAGAGTTCAGCGGCGTGCGAGCCTCCAGAGTGAGGTCACCTCGGCGGCGCGGGCGGCGTGCAGCGCGTCCTGCTCGTCCTGCGGCCGGTTGTGCTGGGGCCGCGCGTCCAGGCGTCCGGCCACGCGCAGCCCCGCCCGCTCGAACGCGGCCAGCAGGTCGGCCCGGGTACGCAGGCCGAGGTGTTCGGCGAGGTCCGACAGGATGAGCCAGCCCTCGCCACCCGGCTCCAGATGCGCGGCGAGGCCGTCGAGGAAGCCGCGCAGCATCCGCCCTTCAGGGTCGTAGACCGCCTGGTCGAGGGGCGAGACCGGCTTGCCGGGAAGCCACGGCGGATTGCACACGATCAGCGGCGCCTCCCCGGGCGGGAACAGGTCGGCGCGTACGATCTCCACCCGGTCGGCCAGGCCCAGGCGGGCGACGTTCTCGCCGGCGCAGTCCACGGCCCGCTGGTCCATGTCGGTGGCCACGACGTGCCGTACGCCCCGCCTGGCCAGAACGGCGGCCAGCACCCCCGTGCCCGTGCCGATGTCGAACGCCAGCCGGTCGTCCGGCAGCGGCGCCTGTGCGACGAGGTCGATGTACTCGCCTCTGATCGGCGAGAACACGCCGTGGTGCGGGTGGATGCGGGCGCCGAGCGCGGGGACGTACACGCCTTTGCGCCGCCACTCGTGGGCCCCGATCAGGCCGAGCAGCTCGCGTAGCTGGCCCACGGCGGGAGGCGCCTCGGGGCCGTACACCTCGGCGCACGCCGCCCGCACGTCGGGCGCCCTGCGCAGCGGCACCACGTGGTCCTCGGCGAACGGGATGAGCAGCATGCCCAGCGTGCGGGCGCGCTGTGACCGGGCCTGGCGGTAGCGGTGGAAGTCGGCGCCGGGGGCGGCGGGCTTGCACCGGCGTCCCATGGCCGCCAGCAGCTGGCGGGCGTTCTGGAAGTCGCCCTGCCACAGCAGCGCGGTGCCCTCACAGGCCAGCCGGTACGCGGCGTCGGCCGTCATCCGGTCGTCGGCCGTGATCACGCGCCTCGGTGGCGGCGCGCCCAGCGCGGAACGCCAGACCGCCGACCGTTCCTGCCCCGCCTCGGTCCAATGGATCATGGGAAGCGACCGTTTCACGTTCTGCACCCGCGTGGCCACCGGTTTTCGGGTGTTGGTGTCATTCCACACCGTACCCCTGCCGCGTGGACCATGCCCGCACCGCGACGAGCACCCGCGCGACGGAGCCCGCTGATACTGCTGCGACCGCCGGCGCACTGCTCTCACCGCTGGCACCGCCGCGACCGCTGCACCGCCACGATGCCCGCGGCCGCATGAGGCCCGCACCGCCACGAGCGCCCGCAGCATCATGAGCGAGCGGCGACCCGTGCCGTGCCCGGACAGTCAGCGGGGCGTCATCCCGTCCGCAGCGCGTCGAGCATGAGGGTGAAGTGGCGGCGCCAGCGCTCCGGATCCTGCTCGGCCACCCGGGAGCAGGCCATCATGAAGAACGCCAGATCGATCGGCCCGACGTCCAGCCGCAGCGCACCGGCCCGCTGGGCCCGCTCGATCAGCTGGCCGATCAGCCGGTTGACCTCGGACCGGTCGCTCTGGTGCTCCTGGCACACCAGCTCGGTGAAGGCCCTGTCCCTGGCCTGCAGCTCGCAGGTGCGCTCGAGGAACCCCACGAGCCCCTCCCAGGCGTCGGCGGCTGCCACCGCCTGCCTGGCCAGCTCGGCCCAGCCGGCCAGCTGCTCATCGAGGATCGCGTCGATGAGCTCGCCCCGCTCGGGAAAGTGCCGGTAGAGCGTGCCGATCGCGACCCCGGCCCGCTTGGCCACGGCCTCCAGGGGCGCACCGACACCCCGCTCGGCCAGGACCGCCCGCGCCGCCGCCACGAGAGCGTCACGGTTGCGCTGCGCATCACGGCGGATCATGCATCCATTCTAGTGAAGTCGAGGGTGTGTCTCCGCTTGTGTTAACGTGAGGGCCACCCTCGACTTAAGGAGTGCCATATGAAGATCGCGATCATCGGCGCGGGCCCCGGCATCGGCCTCGCGGTCGCCCGCCGCTTCGGCAAGGAGGGCTTCGAGGTCTCGCTCGTGTCCCGGAGCCAGGCCAACCTCGCGGCGCTTGCCGCACAACTGGACGACGTCCGGGTCTCCACGCATGAGGCCGACATGACGGACGAGACCTCGCTGGCCGCCGCCCTGGCCGGCATCGGCCCGGTGGACGTCCTGCTCTACAACGGCGTGGGCGCGGTCAAAGCCCTCACGCCGGTGCTGGAGATCACCAGAGAGAGCGCCCAGGACGCCTTTGACGGCGGGGTTCTGGGCGCGGTGACGGCGGTCCGCGCGGTCCTGCCACCCATGCTGGCGCGCGGCTCCGGCACCCTGCTCTTCACCTCGGGCATCTCGGCCGTCCACCCGCTGCCGTTCCTGGGCAACGTGGGGCTGGCGGCCTCGGCCCTGCGCAACTACGCCCTGTCCCTGTCCGAGGCGCTCGCCGGCAAGGGCATCCACGTCGGCCATGTGCCCATATCCGCCGCTGTCGCCCCCGGCTCTCCGGCTTCCCCGGAAGCGGTGGCCGAGACCCACTGGCGCCTCCACACGGATCGCGACCGCACCGAGGTCGTCCTCGGCGATCTGGCCACGATCAAGGAGGCGATCAGCCGGCTCTGACCACCGTGCGCCATCAGTGTCCTGACCGGCGCCCCATTGTCGAAATCGACCGACAAGTTCTCGGCTGACCCTCCCTGAGGGCGGTCACGGCATCTGCGGCACCCCCCTTCAAGCCCCAGGGCGAGGGCCCGTGCTCGACGACCCGGGGGCAGGACCCGGCCATGGTTCGGCGACTGGACCGATGCACCGCCACGTCTACTTGGCCGGTCCCCGGCGCACTCGGCATCCTTTTGACGCTTCGCACAATGATGGCATTGAACGACGATGTGTGTCACACACTATAGTGCGACACGTGAGCGAATCCGAACTGCTAGATGCGCATCGGCAGGAACTGCGTCGTGGCTCTGTGGTGCTCGCGAGTCTGCTGGCGCTCCAGAAGCCGGGATATGGCTACGGCTTGCTGGAAGAGCTCGAGCGCGCGGGTATGCCGGTCGCGGGCAACACCCTCTACCCGCTGCTGCGTCGGCTGGAGAGCCAGGGCCTGCTGACGAGCGAGTGGGACACCAGCGAGGCTCGTCCGCGCAAGTTCTACCGCACGAGCCATGACGGCATGCGTCTCGCGCGGGCCCTGTGGCGGGAGTGGCGGGCGATCGACGCGGCCGTCACGCGACTGGACCCGGACGCGACACTCACGCGCCTGGACTCCGACGCGGGTGTCGCGGCCCTGGACCCCGACGCGGAAGGACAGCACCTGTGGCCGCCACGTTGACCGACCGGTATGTCTTAGCCGTCGCACGGCGTTCGCCCGCCAAGCACCGTCGTGAGATCGAGCGGGAGTTGCGCGCGGCGATCGCCGACGGCGTCGATGCCCGCGTCGCACTTGGCGATCCGCGGGAAAAGGCAGAGTACGCCGTGCTGGATGAGCTTGGTGACCCCGCGCGCCTGGCCGCCGGCTACGGACACCGCGCCGTCGCGCTCATCGGTCCCGAAACCTATCCCGGCTATGTCCACGCACTCCTCGTGTCGTGCTGCACCGTGCTGCCGATCGTCTATGTCGTGCTGGCCCTGGCGCTGCGCGCCCACAGGGAAAGCGCGTGGTCGGCGGTCTTCCGTCCGATCGGGATCACGCTGACCGTGGCGATGTACCTCGTTGTCGGCGTGACCGTGCTGTTCGCCATTGCCGACCGCCTGTCGAGTACCCGCCCCGAGGCGGCCGAGAGCACCGACGCGTGGACGCCCGACCGGCTGACCGTGCTCAGCGATCCTCGACCGGCCAGGTGGAGCGACGTGATCGGCGAGCTCGTCACGGCCGGGGTGCTGGTCGCGGCGCTGTTCGCGCAGCGGGTGATCTCGCCTGTGTCCACTGCCGCAGGCGTGCCCGTGCCGATCGTCAACCCCGCGCTCTGGGATCTATGGATCCCCTGTTTCCTTGCCGTGATCGCGCTGGCCATCGTGATCAGAGTCGTGAATCTGCGCACGCGTCGCCGGCACCTCATCACCGCGATCGCCGGCACCGTGCTCACGCTTGCCGCCACCGTCCCGCTCGCCTGGCTGTTCTGGCAGGCGCGGGTGATCAACCCCGCGCTGGCACGCGACACGGACGAACTCGTCGCACAGGGAAGCTGGATCGCCTGGCTGGCCATTCTCGTCCTCGCCCTCGTCACGGCCGGCTATCTGCTCGCGATCTGGCGCAACCGCCACGGGGGCGAAGGTGACGACCTCGGCGTGGCTTCCGGATATTCGTACGGCTCGAAGGGGCGCTGATGAACGCACCAGGAGCGGCGGTCGGACCTGAACCGCCGAGGAAGAGCAGAACCGCCGATCCACGACGCGAGGTCATCCTCAACCTCGGCGTCAATGTGGTGGCCCCGCTCGCCGTTTTCTACGGCCTGCGCGCGGCCGGCGTCAATCAGTGGCTGGCGTTGACGCTGGCCGTGCTGCCGCCGGGCATCCGGGCGGTGCTGACGGTGGCCGTGCGGCGGCGGATCGACGCGCTCGCCCTGTTCACGCTGACCATCCTTGTGCTCAGCGTCGCCGCGTCGTTCCTGTCGGGCAGCGCGAGATTTCTCCTGGCCAAGGACGGATGGATGACCGCCGTCGGCGGGATCTGGATTCTCGCCACCTTGCCGAGGACGCCGTTCTACTTCCAGGCCATCCGCGCCTTCACCGGCGGTGCCACGCGGGACCGCGCCGAGACCGCGTGGCGTGAGTCGCCGGCCTTCCGGCACATGCTGCGGGTGGCGACCGCCATCTGGGGCGTCGGCCTGGTGCTGGACGCCGGAGTACGGTTCGTGCTGGCGTACTCGCTGCCGATCGACAAGGTGCCGCTGATCAGTGGTCTGCAGTATGTCGTGGTGTTCGCCGCCCTTGAGGTGAGCAGCCAGGTCTACCTGCGCCGCAAGGGCGCACTGGTCGACATGGAGACCGAGCCGGAACAGGAGACTTCGAAATGACGGGTGTGTTGGTCACCGGCGGGGCCGGCGGCATCGGCGCCGCGGTGGCAAGGCGGTTCGCCCGAGCCGGCGCCCGGGTGGCGATCGCGGATGTGGACGAGAGCGCGGGCCGGGCCGTCGCCGCCGAGATCGGCGGCCTGTTCGTGCCGGCCGACGTGAGCCGGGAGCAGGACAACCACTCCATGGTGGAGGCCGCCGTGTCGGCATTCGGCGGGCTCGACATCGTGCATCTCAACGCCGGTGTCGGCGGCGCCGGTGGCGCGGGGGACGACTTCGACATCGATCGTTACCGGCGCGTCATCGCGGTGAACATCGACGGCACCATGTTCGGCATCCGCGCCGCTCTGCCGGCGCTGACCTCGTCGGGGGGCGGTGCGATCGTCGTCACCTCCAGCCTTGCGGGCATCTCGCCCAATCCGTTCGACCCTGTCTATTCGGCCAGCAAGCACGCCATCGTCGGATTGGTACGTTCGCTCGCACCCGCCTGCTCCGCATCCGGCGTCACGCTGAATGCGGCGTGTCCGGGTTTCGTGAACACCCCGATGCTCGCGAGCCTCCGCGATGTCATCCTCGAACACCACCTCGCCATCGCCGAGCCGGACGAGGTCGCCGAGGCGGTCGAGTCGATCGCGCGTGGCGGCGAAACCGGTAATGCCTGGATGGTGCAGGCCGGCCTGCCCCCGGCACCGGTGACGTTCCCGACCGTCGAGCTCAGCCGAGCGCGATGACGTTCTGTTCGCTGAGCCACCGGTGGGGGGTTGTGAGCAGCGGCGCGTAGGCGCCGCCCCGGCTATTCGGGGGAGGCGGCCTGGTGCGCCAGGTAGAGCTGGCCGAGGCGGTCGATGCGCCAGAGTTGGCCGATCGTGACCAGCGTGGCGCCGAAGACGGTCGGCCAGGGCTCCAGCGCGATCAGCCCCCAGATGAGCAGGGCGAAGCCCGCCACGCCGACCGCGATGAGCAGCCGCTGCACGCTCCGGTGGTCGCCGGTGACCAGCGACCGGTCCCGAAGCCAGAGCTTCTCGCCGTAGATGCCCCTGGCCGTCCAGCTGTCGGGCTGCTCGACGGCAGGGAAGACGTGCGGGTTGAGCGCCAGCCAGACGACCACCAGACCCACCGGGACCAGCGCCCACCAGCCGATCCACTCCCTGCTCCAGATCGCCGCGATCATCAGCGGGATGGCCGCGAACCTGGTCCAGACGCTCCACGGGTTGGCGTGCCGCTTCCAGGCCTCGTCCGTCATCCCGGCCGCCTGCGCGTACCTCTTCAGAACACTCATGCGACGAGCCCCCTTGCCAGCGCGTTGATGGTGGCCTCGACCACTTGGGCGTGGTCCGGCCCGAACCTGTCGCGGTTGAGCACCAGCAGCCCCGCCGTGCGCAGCACGCCGACCAGCACCTCCGGCGGGGCGTCCGCGACGATGACGCCGTCGGCCTGCCCCTGGGCGAGGTAGTCGAGCAGCGGTGTCAGCAGGTGAGGGGTGACACGGGCGATCTCCTCGGCCCCGACCCTGCGCGTCACCGCCTCCAGCTCATCGGGGCGGGTGAGCAGTCGCCGGTAGAACGGGTCGGTGGTGAGCACCTCGATCATCTCCCGCATGAGGGCGGCGAGGGCCTCGGCGCTCGGCGGCCGGTCCAGGGCGGCGGCGAGCCGCTTGCCGAGCATCGGCGCCCTACGGATCATCACCTCCTTGTACAGCTCCTCCTTGGAGTCGAAGAACGCGTAGAAGCTGCCCTTGGCGATGCCCGAGGCGGCGACCAGCTCGTCGAGCGAGGTCTTCTTCAGGCCCTGGGTGGCGAAGAGCTCTTCGGCGACGTCGAACAGGGACTCGGTGATGCGCGCCCGGTCTTCCGCCGTGAATGCCACAGCCATGTGTATCCCTATGACTGGATCGGATATCAAGTCATAGGCTAGCATTCCGCGCAAATCGAATATGTGTTCTTATAATGGTTGGTATGGATCTGAACACGCGGGATCTGCCCGAGCTCTGGCGGCCGCCCATCGTGGAGCACGCCGCGTCGGCGCGCTATCTGCTGGCCTGGGGTGATGACACCGACGGGGTGCGGTGGGGCTATCTGCTCTGGCCGCCGAAGGCGAGTGAAGGCGCGCGATGGGTGCACTGGGAGGAGATCTGCCCCGTCGCGGGTGAGGACTACAGCGCGGTGCCGATCGCGGAGCCGTGGATCTGGACGGGCTGACACGCGGCGGGAAAGGCGCTGACTCACACGCACCGTAGTGCCTACAATGCGTTGCGACGCGGTCCTCCAGCTGCCTTGAGAGGTGGCCCATGGTGAGTGAGACGACCCAATTGCGCCTGCAGGTGGTCGCTGACGCCGCCGACCCGCAGGAGCTGGACGAGGCCACCGCGCGGCTCCGCGCCGAGCTGCTCGAGCTCGACGTGGCGGCGAGCGCCGCCGAGGCGGGAGAGGCGCCCGAAGGGGCGAGGGCGGTCCTGTCGTTCACGGTCGGCGGTCTGGTCGTCGCGCTGGCCGGCACGGAGCTGCTCGGCGCCATCGTGAACGCGGTGACCGCCTGGCTCACCCGCAACCAGCACCGCTCTGTCAAGCTGGACATCGAGGGAGACGTGCTTGAGCTGACCGGCATCGCTTCCGCCGAGCAACGCCGGCTCACTGAGGTCTGGTTACGGCGAAGGCAGTCGGGCACGCCCGCGCGGGCAGGCAGGCGTACGGCCCTGGTCGTGGCCAACGACGAATACCGGGATCCCGGGCTGCGGGGGCTGCGGGCGCCCGCGCTGGACGCCGAGGCGCTGGCCAGGGTGCTGGGGGACGAGTCCATCGGCGGGTTCGACGTGCGCACGATGCTCAACGAGCCCACCGCCGTCATCAACGAGGCCGTGGAGGAGTTCTTCGCCGATCGACACCCCGACGACCTGCTCCTGCTGCACTTCTCCGGCCACGGGGTCAAGGACGACAGCGGCGAACTCTACTTCGCCACCCCGAGCACCAAGCTCAACCGGCTCGCCGCAACCGCTGTGTCCGCCGAGTTCGTCAACCGGCGGATGAGCCGCAGCCGGTGCAGGCGCGTCGTGCTGCTGCTCGACTGCTGCTACGCGGGTGCCTTCACGCGCGGCGCGCTGCCGAGGGCAGGGGCGGACGTCCACGTGGAGGAGCAGTTCGGCGGGCGTGGGCGGGTGGTCATCACCGCCTCCAACGCGATGGAGTACGCCTTCGACGGGACCGATCTCGCCGACGCTCGCGAGACGTCGCCGTCGGTCTTCACCAGCGCGCTGGTGCAGGGGCTGGAGACGGGCGACGCCGATCGCGACCTGGACGGTTACGTGGGCATCGACGAGCTGTACGACTACGTCTATGACCGGGTGCGCGCGGTCACGCCCAACCAGACGCCCGGCAAGTGGACGTTCGACGTGCAGGGTGACCTGGTCATCGCGCGCCGCGGCCGCCCGGTGGACCAGCCGGCGCCACTGCCTCCGGAGTTGCAGGAGGCGATCGACCATCCGATCGCCAAGATCAGGGCCGGTACGATCGACGCGCTGGAACGACTGCGGCACAGCCGGCACGCCGGCCTTGCGCTGGCGGCCCGGCTGGCGCTGGAAGAGCTGGCTGACGACGACAGCCGGATGGTCTCGGCCGCCGCCGCCCGCGTCCTCGCGACTCCGCTCCGCGGCCCGGGAGCGGGGCCCGTCCACGCGTCCGCCACTCCACCTCCCGGCCCCGGCTCGGGTGCCGCTCGAAGTCCGGCTGCACCGCTGCCATCTCCCGGCCCTGGCTCGGGTGCCGCTCGAAGTCCGGCTGCACCGCCGCCATCTCCCGCGCCGTCGGGGACGTCGGACGTCGAGCCGCCGGTGCGGCGATCGAAGGCCGGCACACCGAGCACACCAGCCAGACCGGCGCCACCGTCCAAGGGAGGCGTCGTGGCGGGATCCGGTACGGCCGCGCCGGGCGCGGCCGGGGAGCCGGTGGCCGCCGTCCTCGGACGGGATCGGGCTCCGGGTGGGCGGCGGTGGGAGCTGGTTCGGCGTGCGTCCGCCCTCGTGGCCGCGTTCCTCCTCATGGTCGCCCCGGCGAACAGCGGCCTCGGCGGGGGACGCTTCCCCGCCGATCTGTTGGGCGAGCTCCCGCTCTGGAGCATTCTGACGGCCGCCGCGGCGGCTGCGATCGGCCTCTTGCCGGACGGACGCAGGCGCGCGGCGCTTCTGGGTGCGGCGGCCGGATCGGCCGCGCTCCACCTGGGCCTGATCGCCCGGCTTTTCTGGACAGGATTCCCCACCCCGCCGATGACGACGTTCATCGCGGGCGCGCTGCTGATCCTTGTGGTCGTGCTCGCCGAAACGGCCCTGGCCCACGAGGGTGTGGGCAGGGCCGTGGCCGCGGTCGCGGGGCTGCTCGTCCTGGCACTGATCGTCATCGACCTGGTCGCCCCGAGAATGGTCTCAGGGACGGGCGGCGAGAGGCTCGTACTGACGGCCGCGGGCGTCCTCGTTCTCGGGGTCGCCGTCCGGGCGGCCAAGGACTGGCGGGCAGGCCACGCTCGACGACCCATCGTGCTGAGCACGGCGGCCACGATCCTCATCGCCGCGGCCATGCTCTCCATGTACGTCGACGGCTCCTCCGAGCACGAGGGAGCTCCCGCCTACCTCCCGGTCCTCGTGGTTCTGCTCGTCATGGCGGCCCAGGCACGCCGCCCCCGGCTCGAGTCGCTGACCGTGGTCCAGCTCACGTTGATCGTCGGCTTGGTGCACAACACGGCGCCGTTGGACACCCTGCCGGTCTTCGTGATCACGCTCTTCGTCGCGGCGGCCTGCGCGGGCACCGCGGCCTTCCTGGACCGGGACGCTAGACCGGTGGGTTGAAGCGGTGGTACCCGGGAGCGGTCCAGCCGGCCGACACCGTGTCGGCCAGGTGCGCGTACTCGTCCAGCTCGAAACGCACCACCCGCCGGTCCCCCCACTCCACCCAGGCCCGGCCCGTGAGCTGCAGCGTCTCCCCGCGCTCCCAGTCCACGAACAGCAGCCCGGCCGCCGGGTCCAGCTCCAGGTTCCCGAGCGTCATGTACATCGAGTTGCCCTGGTAGTCGGGGAACTCCAGCGAGCGCGCTCCCGTGACCTGGACGAACCCCGGGTTGCCGCCTCGGTGTGACACGTCCGCCCCGAGCCCGTCGGCTCGCGTGGCGATGAAGAACGTGTCCGCCTCCGCGATCCACCTCTGGTGCCGGTCGGACAGCGAGGTCCCGCGCCCCAGGCCCGCGGGGGTGCCCGGAGCGGAGGTGGGGGAGCGGGTCTGAATGTATTTGGGGCAGTTCGAGTAGACCTGCTCCGTCCACACCACCAGAGCCTCACCGGCCTGTACCGCGGTGCCGTTCACGCGCATCCTGCGCCGCGTGTGCGGCTCGATGGCCAGCAGGCCGATGTCCCGCTCCTGTGCGAACAGCCCGTGAAGGGGATCGGCGGTGTCCGGCACGGCGTGCAGCACGATCGTCCGGTCGTCCGACGGCGAGGCGAAGCCTGTGGGGCCCGTCAGCACGCCGGCCCAGACGCGCCCGCCGTCGTCGGCCGCGCCCAGGACGATCATGTGCTGGTTCCGCAGGAACTCGGCCGCCACCTCCGGGATCTGCGGGCGCGTCCGCGAGCTGCCGTGGTCCTCCGCCCGCACCCCCGCCCGCCGCTGTACGGCGACCTCTCCCGGATGTCTCATTAGAAGAAACCGCAGGTCGGCGCGTCGGAGGCGGGCGCGGGGCGGTCGCCGGCGCCGTCCGGGGAGAAGATCTCCAGCCGGATGCCGTCGGGGTCCTCGAAGAACACGCCGCCCGACGAGGCGCCCTCGCGGTGCGGCACGATGCCGTCGTGGTGCAGGGTGGCGCCGATCTCCCTGAGCACGGTCTCCGCGCGCCGTACCGCTTCGAGCTCCGCCACCTGGAACGACAGGTGATGCAGCCCCGGCAGGGCGGTGGCGAAGCGGCCCTCGCTCTGCTGCCAGAGCGTCAGCACCAGCGTTCCGTCCTGCGTCAGGAACGCGTACCTGCGGCCGTCCTCGTGCGACTCGCCCGCCACCGTGAACCCGAAGACGCGCGTGTAGAACTCCTTGGACTTGTCGAGATCGGTGACATTGAGCCCGATGTGTCCGGTCTGGAAGGACATCCCACTCTCCTCTAACGCATGCATGGCTGTCTTGCCGTTAGACCGAGAGCATATAACGGCAAGACGACATTGCAAACGTTAGATTTTCCGGCGCTCCTTGTAGTGCCTGGCCGCTCGGGCGCGATTGCCGCAGGCTGTCGAGCACCACTCCTGACGCGGGTGCTCCTTGAGGAAATAGAGCACGCAGCGCGGCGCCTGGCAGGTGCGGAGCAGGGCACGCTCCGGCCCCGCGAGGAACTCGACGGCTGCCGTGGCCAGCCTGGCGCGCAACCGGGTCCCCGGGTCGGTCTCGATGGCGGGCGCGGTGACGAGAGCCGGCTCGCCGTTCCAGCGCAGTTGGGGCGCGGTGGGTGCGGCCAGGGCGGTGGCGTTGACGAGGGTCAGTGACTCCTCGAATCCGGGCAGGGCCGACGCGTCGGCGCGGCTCGGCGGCTCCGGCGCCACGGCCCGGGCCAGCAGCGCGCGTACGGCCTGCCGCAGGCGCACCGTCTCCTGTCGCAGCTCCTCCGTGACGGTGAAGTCGCCCAGGTCGGCCGCGTGCGTACGCGTCCAGGCCGTCAGGCCGTCCACGTCGGACAGCGTGTCGATCAGGCCGGACCGCTCGGCCCTGATCGTGCTGACGAAATCGAGGGTCAGGGACACCCCCTCAATCTAGCCGGGGGACAACGGCTGCCTGACGACGGCGACGGCCTAGTCCGGGCGGCGGCCGACCCCGGCCAGGATGCCGCCTTTGGCGAGGTCGTACGTACCGCCGGGGGCAGCGTCGGGCGTCCAGTCGGCCACCGGCACGACGCCCGGGCCGAGCAGCTCCAGGCCGTCGAAGAAGGAGGCGATCTCGTCGTAGCCGCGCCGCGCCAGGCCTCCCGAGGTCGTGCCGGAGTAGACCTGCTGGCCGGCCGTGGCGACATCGTCCATCTCGTGGCCCGCGTACAGGAGGTGCGACAGCACCAGATGGCCCCCGGGCCTCAGGCGTTCGCGGATGCGCGCGGCGATCCGGTCGGCCTCGGCGTTGTCGGGGATGAAGTGCAGCACCGCGACCAGCAGGACGGCGTACGGCTGGGAGAGGTCGAGATGCTCCGCGACGCGCGGGTCGTCCAGGATGGCGTCAGGGTCCTTGAGGTCGCCCTCGATCGCCAGGACGTCCGGGTCCCTGGCCAGCAGCGCGCGGGCGTGGATCAGCACGATGGGGTCGTTGTCCACGTAGACGACACGGGAGCCGGGAGCGTGCCGCTGGGCCACCTGGTGCACGTTGTCCTGGGTGGGCAGGCCCGCGCCGATGTCGATGAACTGGCGCACCCCGGCCTCGGCGAGCATGCGTACGGCGTGGCCGATGAAGGCGCGGTTGGCCAGGGCGATCTCGCGGGCGTCGTTGCCCATCCTCCGGCCGATCTCCATCATCTTCTCGGCCGCTTCGCGGTCGGCGGCGAAGTTGTCCCGGCCGCCGAGGTAGTAGTCGTACATGCGGGCGACGCTGGGCACATTCGGGTTGATCCCCGCGGGTAAGTGGTCCGCGTCGGCCATGTGACGACCCCTCCTTGTCGATCTTCTTCTTGCGGCGATTCTAGGGGGGTATGTGGCTTTTGTCGCAAGAAACTCAGGGTCGGCGGAACGTATGCCGATACGCCAGCGGCGAAACCCCGACGGCGGCATGCAGGTGCTGCCGGAGCGAGACCGCCGTCCCGAACCCGGCCTTCCTGGCCACCTCCTCCACGCCCAGGTCCGTCGTCTCCAGCAGGCGCCTGGCGTGCTGGACCCGCTGCCCGTTCAGCCATCTGGCCGGGCTCATGCCGGTCTCGTCGCGGAAGCGCCGGGTGAACGTGCGCACGCTCATCCTCGCGTGCCCGGCCAGCGCGGTCAGGTCGAGCGGGCGGTCCAGGTGGGCCAGCATCCAGTCGCGCGTGGCCGCCGTGCCGCCGCCCGCGTACGGCAGGTGCCGGTCGATGTACTGGGCCTGGCCGCCCTCCCGCCACGGCGGCATGACGCAGCGGCGGGCCGCCCGGTTGGCCACCTCGCTGCCGTGGTCGCGTCTGATCACGTGCAGGCACAGATCCATCCCGGCCGCCACCCCGGCCGAGGTCAGCACGTCTCCGTCGTCCACGAACAGCACGTCCGGGTCCAGCTTCACCTGCGGGAACAGCCGGGCGAAGAGCTCGGCGTCGCGCCAGTGCGTGGTGGCCGGACGGCCGTCGAGCAGCCCTGCCGCCGCCAGCACGAAGGCCCCCGTGCAGATCGACATCGTACGAGGCCGCCCCTGCAGCGCCTCGGCCAGCGCGGGAGAGATCGTGCCGTACCGCATGGCCCGGCCCGCGTGGATGCCGGGCACCACAACCGTGTCGGCGGTGTCGAGCACGTCGAGATCGTGGTCGGGCAGCACGCTGTAGCCCGCGGAACAGCGGACCGGCATGCGCCCCTCCGAGCAGGTCACCACCTCGTACAGCTTCTCGCCGTCCGCCGTCTCGGCCACCCCGAACACCTGCCCGGGCACGCCGAGGTCGATCGGGGCGAAGTGGTTGAGCGCGACGACCACGATCCGGTGTGTCATGGCCAGATTCTTTCACATATTGGCTTTCCGGCCACTCGTGACCATGTAAGGGGATAAAGCAGGATTGGCGCATGACGTTGAGCACCACCCCCACGCGCGGCCGCATGCACCGAGCCTGGTTCGTCGCGGCCGTCGCCTTCGTGGCGATCCTGGGCGCGGCCGGGTTCCGCGCCACCCCCGGCGTGCTGATCACCCCGCTCCAGGAGGAGTTCGGCTGGTCGGCCGGCACGATCTCACTGGCCGTCTCGATCAACCTGGTGCTCTACGGTCTGACCGCACCCTTCGCCGCCGCTCTGATGGACCGCTTCGGCATGCGCCGGGTGGTCGCCGTCGCGCTGCTGCTGATCGCCGCGGGCAGCGGCCTCACCGTCCTGATGACCGCGAGCTGGCAGCTCCTGCTGTTCTGGGGCGTGCTGGTCGGGCTCGGAACGGGCTCGATGGCGCTGGTGTTCGCCGCGACCGTGGTGGACCGCTGGTTCGTGCGGCACCGCGGGCTGGTCACCGGCGTGCTCACCGCGGCCGGCGCCACGGGGCAGCTGATCTTCCTGCCGGTCCTCGCCCAGCTCGCCGAGGGGCCGGGGTGGCGCTTCGCCTCGCTGACCGTGTCCGGGGCGGCGCTGGCCGTGGTGCCGTTCGTGTGGTGGCTGCTGCGCGACCGTCCCGAAGACGTGGGCACGACGGCGCTCGGCGCGGATCCCGGCGCGGTCCGTACGCCGCCGAGCACCGTGAACGCGGCCGTCAGGGCGGTCACCGTGCTCGCCTCGGCGGCGAGGACGCGGCCGTTCTGGCTGCTCGCGGGCGGCTTCGCGATCTGCGGGGCCAGCACGAACGGCCTGGTCGGCACCCACTTCATCCCGGCCGCGCACGACCACGGCATGGCCGAGCCCGTCGCGGCGGGGCTGCTGGCGGTCATCGGGATCTTCGACATCGCGGGCACGATCGCGTCCGGCTGGCTCAGCGACAAGATCGACCCCAAGGTGCTGCTGGGCGTCTACTACGCGCTGCGCGGGCTCTCCCTGATGGTGCTGCCGAGCCTGTTCGCGGCCACGACCGAGCCCAGCATGCTGATCTTCATCGTGTTCTACGGGCTGGACTGGGTGGCCACCGTGCCGCCCACGGTGGCGTTGTGCCGGCGGATCTACGGGGCCGACGGGGCCGTGGTGTTCGGGTGGGTGTTCGGCTCGCACCAGGTCGGCGCGGCGTTCGCCGCCGTGGGCGCCGGGCTCACCCGCGACCACCTGGGCGCCTACGACCTCGCCTGGTACGGCGCCGGCGCTCTGTGCCTCCTGGCCGCCGGCATGTCGGTGGCCATCGGGCATGCTAGAGGGCGATGAACTCCGAGAACCCCGAGAGCTTTGAGCTTTATGTCCTGCCGCTGGTCGTCAGGATCGAAAGAGCCGCTCCCCCCGAGCGGACAGATGCCCTGGAAGCGGCCGCCATGGCCGTGCTGAGCCTGCTGGACGACCCGGGGGAGTGGGCCGCCGAGCTGCACACCTGGCAGTCGACCGGCAAGATCCGCAAGGTGGTGCGCCGGGCCAGGGGCGCCGAGTGGCGCAGGGCGGTCGCGCTGCCGGGGCGCACCGTCGAGCACCGCACGGCCGAGGTACGCGTGCACCCGCCCGTACCGCTCGACGGCTGGCCGCGTGACCTCGCGCGGCTGCAGGTGGGCGGCACCGAGCTGAGCGACACCGCCGACCCGCCGTCCGCCGAGCCGCCGATCCTGTGGGCCAACCCCGAGCTCGCCATGTCCGCGGGCAAGGCCATGGCGCAGGCCGGGCACGCCGCCCAGCTCGCCTGGTGGGCCAGCGACGCGGCCGAGCGGGAGGCCTGGCGCGCCCGCGGCCTCGCGGTCTGCGTGCGGACGGCGGCCTCGCAGGCCGACTTCGGCGCGATGGTCGCCGAGGGGCTGCCGGTGGTGCGCGACGCCGGGTTCACGGAGATCGAGCCGGGCTCGTGCACGTTCGTGGCGGACGCCCCCTGGCTCAAGGGGCGCGTGGCTAGATCGTGAAGACGTCCGCCAGCACGCCGCCCGCCGGGGTCATCCGCGCGGGCGACGGGCTGTCGTACACGACCATGAGCCGGCCGTCGGCCAGCCGCACCAGTCCTTCGGGACGGTCGCACCTCAGGCCGTGGGGCAGCTCGATCACCGCCTCCAGCTCGTCCTCAGGAACGACCTCCTGCCGCTTGGGGCCGGGCCGCCAGCGCACGACACGTACGGGACCGTCGAGGACCATGGTCGGCCCGGCGAGCACCAGCAGCGAGTCGCCGTCCGGGCACAGGTCCCGCACGCCCAGCCCGCCCAGGTCGAGGAAGTGCTTGCGGTACGGCTCGCGCAGCCGCATCCGTCCCTTGCCCGCGTCCTCGAGCCGCAGCTCCAGCACCACCGCCCAGCCACGCAGCACGGGACCGCGCAGCCCGATGTAGATCCGCTCGGACACGACGGCGATGCCCTCGATGTCGAGCCCGTTGTCCTTGCCTGGCAGCTCCAGGAACGGCGCGAGGTGCCGGTCGTCGCGCAGATGCGTGGTCAGCGCCTCCTTGCCCGACAGGACCGTTCCAGGGCCGGGCGTCTCGCCGTGGAGCGGCAGGCGTACCAGGATGAAGCGGTTCTCCTCCCTGATCACCGTGGCCAGCCGGTCGGCGGCCTTGTCCGGGTCCTTGGACTTGACCTTCCTGCGCTTGAGACTGTGCGAGCCGACCAGCCAGAGATGGCCGTCCGCCCTGGCCAGGCCCTCGATGTCGGCCTCGTCCTCGGGGCCCGCGGGCAGAGTGACGTAGTCGGCCAGGCGGAACGTCCGCTGCTCGCCGTAGTGGTCGCCCGTCCACGTCAGATGCTCGAAGGTGGCGGTCTCGTCGCCGGCCACCCAGAGGCCGGTTGAGCTCTGCCGGATCGCCGAGAGGTTCGTGTGGGTCTGGGACGCTCGCGAGGCGTGGTCGAATCGCAGCTCAACCTGTAGCACGAAGCCATGATTGCACTTCGGTCGCTTCTAGGACGCGATGGCGGGATATGTCGTACGCTCCGCTCGTGCTCGATGGGGAAGAAGAGATCAAGGGTTCCCGAGTGAGGACCGAAGTGAGACCGGGAATCCCTGCTTCTCCGCCCAAACGCTCCCGCATCGGAGATATCCGGATGCGGGTGGTGTACCGGGGGCTCGCCGTGGTCGGCGCAGTCGCGGCCGTGGCCGTGGCGCTGGTCGCGGTGCTCCCGTCAGGGCCGGACGAGGTCGCGGCGGGGCCGGTCACCGCGCCGCCGGCCGCACCGTCCTCGTCCGGTCCCGCACCCTCCCCTGTCGCCACCGTCAGGAGCACACCCTCTCCCGGGCCGTCGCTCGCGCCGGGCTACACGGCCATGGAGGCCCTGTACGCCGACCGGCGCGTGCCCAGGCTGACGCGCAAGGTCAAGCGGATGGCTCTCCCCAAGCCGCCGCGCCGGGTCGTCAAGGACACGCGTACGGGGCTGGCCGTCCCGGACATGCCCAGGCCGTGGAAGACGTACGGCGCGGCGCCGTTCACCAGCAAGCAGGTGCTGCCCAGGAAGCATGGCGCGCGCCTGCGTGGGACGTTCGTCACATGTCCGCTGCCGATCATGCGGCAGAAGTCGGCGCGCGACACGGCGCTGCTGGCCGCCCGCTGGACGCTCAATCATCACCCCCAGGGCTCCAAGATCACCTGGCTCGCCTCACAGCCCGTCAAAAACGGCTGGCTCCTGATTTATCGGGTCAAATACGGAAGACATCAGTCTCGTGCGGCCGTCGTCGTGATGGACGGGGGAATGAGCAAGCCGGGCCTGGCGTTCGTCACAGTGCCTGACTCGCAGCGCAAGCAGTGGCGTGACATCGGCCGCGTGGTCGCCGGGGTGCGTGTTCTAGGCTAGAAAGATCATGTATGCGGCGATGTGGGGAGTGACGCCGTGGAACGCTCTGGAACGCCGCAGGCACCGAAGAACGGCAAGGGCAAACCGCCCTGGCGCTCGGAGGGCCTGCCCGGCACGCCCGGAGGCCGACCCAAGATCAACTGGTGGCGATTCGTCGTCACCCTGCTCGTGGTGTACGCGGGCTTCTTCTTGGTGTCCTCCTTCGTCGACAGCGGATCCGTCGAGACGATCTCGTACACCGAGTTCACCAAGCAGGTGAACGCCAAGAACGTCAAGGACATCTACGCCCAGGGCCTGTCGGTCGAGGGCGACCTGAGGTCGGCGGCGAAGAACCCGGAGAGCAGCTCCACCTACACCAAGTTCGCGACCGAGATCCCGGCGTTCGCCAACACCGACCAGCTCGACCAGCAGCTCACCACCGGCCAGGTCGAGATCACCTCCAAGCCGCTCACCCGCGGCTTCTTCTCCAACCTGCTGCTGTCGCTGCTGCCCGTGCTGCTGCTGGCCGCGCTGTGGATCTGGGTCATGCGCCGCGGCGCCAGCCTGATGGGCGGCGGCCTCGGCGGGATCGGCAAGTCCAAGGCGGCCAAGCCGGTCGAGGCCGGCAAGGTGCGTGTCACGTTCGAGGACGTCGCCGGCATCGACGAGGTCGAGAACGAGCTCGTCGAGGTCGTCGACTACCTCAAGGACCCCGGCAAATACCGCAGGCTCGGCGCGAAGCTGCCCAAGGGCGTGCTGCTCGCCGGCCCTCCGGGCACCGGCAAGACGCTGCTGGCCAGGGCGGTCGCGGGCGAGGCCAAGGTGCCGTTCTTCTCGGCCAGCGCCTCCGAGTTCATCGAGATGATCGTCGGCGTGGGCGCCTCACGGGTGCGCGACCTCTTCGAGGAGGCGCGGAAGGTGGCGCCGTCGATCGTGTTCATCGACGAGATCGACGCCATCGGCCGGGCCCGCGGCGGGGCCGGCGGCCTCGGCGGCCACGACGAGCGCGAGCAGACGCTCAACCAGATCCTCACCGAGATGGACGGCTTCTCGGGCGCCGAGGGCGTGATCGTCATCGGGGCCACCAACCGTCCCGAGGTCCTCGACCCGGCGCTGCTGCGTCCCGGCCGCTTCGACCGTACGGTCCAGGTGGGCCTGCCGGACGCGGCGGGACGCACCGCGATCCTGGCGGTGCACACGCGCAGCGTGCCGCTGGACGGGGAGGTCAGCCTCGACCAGCTCGCCAAGACCACCCCCGGCATGACCGGCGCCGACCTCGCCAACCTCGTCAACGAGGCCGCCCTGCTCGCCGCCAAGCGCGGCAGGGAGAAGGTCGGGACGTCCGACTTCGCCGACGCGCTGGAGAAGCTGCAGCTCGGCGCGGCCCGCAGCATCGTGATGCCGGAGGAGGAGCGCACCAGGACCGCCTTCCACGAGGCCGGTCACGCGCTGCTCGGCATGCTCCAGCCGGGCGCCGACCCGGTCAGGAAGATCTCGATCATCCCGCGCGGGCGGGCACTCGGGGTCACGCTGTCCACCCCCGACACCGACCGGTACGCGTACGACGAGCAGTACCTGCGCGGACGCATCACCGGAGCGCTCGGCGGGATGGCGGCCGAGCAGGTCGTGTACGGCGTCATCACCACGGGCGCCGAGAACGACCTGGAGCAGGTGACCATGATCGCCCGGGGCATGGTCGGGCGCTGGGGCATGTCGGAGAAGGTCGGCCCGCTGACCATCCTGCCCAACGACGGCCAGCAGCCGCAGGCCTCGCCCGCGACGCTCGCCACCGTGGACGAGGAGGCGCGGCGGATCGTGGACGAGTGCTACGAGCGCGCGATCCGGATCCTCACCGACAACCGCGACAAGCTCGACGCCATCGTGGCGGCCCTGCTCGAACACGAGACGCTCGACGAGGCCAGCGCGTACGCGGCGGCAGGCCTGATCAGCTCCGCGTCCGTGCCGGAGGCCCAGCCCGCGGGCTTTTCCGAGAATTAGCGCAAATCGGGCGTTGGCTCGGTCCTGATCGGGGAACCCTCCCGGACAACGATCGGGGGGCCTGACGATCGAGGGGCCTAGCGAGCGGAGCGGGGGGACTGTCGTGACGCTGACGGACGAGCTCCTCGCCGGGCTCGGAGACCCAGGGCTGGAGCAGATCGCCGGAATGCTCGGCACGGGCACGACCACGGCCCGCGACGTGGTCCAGGCCGTGTCGGGCGTCATCATCGGGGGCATGGCCGCCAACACCCGCTACCTGGACGGGGCCGAGGCCCTGCGCGGGGCGCTCGACGACCACGTCGACACCGACCCGTTCAGCGGCGACGTGGCCTCGCTGACCCGCGACGGGCACAGCATCCTCGGCCACGTGCTGGGCGGGCAGGGGACGGAGCAGGCCGCGGCCGGACTGGCGCGGTTCGCCGGGATCGACTCGGGGAGCGTCATGAAACTCCTGCCCCTGATCGCCCCCATGATCATGTCCCTGCTCGCCGACCGGGCCGCGAGCCGCGACCTGGACGCGGACGCCCTGGCCGACGACCTGAACAGGGAGCAGGCCACCCTACCCGACGATCTGGGCGACCTGCTCGACGGGCTGCTGAGCACCATCTTCGGCGGCGGCGTGCCGCAGCAGAGCGGGCCGTACGAGCCCGGTCCGCGCGCGGGCGGGCACGGGGCGCCGGACGGTCACGAGCTGGCCCCGGGCAGCTCCAACTCGGACTGGTGACGTAGAGCTCCCCTGGTCGCCGGTAGGCTGGTCGCGTGATCGTTCTGGCCTCAGCCTCCCCCGCACGCCTGACCCTCCTCCGCAGCGCCGGCCTCGACCCCAAGGTGATCGTCAGCGGCGTCGACGAGGAGTCCTTCTCCGCGCACAGCCCGGCCGCCCTCAGCCTGGCGCTGGCCAAGGCGAAGGCGGAAGCGGTCGCGAGCGGGCTGGACGAAGGCCTGGTCATCGGCTGCGACTCGATCCTGGAGCTCGACGGCCGTCCGTACGGCAAGCCGGCCACACAGGAGGAGGCCACCGAGCGGTGGCGGCTCATGCGGGGGCGCACGGGTCGCCTGGTGACGGGCCACTGCGTGATCGACGTCGCCGCCGGCAGGCAGGCGGCCGAGGTGGCCAGCACCGTGGTGCGCTTCGGCCGGCCGTCCGACGAGGAGATCGCCGCGTACGTCGCCACGGGTGAGCCGCTCGGCGTGGCGGGGGCCTTCACCCTCGACGGGCGCGGCGGATGGTTCGTCGAGGGCATCGAGGGCGACCACGGCAACGTGCTCGGCATCTCGCTGCCGCTGGTGCGAGACCTGTTCGAGGAGCTCGGCTACGCGGTGACGTCCTTCTGGCGCTAGCCTGCCGGGCATGCGATCAGTGCGCGATTTCACGTCCGGCGTCGGCTTCTTCTTCCAGGGGTTGGGGTGGGTCGCCAGGAACGGGCGGTGGTGGCTGTTCGGGTTGATCCCGGCGCTGATCGCGTTCTCCGTGTACGTGGTGGCGCTGATCTTCCTCGGCAACAACGCCACTGAGGTGGCCACGTTCCTGACGCCGTTCGCGGATTCGTGGAGCTGGCGGGAGCTGTTCCGTACCTTGGTGGGGATCGCCCTGTTCCTCGGCGGGCTGGCGCTGGCGGTGCTGACGTTCACCGCGATCACCTTGGCGATCGGGGAGCCGTTCTACGAGCGGTTGTCGGCTGCGGTGGACGTGCTGGAGTCGGCGGACGAGCAGCCGTGGTGGCGGACGTTGCCGCGCTCCATCAGGGACAGCCTGGTCACCCTGTTCTATGTGCTTGTCTTCACTGTGCCGCTGTTCTTCCTGGGGTTCGTGCCCGTGGTGGGGCAGACGGTGGTGCCGGTGCTCGGAGCCCTCGTGTCCGGATTTTTCCTGACAGTGGAGCTCACCACGCTGGCTCTTGAGCGCCGGGGGATGGCCCGCAAGGCACGCTTCGCTCTGCTGCGCGCCAACAAGGCCAGTGCGCTCGGGTTCGGGGTGGCGGTGTTCCTGCTGTTCCTGGTGCCGTTCGTGGCGGTCATCGCGATGCCCGCCGCCGTCGCCGGCGCCGCCCTGCTCGTACGCACCCGCCTGGCGGCCACTTCCTAGCCCTGCGCCACGCGCCACCCAACGTCCTGATCACCGCGTCGCGCCCGTGCCGGCCAGGAGCCGTTATCCACAACCCCGGCCGTGCCCTGTCGCCCTGTCCCCAGAACGGCTTTCGGCCCGACGCCCCACCGACAGTCCCGGGCACCCTAGGGGCCCATGACGACCAACCACCCCGCCCCGGCCTCCTCCCACCCCACCGCCTCCACCTCCGACTTCACCTCGGAGCCTTGCCTCACCCTCACCAGCCCCACCGACATCCTGGCCGCCGTCCCCTACCTCGTCGGCTTCCATCCGAAATCCAGCCTCATCGTGATCGGCATCCACCGCCGCCAGGCCAAGGTGGTGGCCAGATGGAGTCTCCCGTTCCCGCCCGGCACCCTCGCCGCATTGGAGCCCGCCTTCGAGCGGGAAGGCGTGACGGAGATCGTCATCGTCGGGTATGGCCCAGGAGACCTGGTCACGCCGGCCGTCGACGAGGCGAGGCTCTTCGCGGCGAAGACGGAGATCCACGTGGGCGAGGCACTACGGGCCCACGAGGGCCGCTACTGGTCGTACCTCTGCGACCTGCCGTCGTGCTGTCCCGCCGAAGGCACGCCCTATGACCTGTCCACCAGTCAGATCGCCGCAGAGGCGACGGTACGCGGCCTGGTGGCCCTGCCCGACCGCGAATCCCTGGAACGCACCGTCGCCCCCATGACGGGCCCCGTACGCATGGCGATGCGCCGTGCCACAGTCGACGCGGTCGCAGCATTCCGAGCCGGCCTGACCAACACCTCGGACCTCGACACCTTCGCCGCCCACTACGTGGCAGAGAGCCTGGCCAGGGTGCGATCAGCCCTGCGGACCCATGAGGAGGGCGGCCGCCTGGACGACGCGGAGGCCGCGAAGCTGGGCCTGGCGCTGGCCGTCACCAGGGTCCGCGACGAGGCCTGGACCCTCATGCAAGATTCCCACGCACTCCTCTGGAAGGACCTGACCCGCAGACTGGAGCCGCGCTTCACCCCACCGGCGGCATCCCTCCTCGCCATGGCTGCCTGGCGCGAGGGAAACAGCATCCAGGCCACCATCGCTCTGGAGCGCGCCCTGACCATCGACCCCAGCTACTCGATGGCCAACCTTCTCATGCACGCCCTCCAGAACCTCCTCTCGCCCGCCATCCTCCGGGGCCGCCTCCCCACCCCGGCCGAGCTCGACGCCGCCATGGGGCCGCCTCATCCATCCTGGCTCCTTCCTCTGGTCAACCTGCTGGACGAGGAGGATCACCAGATCCCATTCGACTGACGCCGGCAAGCGCGGGCTCATCGGGGGCATCCACCAGGCGGGCTCATCGGAACACGGGTCAGGCGCAATTGCGGTGACCGTCATCAGGCGCAGGGTGCGTTGACCACCACCGGACGTAACTTCAGGCCGCCAGCCGCCAGCCGGTGAGTTGCGAGCCGTCGGCTGTGGGCCGGTGAGCCGTGAGTCGGTGAGCCGCGAGCTACCGGCCGGTGAGCCGCGAGCCGTCAGCTGTGAGCTGCCGGCCGTGCGTCAGTGAGCCCTGTGAGCTGCCAGCCCGTGAGTCGTCAGCCGCCCAGCGGTGAGCTGTCAGCCGGTGAGGCGCCGGCGTGTCGGGGCCGAGGTGAGGGGCGGGAGAGCAGGCCGGCTACAGGGTGTCTTCCTCGCGGCGGCGGCGCTCGTTGTACGCGCGCATGCGCGGCGGATACCCCGTGAGTTGAACGTCGTACACCGGGAGGGCGAGATCGCGAGCGACCTTGTGGATCACGGCGGGTGACCCGACCCGGCGCCTGGTCCACTCGCCGTCGTCGGCGACCGCCACAGCGGTCGTGTCAGTGGCGAAGGTCTCTGGTTCGACATAGAACTCGACGCCACGCCGCGAACGGGCGAAGGCGATGAGCGCTTCGATGTCGGCGTCTGTCGCCTCGCGGTCGAACTTCGCGACCTTAGGGCCGCGCAGCCGACGAATTCCGTAGCGGTCTCGCCATCTCATGAATCCTTTTTATACCGTCTGGAGCCGTTGCGCGTCGGGGATGATCTAGGGGACACCTCCGGGATTTTCCCGATAGCACCGGGGCTTCCGGCAGCGCACCATGAGAGGTGACTATTCGATGCACTAGGGAGAGGCATGGCGATTATGGCTGGGGTACCGAAAACCCCTGGGCCGGGACAGGTGCCGCCAGCTCATCTGCGCGTCACCAACCAGGACCGAGAGCACGTGGTCGAGCACGTCAAGGTCGCCTACGCGGAGGGGCGCTTCGACAAGTTCGAGTTCGACGACCGGCTGGAGCGCGCGATGACGGCGCGCACGCACGGTGACCTGATGCCCATCATGACCGAGCTGTACGGCGCCCAGGCCGTACCCCGGCTCGCCCCGCTCCCGCCCCCGGTCCGCCATGAGCGCGCACCGGAGAGCAACGAACGTCTGGGCGCCGCCGTCGGTCACCTGCTGATGGCCGTGGGCATTCCGATCGTCGGCCCGCTCATCCTGCTGCTCACCGGCGGCAAGACCTCGCCCTATATCCGGAGGCAGGCGCTGGAGGCGCTCAACTTCCAGATCACGGTGCTGGGGGCGACGTTCCTCCTGCCGTTCACGGTCATCGGTGTCGTCCTGGTGCCGATCATCTGGGTCGCGGCCGTCGCCTTCTCCATCGTCGGCGGAATTTCGGCCTTGACGGAAGGCAACTTCCGCTATCCCTTGACGGTGCGCCTGGTGAAGTGAGAGCGCCACGTCATGCCTCTGTGAGCCGGCGCGCGTGCGGTTGTGCGGTCGGTCATGGGCGGCACGGCTTGAGGCGTTTCATGGCCTGACCCGTGCCGGCGGGTTGTCGGTGGCGCCTGACCCGTGCCGGTGGGTTGTCAGCGGGACAGGACCTCGTACTTGACGCGCATCACCCCGGCGCCGGTGTTGCCGATGGCGGCGAAGGCGGCTTCTGAGAGGTCGAGGCAGCGGCCGCTCACGTACGGGCCGCGGTCGTTGATGCGGACCGTGACAGATTCGCCGTTGTTCGGGTTGGTGACGCGGACCTTGCTGCCCAGGGGGAGCGTCTTGTGGGCGGCGGTCATGGCCGAGGGGTCGAAGCGTTCGCCGCTCGCCGTCATCTGGCCCTCGGCGTAGTACGAGGCGCCGCAGGTCCCGGAGGCGAGTACGCGGGTCTTCGGCTTGTGGGCCGGGGACTTCGTCGTCTTCGGGGCGGCCGTGGTGTCGGTGGCCGGCTTCGAGTGGCTCGCCACCGCGGACTTGGTGGTGTCCGGCTGGTCTGCCTTCGGGGTCTTGGTGCTCTTCGGGCCGGCTGCCGTCGGCGTCTTCGTGGTGTTCGGCAGCGTCGCGGTGGTCTTCGGACGGGCCGCCGCGGGGGGCTTGGGGGCCGGGGCAGGCGATTGGGGCGCTGCCTGGCGGGCGGCTTCGTTCAGAGGCTTGGCCTGGCCCGGAGTGGTGGCGGCGGCCGCGGCACGTTCGGGGGAGTCCGCGTTGCCGATGGCGGCCCAGGCGGTGGTGGAAGCGGCGGCCACGACGGCGGCGCCCGCGGCGATGGCGGTCCAGCGGCGCTTGCCTGCGATCAGCTTGCGGAACTGAGGGGATGGCTTGACGGAATGCTGACCCAAGGTAAACCACAGTCCTAGCTAGGGGATAGGGAAGGGAAAGGCCGCGCCCGCAGGCAGTGTGGGCGTATTGCGGCCGATCCATGGGCGAGGCCGGGGGTCCCGCGCGATGGGGTCGAACATATGCGACAAAGGCCAGGTAAAGGCAACTTAATGCCACATCCAGTGATATATCTCACCTGCGTCCCAAGATCGCCTATAATGCCCCGCGCAAACCGTGGATCTTCGGGAATTCGGTAAAACGCGAAAGAGCGGCTTGATCGGGCGGGAGGTAATGTCATCCCGGCTAATTCCGATCAAGCCGCTGATCTTCAGTGATAGTGATCTCAGAGTTCGTCGATGCCGACGCTGCCGCCGCGGCGAACGGCGACAGCGCCTAGAACATCAGCGCCTAGAACATCAGCGAGCGCACCGTATCGACCGTGTCCGCATCTTCGACCCGCTTGTCCGGGCGGTAACGGAGAACCCGCGCGAACCGGAGGGCCATGCCACCGGGATAGCGCGGCGAGCGCTGGACCCCGTCGAAGGCGATCTCCACCACGAGCTCGGGCCGCAACGTCACCGTCCACCGGTCGGTCGGCCCCTCGGCCAGCTCGAGGAAGCGCTCGGTCTGCCAGGCCAGCAGCTCGTCCGTCAGCCCCTTGAACGTCTTGCCGAGCATCACGAACCCGCCTTCGGGATCACGCGCCCCGAGGTGGAGGTTGGAGAGCTTGCCCTCGCGCCGCCCATGGCCCCACTCGGCGGCCAGGACCACCAGGTCGAGCGTGTGACGCGGCTTGACCTTGATCCATCCGGCGCCCCGGCGGCCCGCCGCGTAGGGAGAGGCCAGCGACTTGACCACCAGGCCCTCGTGGCCCGCCTTGACCACGTCGGTGAAGAACTTCTCCGCCTCGGCGACGTCTCCCGTCACGAGCCGCGGCGTCAGCAGGCCCTGGGGGACCGCCCGAGCCAGCGCCTCCTGGCGCTGCGAATAGGGCAGATCGAGCAGGTCGGCGCCGTCGACCCGCAGGGCGTCGAAGAAGAACACGCTCAGCGGCGTCTGCTCGCGCAGCTGCGCGACGTTGGTCTTGGTGGTGACCCGGCTCGCCGTCACCTGGAACGGATGCGGCCGCCCGTCAGGACGCAGCGCGAGCACCTCGCCGTCCAGCACGAGATCGTCGTACGGCATCTCGAGCACGGCCTCGACCAGCTCGGGAACCTGCGGCGTGATGTCGTCGAGCGTGCGCGTGAAGACCTTCACCTCCGGGCCCGAGCGGTGGGCCTGCACGCGGATGCCGTCGAGCTTCCACTCCAGCGCCGCGGGGCCTCCGGCCTTCTCCAGCGCGGCGGCCACGTTGGGCGCGCTGCCCGCCAGCATGGGCGAGACCGCCCGCCCCACCTCGAGCCGGAACGCGCGCAGCGCCTCGACCCCGCCGCTCAGCGCGGCCGCGCCCACGGCGGGGAGCCAGCCACGCAGCGTGAGCGCCCGCCGCACGTCGGCCGACGGCGCGCCGGACGCCTTGGCCACCGCCTCGATCATGACGCCGTCGAGCGCGCCCTGCCGCAGCTCGCCGAAGAGCAGCCGGCGCATGAACTGCTGCTCCTGGCTCGTCAGCCCGGCGAACAGCTCCGCCACCAGCGCCCTGCGCGCCGCCTGCGAGCCCGGCCCGGAAACCGCCTTGATCCTGCTCAGCAGCTCGTCGACGGCGCTCAGCGTGGCGGTGGCGGCCAGCTTGGGCTGGGGGATGTCCTCCAGCGTGCGCCAGCCCACGCCCACCTGCCGCTGGGGCAGCTCACCCGAGAGGTATGAGATCGCGATCTCCGCCTCATCCGGGCCGACCCGGCCGAGTAGCTCCGCCAGATGGCCCACTTTGCCGAGCCGGGCGGACGTGCGCGTCACCGCCTCGGAAACCCGGACCACGTCGATCAGAAGCACACGCCTATGGTGCCTCACGACGCCGACATTTCCCCACCCGATATCGACCAAGTGTCTGCCTTGTTCCCGGCACGGCACCGGGCATTGGCGAGGAGACCGGGGAGACCGGGGTTCGACGGGCGGGATGGAGATGCAGATGCCGCCTGTCACGCCTGACCGGGATGAGGAGGCCGTCTGCCCCGCATGATCGCAGGGGGCCGTCTGTCGCGCGTGGCCGGAGTGATGGGGCCGCTTGGCGCGCGTGACCGCGGCAAAGGCGCCGGAGGCGAAGAAAAAGGGGCGGGCCGCCGTGAAAGGCCGTGAGAGGCCGTCAGGGGCGGCCCGCCCCCCGTAAGAGCCGCTAGCTGACGCCGAGCAGGTCGACGACGAAGATGAGCGTCTCGTTCGGCTTGATGCGCGCGCCGGCCCCGCGGCTGCCGTAACCGAGGTGCGGCGGGATGACCAGCTTGCGCCGCCCGCCGACCTTCATGCCCGCGACGCCCTGGTCCCAGCCGGCGATGACGCGCCCCGCGCCGAGGGGGAACTCGAACGTGTCGCCGCGGTTCCACGACGCGTCGAACTCCTCCCCGGTCGAGAACGCCACGCCGACGTAGTGGACGCGTACGTTGTGGCCGGGCTTGGCCTCCGGGCCGTCGCCCACGGTCAGGTCGACGATCTCCAGGTCGGCGGGCGGGTTGCCCTCGGGGAAGTCGATCTCGGGCTTGTCGAGTGCCACGAAGTGCTCCAGTTGATGTTTGCTGACAATGAGACCCGACGACTCTATGCGGTCGGGATATCGTCGTCGTTCGTGGCAGCCCTTTCTCCCGATGCGATTCTGCTCACCGACCGCGTGGCCGTTGTCACCGGGGCGGCCAGGGGCATCGGGCTGGCGATCGCCGAGGCGTTCGCCGCGTTCGGCGCCCACGTCGCCGTCTGCGACCGCGACAGGCCGCACGCCGAACTGGCGATGACCCTCGACGTACGCGACCACGTGGCGGTGGAGATCTTCGCCCAGGCCGTACGGGAGCGCTGGGGCCGCGTGGACATCCTGGTCAACAACGCGGGCGGCACCTTCCACGCCTCGTTCGCCGACACCTCGCCCCGCGGCGAGCAGATCCTCATCGAGGAGAACTTCACGCAGGTCACCGGCATGACCCGGCGGCTGCTGCCGATGATGCGGCCGGGCGCCTCGATCATCAACGTGACGTCCAGCGAGGCCCACCAGGCGGCTCCGGGGTTCGCCGTGTACGCGGCGATGAAGGCGGCCCTGGAGAGCCTGACGAAGACGCTCGCGCTTGAGCTGGCCCCCAAGGGCATCAGGGTGAACGCGATCGCGCCCGACGCCCTCCAGACCGAGGGCGAGTCAGGCGTGCGCGAGCGCATGCTGGCCCGCCCGCTGCCCTACGACCCGGTACGCGTCCCGCCGCTCGGCCATCTCGGCGGCCCGGGGGACGCCGCGGGGGCGGCCGTGTTCCTGGCCAGTGACCTGGCCAGGTTCGTCACGGGGACGACACTGCACGTGGACGGCGGGATCCACGCCGCAGGCGGCTGGCGGAGAACCTGACTACCAGCTCTGGTGCAGCGGCATCCCCTCGGCGTACCCGGACGAGCCCTGGATCCCGATGACGGCCTTCGCGTGGAACTCCTCCAGGCTCGACGCACCCGCGTACGTGCACGCCGACCGCAGCCCCGCCACGATGCCGTCGATCTGGTCCTCCACGCTCGGCCGCTTCGGGTCCAGGTACATGCGGGAGGTCGAGATGCCCTCCTCGAACAGCGCCTTCCTGGCCCGCTCGAACGCCGAGTCGTCGGCCGTCCGCAGCCGCACGGCCCGCGCGGAGGCCATGCCGAAGTTCTCCTTGTACTTGCGCCCGTTCGCATCGGTATGGGTGTCGCCGGGCGACTCGTAGGTCCCCGCGAACCACGAGCCGATCATCACGTTCGACGCCCCCGCGGCCAGCGCCAGCGCCACGTCGCGCGGGTGGCGCACCCCGCCGTCCGCCCACACGTGCCGCCCCAGCCGCCGGGCCTCGGCCGAGCACTCCAGCACTGCCGAGAACTGCGGCCGGCCGACCCCGGTCATCATCCGCGTGGTGCACATCGCGCCGGGCCCGACCCCGACCTTGATGATGTCGGCCCCCGCGTCCACCAGGTCGCGCACGCCCTCCGCCGTCACCACGTTGCCCGCCGCGACGGGCACCCCGGGCTCGACCGCCCTGACGGCGCGCAGCGCCGAGAGCATCTTCTCCTGGTGGCCGTGCGCGGTGTCGACGACCAGGCAGTCGATCCCCGCCTCCAGGAGCTCCTTGGACTTGGCCACCACGTCGCCGTTCACGCCGACCGCGGCCGCGATGCGCAGCCGTCCCTGGTCGTCGACCGCGGGCTGGTAGAGGGTGGCACGCAGCGCGCCCAGCCGGGTGAGGATGCCCACCAGCCGCCCGTTCCCGTCCACGATGGGCGCCAGCCGGTGCCGCCCTCCGTGCAGCCGGTCGAAGGCCGTACGCGGGTCGAGCCCGGCGGGCAGGGTCAGCAGCTCGCTCGACATGACCTGCGAGAGCTGGGTGTACATGTCGGTGCCCTGGCAGTCGGCCTCGGTCACGACGCCGACCGGCCGGTTGTCCCAGTCGACCACGATGATCGCGTCGTGCGCCCGCTTGGGCAGCAGTTGCAGCGCCTCGCCGACCGTGTCGTGGGGGGTGAGGGTGAGCGGCGTGTCGTGCACGAGGTCGCGCTTCTTGACCCAGTCGACGACGTCCGTCACCACGTCCAGCGGGATGTCCTGCGGGATCACGGCCATGCCGCCCCGCCGTGCCACGGTCTCGGCCATGCGACGGCCGGCGACCGCGGTCATGTTGGCCACGATGACGGGGATGGTGGTGCCCGTGCCGTCGTGCGTCGAGAGGTCGACCTCGAGCCGGGAACCGACCGAGGAGCGCGACGGGACCATGAACACGTCGCTGTAGGTCAGGTCGTGATGAGGCTCAAGGCCGTTGAGGAACTTCACGTTCGTCCATCTTATGCGCTGATGTCGCTCTTATGCGGTGATGCCGCTACGAGCGGTTCCGCGGTTGGCGGGGGCTTATGATCGGCCGGGACACTTTTGGGGGAGGAGGGCCTGTGGACGTCATTGAACGGGCCGAGTTGATCGTGGTCGGCTTCGCCGTACGTACCACGAATGCCGACGAGATGGATCCGGGGCGGGCCAAGCTGCCCACGCTCTGGCAGCGGGCGGGCGCTCCCGGGGCTTTCGCGCATGTGCCGGGGCGCGTGGACGAGAACCTCTACGCCGTGCTGACCGACTACGAGAGCGACCACAACGGGGCCTATACGCAGATCGTCGGCACCGGCGTGCGCACCGTGCCGCGGCTGCCGGAGGGCATGGTCGCCGTACGCGTGCCGGCCGCGCAGTCGCTGAAGCTGGAGGTCCGCGGCCCGATGCCGCAGGCCCTGGTCGACGCGTGGCAGCAGGTGTGGAAGCACACGGAGTCAGGGGGTACGCCGTCGCGAGCGTTCACCACGGATCTCGAGGTGCACCACCCGGAGGGAGCGGACCTCTACATAGCGGTTTAGGTCAGAGACCGAGCGCGGCGGCCGCCGCTTCGACGGCCGCCGGCTTGACCTCTTCCATCGGCAGGCTCGCGTACTCCACCGAGCAGTCGGACATGCCGCCCAGCGCCACCGTCGCCCGGATGTGCTGCGCCTGCGTGAGGCCGGAGCCCAGCAGCAGCGCGATCACCCGGCGCCGCCAGTCGAACATGCGCGTACCCAGGTCGAGCACGCCCAGCACGGACAGATCCCGCACCATCATGGTGATCACTTCGCGGTGCCGCCAGATCAGCTCGAAGTAGTCGCCGAGCAGCTGCCGCGGATCGCCTGGCTGCCGCGTGGCCACGAACCGCTCGATGTCCTCCACCATCGGCTCGACGATGCTGCGTACGAGGTCGTCGCGCGAGGCGAAGTGGTAGTAGAGCGCCGGCTTGGTGATGCCCAGCCGGTCTGAGATCTGGCGCAGGCTGGTGTTCTGGACGCCCTGCGAGACGAAGAGCTCACGGGCCACCTCCTGGATGCGGGCCTTCGTGTCACTGGGCATGGATCAAGAATACCCCTTACCTACCGTTAAGTAAGCTGCTAGCCTCGTACTTACCATCCGTTAAGTAAGGAGGTGTCATGCGCATCCTCATCTCCGGCGCGAGCGTCGCCGGCCCGGCCCTCGCGTACTGGCTCACCAGGTACGGCTTCGCCGTCACCGTCGTGGAGCGGGCACCGGCGCTGCGCAAGACAGGCGGCCACGCCGTCGACCTGTTCAGGCCCGCGATGTCGATCGTCGAGAAGATGGGCGTCCTGGACCAGGTCGTGGCGAAGAGGACCGGCGTCGAGTGGCTCACGATGCACAGGGAGGGGGAGTCGCGGCCCGTGGAGCTGGAGCTGCGCCGCGTGATGTCGGCCGTCTCCGACCGGCACGTCGAGATCATGCGCGACGACCTGAGCGAGATCTTCTACGACGCCACCCGCCACGACGTCGACTACGTCTTCGGCGACTCCATCGCCTCGATCTCCGACGACGGCGAGGTCACGTTCGACAGCGGCAGGAAGGACGTGTTCGACCTGGTCATCGGCGCCGACGGCCTGCACTCGAACGTGCGCCGCCTGGTCTTCGGCCCCGAGTCGCGGTTCACCACCTGGATCGGCGCCTACCTGGCCGTCGTCTCCGTGCCCCAGCATCTCGGGCTCGAGGGCCGCATCGAGAGCGTCGCGGGGATCGGCAGGATGGCCGGGGTCGGCAGGGCCAGGCACATGGACGACGCACGGGCGGTGTTCCTGTTCAGGACGCCGGAGCAGCTCGACTACCACTACCGCGACGTCCCGAGGCAGAAGGAGCTCCTGCGCGAGCGCTTCCAAGGGATGGGCCGGCAGGTGCCGCGGCTCCTGGAGGAGCTGGACCGCACGCCCGCGTTCTACTTCGACTCGATCACGCAGCTCCACCTGGACAGCTGGTCACGCGGCCGGGTGACGCTCGTGGGCGACGCCGGCTACTGTCCCGGCCCGGCCGTCGGCGGGAGCACGAGCCTGGCGGTCGTGGGGGCGTACGTCCTGGCGGGCGAGCTGGCCGCGTACGGCGGCGACCACACGCGGGCCTTCCCCGCCTACGAGGCGGAGATCGGCGACTACGTACGCCGCAGCCGCACGTTCGCCGTCAACGCGGCCAAGCGCATCGTCCCGGGCACCCGGTTCGACCTGTGGGCGCTCACCGGCCTCGTACGGCTGATCAACCATCTCCCGGTGGCGCTCACCACGGCGGCCTCCAAGATCAGCAGCAAGGGCGTGCGCCTGCACGACTCGATCGCGCTGAAGGACTACGACAGCACCCCCTGGCCGCGCAGCTTCTCCGCCTCCTCCTGAGACAGCCCCCACCGGGAGAGATCGGTGAGCCGGGTGGCGGGGGAGAGGTCCTGCACCGGGACGCCGAGCAGGCGGGGCGCGGGCACCGGCTGGGTGACGCCGCCGACCTCGACGAAGGAGCCCCGGGCGGTGTTGTGCGCGTGGGAGGCGGCCTCGGCCATGGACAGGACGGGGAAGACACACGCGTCCGAGCCCTCGAACAACGCCTCCCACTCCGCCCGCGTCCGCTTCCCGAACTCCTCCGCCAGGCGGGCCCTCAGCGCCGGCCACTGAGCCCTGTCCTTCCTGTCGGGCAGGTCGGTCAGCCCCATCAGGGTGACCATCGCGTCCCAGAACTGCGGCTCCAGCGCCCCCACGGCCACGAACAGGCCGTCGGCCGTCTCGTACGTGTCGTACTGCGGGGCGCCCGTGTCGAGGAGGTTCGTCCCGCGCGGCCCCCAATGACCGCTCTGCGCGGCCTGGTAGAACATCGAGAACAGGATCGCCGCGCCGTCCACCATGGCCGCGTCGATCACCCGCCCCTTGCCGGTCCGTTCGCGCTCGAACAGGGCGAGCAGCACCCCGTACGCGAGCATGAGCCCGCCGCCCGCGAAGTCGCCGAGGATGTTGATCGGCGGGGTCGGCTTGCCGCCCTCGCGGCCCAGCATCGACAGGACACCGGAGACGGCGATGTAGTCGATGTCGTGCCCGGCTGTGGGCGCCAGCGGCCCGTCCTGCCCCCAGCCGGTCATCCGGCCGTAGACGAGCCGCTCGTTCACGGCGTGCAGGTCCTCGGGGCCGATGCCGAGCCGCTCGGCCACGCCCGGCCGGAACACCTCGATCACCACGTCGGCGTGGCGCGCCAGCTCCTTGAACGCCGCCACGCCCTCGGGCGACTTCAGGTCCAGCCCGATCGTGTGCTTGCCGCGGTCCATGACGTCGCCGCGCGGCCGGTCGGAGACCGCCTTGACCCGGTCCACCCGCAGCACCTCGGCACCGTGGTCGGCCAGCATCATCCCGGCGAAAGGCCCCGGGGCGAGACCGGCCAGCTCCAGCACGCGCACTCCGGCCAGCGGGCCGCTACGAACGTCAGGCATCCCCCCAGTAGAACAACCTTCGGTGATCTGTTGCAAGCGGCCTTGGCGACCTTCCGGCGAAGGCGTGGGAGGTATGGGAAACTTGCCCACTATGTTCGGGTGGTCTACAGGGGTAGGACATGGTTTCGGATAGCAACCGGCTCATCGCAGCCCGCTACCAGTTAGTACGTGAACTGGGCCGTGGCGGCATGGGCGTCGTTTGGGAAGGGCAGGACACCCTGCTCAACCGGCAGGTCGCCATCAAAGAGGTGCTGCTGCCCGACGGGTTGTCGCCGGGCGAGCAGGAGCGCCAGCTCTTGAGGACCGCCCGCGAGGCCCGTACCGCGGCCAAGCTGAACCACCCCTCCGTCGTCGCGATCTACGACGTCGTCGAGGAGGGCGGCCGGCCGTGGATCGTGATGGAGCTGGTGCGCCACCCCACGGTCGAGGAGGTCGTCCTCACCTCGGGCGCGCTCCCGGTGCGGGAGGCGGCCGACCTGGGCCGGCAGGTGCTGTCCGCGCTGAGGACGGCTCACGAGGCGGGCATCCTGCACCGGGACGTCAAGCCGGCCAACATCCTGCTGGCCGACGACGGCCGGGCCGTGCTCATGGACTTCGGCATCGCCCAGGTGGAGGGCGACCCCTCGCTCACCAAGACCGGCATGGTCACCGGCTCGCCGAGCTTCCTCGCCCCCGAGCGGGTCCGCGCCGAGAACGCGGGGCCGCCCTCCGACCTGTGGTCGCTGGGCGCCACGCTGTACGCGTGCATGGTGGGGCGCTCGCCGTTCGAGCGGGGCGATCCCATGTCGACGTTGAACGCGCTGCTCAGCGAGGAGCCCGACTACCGCAGGATCCCGCCGGCCATGCACCCGGTCCTCAAGGGCCTCTTGCAGAAGGAGCCGGAGCAGCGGGCGACCGCCGAGGAGGCCGACCGGCTGCTCGCCGCCATCCTCGCGACCAAGCCCGCGTACGACGACCGGGACGTGCCGGAGAGGAAGCCGGGCGGAGGCCGGGGGCGGACCCTGCTCGCGGCGGCCGCGGCCGCGGTGGTGGTGCTCGCGGGCGGCACGGTGGCGTACTTCAAGCTCGCCTCCCCGGCGGAGGGCGCGCCGCGCGCCACCGCCCAGCCCGCCGCCGCGACCAGCCCGCTCACGCCGACGGCCGCGCAGACGCCCGAGCCGAGCGCCACGCCCACCCCGACGCCGAGCGTGACGCGGGCCGTCCCGGTCATCCGGATGTGGAAGTCGCGCGACGGCTGGTCGATCATGCGGCCGACCGGCTGGCGGGGCGCGCTCAGCGAGGCGTACACCGAATGGACCCGCAGGGACAGGACCGCGCACGTCGGTGTCGAGGCCGTCTACTCCCGTACCGACCCGAACCAGGTTCTGCGCGACTCTGAGGAGACGTTCAAGCAGAACGCCCAGGACATCGTCAACCGCGGCCGCAGGATGGTCGTGCACCAGGGCACCAAGGCCGCGGAGTGGGAGTTCTCCTGGACCGCGGGCACCGGGGGCGACGCCCGCTGGGTCACGCCGGGCACCCGGTACCACGAGGTGCGCCGGGTCGTGGCGATCGGCGACACCGCGTACATCCTGTCCTGGACGGCCACCGAGGCCCAGTGGATGCGTAACAAGGGGCTTATGCGGCAGGTGATCAACAGCTTTACTGTGGGGGCATGACCCCCTGGAACCTGCTCGCCCTGCCCCCGCTCCCCGAGGAGCTCCTGCGTCACCTGCTCGCCCCGCTCGGCGACCAGGTGGCCGTACGCGTGCCCGCGGCCCGCGACAGGGACGCCCTGCTGGCGGCGCTGCCCGAGGCGGAGATCGTGCTCGGCGACTGGACGGGCACGCTCGCGCTGGACGCCGAGGCGGTCAAGGCGGCGCCGCTGCTGGCGTTCGTGCAGCAGCCGTCCGTGGGCGTGGACGGCCACGACCTGGACACCCTGGCGCAGGCCGGGGTGCCGCTGGCCAACACGCCGGGCGTCAGCGCGGTGGCGGTCTCGGAGTGGTGCCTGGCCGCCACGCTGTCCCTGTCGCGGAAGCTGGCCGCCGCCGACGCCGCCGTACGCGCGGGCGAATGGCCGCAGCAGGGCCTGCAGCCCCACGAGCTGCGCGGCCGCCGGGTCGGCATCGTCGGCTACGGCCCGATCGGCGCCACCAGCGCGGAGATGTTCCGCGCGCTCGGCTGCCACGTCTCCTACTGGACCCGCACGCCCCGCGAGGACCCGGCCTTCGAGGACCTGACGGCGCTCATCTCCTCCAGTGACGTCGTGGTCGTGGTGATCGCGCTCTCGGACGAGACCCGAGGTCTGGTGGATCCCCGCCGCATGAAGCAGGGCGCCCTGCTCGTCAACGCCGCGCGCGGCGGCGTCGTCGACCAGCAGGCGCTGGTCACGGCCCTGCGCGAGGGCCATCTGGGCGGCGCCGCGCTCGACGTCTTCGACGTGGAGCCCCTGCCCGCGGACGACCCGCTGCGTGACCTGCCGAACGTCCTGCTGTCGCCGCACGTCGCGGGCGTCACGCCGGAGTCCACCGGCCGCCTGCTCACGGCCACCCTGGACAACCTCGGCGCCGCTCTGGAGGGGCGCGAGGTGCAAAACGTGCTCAACGCCGTATCCCCGATGATCTCCAGGAAGTTTACGCAATCGCCTACCACATAGGCATTTCACCTGGCACTATGAACAGTTTTCGTGTCTTTAACGACCCCGGTCTGTTCGAGGTAGCTCGTGAGAGATACCGTCTTACGCGACGATCTCTACCAGCTCAAGGGGGGTGCTTACGCAGTGACGACGACGATGTCGACACACCAACGGGCAGTAGAGCAGATCCGGCAGTCGTACGCCGAGATTCCGGGCGGTGCCGCCCCGCGCCTGGCCAAGTCCACGTCCAATCTCTTCAGGTTCCGCGACTCCGGCAGGACGGCCAAGCTGTCGGCCAGGGATCTCGACGAGGTCATCAGCGTCGACCCCGAGACCATGACGGCCGAGGTCCAGGGCATGACGACGTACGAGCACCTGGTGGACGCCACGCTGCCGTACGGGCTCATGCCGTACGTGGTGCCGCAGCTCAAGACGATCACGCTCGGCGGCGCCGTCACCGGCCTCGGCATCGAGTCGACCAGCTTCAGGGACGGCCTGCCGCACGAGTCGGTGGAGGAGCTGGAGATCCTCACCGGCGACGGTCGGGTCATCGTGGCGCGCGAGGACAACGAGCACCGTGACCTCTTCCGGTCGTTCCCCAACTCCTACGGCACGCTCGGCTACGCGCTGCGCATCAGGATCAAGCTGCGCAAGGTCCAGCCGTACGTGCATCTCACGCACGTCAAGTTCACCGACGCGGCCAAGTGCATGCTGGCCATGCAGGAGATCTGCGACAGCATGGTGCACGACGGCGAGAGCGTCGACTTCGTCGACGGCGTCTTCTTCAGCCCGCAGGAGATGTACATCACGCTCGGCCGCTTCGCCGAGCGCGCCCCCTACGTCTCCGACTACACCGGGATGCGCATCTACTACCAGTCGATCAGGCAGCGCAACCGCGACTGGCTGACCATCCGCGACTACCTGTGGCGCTGGGACACCGACTGGTTCTGGTGCTCGCGCGCGTTCGGCGTGCAGCAGCCCGTCGTCCGCTCGCTCATGCCACGCCGCTGGATGCGCTCCGACGTCTACCGCCGCCTGGTGGCGCTCGACAGGAAGTACGGCCTGACCGCCCGCATCGACAGGTGGCGCGACCAGCCCGTGCAGGAGTCCGTCATCCAGGACGTCGAGGCACCGGTGGAGCGAGGGGCCGAGTTCCTGGAATTCTTCCACGACAAGGTGGGCATGACACCGGTGTGGATGTGCCCGCTGCGGTCCGGCTCCCGCTGGCCGCTCTACCCCCTGGAGCCGGGCAGGCTCTACGTCAACTTCGGGTTCTGGGGCATGGTGCCACTGCCGCGGGGGCAGTTCGACGGCTACTACAACCAGCTGATAGAGCGAGAGGTACACGAGCTCGACGGCCACAAGTCGCTCTACTCGACCTCGTTCTACGCTCGCGAGCAGTTCTGGGAGCTGTACAACGGCGACGCCTATTGGCCGGTCAAGCGGGAATACGACCCGAACGGTCGCCTGCTGGACCTGTACGAAAAGTGTGTACGGGGAAGGTGAGCAATGGCTCTTGCATCCATCTTTGAGAAGATCGTCGGTACGGGTGCGAACGTCGCGTTCCAGGCGTACGACGGCAGCAAGGCGGGGCCGGACGGGGCCGACCTGGGCATCGAGGTCAAATCCCCCATCGCGGTCGCCTACCTGGCGCAGGCGCCGGGCGAGCTGGGCCTCGCCAGGGCGTACATCTCCGGCCACCTCGACGTGCACGGTGACCTGTACACGTTGCTCGACCGCATGTGGAACATCACCACCAACGACCTGACCGCCCAGGAGAAGCTCGAGGCCGTCCGCGCCCTGGGCGTCAAGCCGCTCCTCATGCGCGTGCCGCCGCCCCCGCAGGAGATGCGCCAGAGCGCCCTGGCCAGGCTGGGCTCCCGCCACGCCAAGCAGCGTGACGCGGAGGCCATCCACCACCACTACGACGTCTCCAACCGCTTCTACGAGTGGGTCCTGGGGCCGTCCATGGCGTACACGTGCGCCGTGTTCCCCTCGGAGGAGGCGACGCTGGAGGAGGCCCAGTTCGCCAAGTTCGACCTGGTGGCACGGAAGCTCGACCTCAAGCCCGGCATGCGCCTGCTCGACGTCGGCTGCGGCTGGGGCGGCATGGTCATGCACGCCGCCAAGCACTACGGCGTCAAGGCCCTCGGGGTGACGCTGAGCAGGCAGCAGGCCGAGTACGCGCAGAAGGCGATCGCCGAGGCGGGCCTGCAGGAGCTGGCGGAAGTCCGGTTCATGGACTACCGCGACGTCAAGGAGACGGGCTTCGACGCGGTCAGCTCGATCGGCCTGACTGAGCACATCGGCAAGGCGAACCTCCCCTCGTACTTCTCCTTCCTGTACAGCAAGCTCAAGCCGGGCGGGCGGCTCCTCAACCACTGCATCACCCGGCCGACCGGCAAGGAGAAGACGTTCAACAAGGGCGGCTTCATCAACCGGTACGTCTTCCCCGACGGTGAGCTGGAGTCGGTCGGCTGGCTGGTCAGGCAGATGGAGGACCTGGGCTTCGAGATCCGCCACGAGGAGAACCTCAGGGAGCACTACGCCAAGACGCTGCGCCACTGGTGCGACAACCTCGACGCCAACTGGGACGACGCGGTCGAGGAGGTCGGCATGGGCACGGCCCGCGTCTGGGCCCTGTACATGGCGGGCTGCATCGTGGGCTTCGAGCGCAACAAGGTCCAGCTCCACCAGGTGCTGGGCGTGAAGCTCGACAAGAACGGCCGCTCCGGCGTCCCACTCCGCCCGGCCATCGACTGGCCGTAATCGCAGGTCACGCAGGTAGATGAGGCCCCGGCGCGCACGCAGTCGGCGTCGGGGCGCTCTCACGCGAGGAGCGCCGCCGCCAGAACGGCGGCGCAGGTAGATCCCCCGTGCTGCAGCCCGAGGGGGCATGTCAACGCGCCGGCTGCTTCTCCTTGGCGTGCTTGCCGCGACTCGTGTGGACCTCGTCCTCCCCGGAGTCCTCTTGGGGCTCCGGTGGCTCCTCCTTGGGAGTATGGGGCTTGGCGTGCCTGCCCACGTGCTCTCCTTTGCCGAACCCGATTCCTTAGGGTGACCATATGGCTACACTATGCACGCAGGCAAGCCGGAGGGTACTGACCGGTGGTCACATGACGACGCCCTCGGCCAGGATCTCGAGGGTGTTCGTGAGAGCGGTCCAGCTCACCTCGGCGTCCGGCGTGCGCCCGTGCGGCGAGCGGAACCACGCCACGAACTCGGCCACGTCATCCAGAGCCCAGCGCAGCCGATAGAGCTCCAGAGCCGCGCGGCTCGGCGTGCGGCCGGTGGCGTCGGCGTACCGGGCGAGGTCGTCGGCGTCCCTGGCCACCAGCCACAGGTCGCGCTCGGGCGGGGCCAGCCCCACCGTGTCCCAGTCGACCAGCAGCCGACGCTCGCCGGAGCGCAGCAGGTTGCCCGGGTGCGGCTCGCCGTGCGTCACGACGGGCTCGCCGGGGTTCGCCGCCATCCGGTCGAACTCCGAGAGCTTGCGGCGCAGCGCCCCGGCGTGCTCGGCGATCAGTTCCCTGGCGGGCTCCGCGTACGGACCGCCCAGCCAGGGCAGACCAGGCTCCTGGAGCGCCTGCTCCAGCCCGGCCCGGTCCGAGAGTTCGAGCGGACGCGAGGGCGTGGAGAGGGGCGGCGGGGTGGCATGGAGGGCGGCGAGCAGGTCGATGACCGCGGCCCGGTCCTCGGCCGTCCGCTCCTGCCCGAACTCGCCGGAGGCCCCGTCCGCGAAGGGGAAGACGCTCATCGCCCACCGGTGGCGGTCGAGGCGCAGGAGCGTCGTGCCGTCGGCCGCGCGCAGCGGCGCCACCACGAAGTCGAGCCCTGCCTCCTCGCGCAGCGCCGCCGCCGTGTCCATGGCCAGTCGGAGCCCGTCGAAGCTGCGGCGCCGTACGTCCGCGACCGTGATGAACCACCGCCCGTCGGCGACCCAGTGGTAGTCGCCGAACCCCACCGGCGCGTAGTCCAGCGCACCCGCCTCGATGCCCCACGCGCCGAGCGCGGGCCCCAGCAACCCCTCGTCGAACGAATCCGGCCTGTCCCGCATCCGGCCACGCTATCGAGGCCGGAGGGGTCAGTTCAGCTGGATAAGCAGCTCGATGGCAGAGCGCGCGTCGCTCACCGTGTGATCCGCCAGGACTCCGCCGATGACGCCCCGGTCGATCCAGATGGTCCGCAGCCCCGCGTCCCGTCCGCCCGCGATGTCCTTCTCGGGGTCGTCCCCGACGATCCAGCCGCCGGAGGCCGGCGACGCGCCGCACCTTCGGGCGGCGATCTCGAAGAGCCGCACGTCGGGCTTCCGTACGCCCTCAGCTCCCGAGATCGCCCACCCGTCCACCCGGTCCGCCAACCCGGTCCGCTGGAGCTTGCCCGTCTGGTTGTCGGCCATCCCGTTCGTCACGATGCCCACCGCCCACCCGGCCGCCCGCAGCAGGTCGAGCCCGTCGAGCACGTCGGCGGGGCAGGAGACCAGGTACGGCAGCCGCGCCCGGTACGCCGCCCACAGCACCTCGACCGGCTCGGCCAGCCCGAACCGCTCGCGTACCAGCCCGAAGAAGGCGTCCATGGGCAGGGAACCGTCCGCGTCCAGCTCCACCATCCACGGCACCGCCTCCTCGCCCAGCCCCCGCTGCGCGGCGAACTCGGCGGCCCACAGCCTGAACGCGCCCAGCCGGTCGATCAGCGTGTTGTCCAGGTCGAAGAGGGCGAGGGGCCGGGTCGTGGCGCTCGTGCCCGCCGGCAGTCCGGTCAACGGAGCTCGCGCTTGAGGATCTTGCCCGTGGCCGTCATGGGCAGCGAATCGCGGAACTCGACGATCCGGGGGTACTTGTAGGCCGCCATGTTCTCCTTGGTCCACGCGATCAGCTCGTCCTCGGTGATCGTCGAGCCGGGCGTGCGGATGACGTACGCCTTGATCTCCTCGCCGTGCGACTCGTGCGGCACCCCCACCACGGCGGCCAGTGACACGGCCTCGTGGGTCAGCAGGACCTCTTCGAGCTCGCGCGGATAGACGTTGAAGCCGCCGCGGATGATCATGTCCTTGGCCCGGTCGATGATGGAGTAGTAGCCGTCCGCGTCACGGGTCGCGATGTCGCCCGTGCGGAACCAGCCGTCCTTCATCACCTCCGCCGTGGCCTCGGGGCGGCCGTAGTAGCCCTTCATGATGTTGTGGCCGCGGACGGCGATCTCGCCGGGGCCCTCGCCCTCGACGGTCTTCCAGTCGCCGTCGATCAGCTTCATCTCCACGCCCCAGATGGGGAAGCCGATCGTGCCGGGCTTGGTGGGGCGGTGGATCTGGTTGAAGCTGGCCACCGGGGACGTCTCCGACAGGCCGTACCCCTCCAGGATGCTGATGCCGAAGGTGCGCTCGAAGTCCTTGAGCACCTCCACCGGTGAGGACGCGCCGCCCGCGACGGCGACCCGGAGGGTGCGGGGCGCCTCGGCGCCCTCCGCGTGGATCTTGGTGAGCAGGCCCCAGTACATCGTCGGCACCCCGGCGAAGAACGTGACGCCCTCCTTGGACATGAGCGCGAGCGCCTCGCCCGGATCGAAGCGCGGCATCAGCACGATGCTCGCGCCGCGCAGGAAGCCGGTGTTCATGACCACGGTCTGGCCGAAGGAGTGGAACAGCGGCAGCACCGCCAGGTAGGTGTCCCCGCCGTCGGCGCGGGGGAACATCTTGTCGTTGACCATGGCGTTCAGCAGCATGTTCTGGTGGCTGAGCTCGGCGCCCTTGGGCTGTCCCGTGGTGCCCGAGGTGTAGAGGATCACCGCGGTGTCGTCGGGGGCCGTCTGCACGGTCTCGAACTCGCTCGCCATGCCGCCCAGCGCCGCCCAGATCGACTCGCCGTACGGGGACTCGGTCGCGAGCGGGGTGGCGGGCAGCACGAAGAAGTGCTCGCAGCCCGGCGCCGCCTCGAAACCCGCCTTGCCGCGCTCACCCAGCGGCAGTTCGGGCGTGCCCTCGAAGCAGAACAGCGCCTTGGCGTCGCTGTCCTCAAGGTGGTAAGCGATCTCCCGCGACTGCAGCAGCACGTTGAGCGGCACCACCGCGGCCCCGGTCTTCAGGATGCCGAAGTAGACGAACGGGAAGTACGGCAGGTTCGGGCACGCCAGCGCCACCTTGTCCCCCTTGCCGACACCCCGTGCGACCAGCAGGTTCGCGACCTGGTTGGCGACGGTGTCGATCATGGAGTACGGGAGCCGCATGTCGCCGAAGACGACGGCCGTGCCGTCGGGGGTGTTCCTGGCGCTGTCCTCGAGGACGATGGACAGGTTGAGCATGACGCCTTCCTCCTCTAAGCCGGGCTTCGAGCGCCATCCTTGCAGCCGTCCATACCGACCGGTAGGTAATTCCAGGTCACAACTGGATATGGACGCGTCCGCCCGCCTGGAGTAAGCAAGTACCAAGTTACTTGGAGGAGCCATGGAGTACGACTACGTGATCGTAGGAGCGGGGTCCGCGGGGTGCGTGCTGGCCAACCGGCTCTCGGAGGACCCCGGCGTGTCGGTCGCGCTGGTCGAGGCGGGCGGGAAGGACGACAAGCTGGAGATCCGCATGCCCGCGGGCTTCGCCAAGCTCTTCAAGACCGACTACGACTGGAACTACACCACGGCCAAACAGGGCGAGATGTCCGGCAGGAAGCTCTACTGGCCCAGAGGCCGCGTGATCGGCGGCTCGTCCTCGCTCAACGCCCAGATGTGGGTGCGCGGCTGCCAGCGCGACTACGACCAGTGGGGCATTCCCGGCTGGTCGTACGACGACGTCCTGCCGTACTTCACCAGGGCCGAGCACCGCGTCGGCAGCAACGAGGGCGACGTCTACGGCACCGCGGGGCCCCTCTACATCTCCGAGCTGCGCAGCCCCAACGTCACCACCGCCGCCTTCCTCAGGGCCTGCGAGGAGCTCGGCCTGACCCGGCTCGGTGAGCTGAACGGGCGCTCCAACGAGGGCTACTCTCCCACGCCCGTCACGCAGCACCGCGGCCGCAGGTGGAGCTCGGCCGACGCCTACCTGCGCCCGGCCGCGTCGCGGCCGAACCTCCAGGTGATCACCGGGGCGACCGTGGACCGGGTGGTGTTCGACGGCAGGCGCGCGACCGGCGTCGAGCACAGCGGCGGCGCCCAGGTCAGGGCCAGGAGGGAGGTCATCCTGGCCGCCGGCGCAATCGGCTCGCCGTACCTGCTGATGCGTTCCGGCGTGGGCGCGCCCGGCGAGCTCCGCGACGCCGGGGTCGCGATCGTGCACGAGCTGCCCGAGGTCGGCAAGAATCTGCAGGACCACCTCTCGAGCGGCGTGTTCGTCGAGTGCAAGCAGCCGGTGACGCTGACCAAGGCCGAGTCGATCAGCAACCTGCTGCGGTACATCGTCCTGCGCTCCGGCATGCTCACCACGAACGTGGGGGAGGCCGTCGCGTTCATCAGGACCTCGGACGAGGAGCCCGCGCCCGACGTCGAGCTGATCTTCGCTCCCGTGCCGTTCGTCGACCACGGGCTCACCCCGCCGACCGGCCACGGGCTCACCGTCGGCGTCGTGCTGCTGCAGCCGGAGAGCCGCGGCAGGGTCGGGCTCAACGGCAGGGACGCCGTCATCGACCCCGCCTACCTGACCGCGGAGGCCGACACCAAGCGCCTGGTCGCAGGGCTGAAGATGGCCAAGCAGGTCTTCGCCACGGCGGCGATGAAGCCGTACGCGGGGGGGCCGATGGCGCCGTACTGGGCGCCGGAGAGCGACGAGGAGCTGGCGCGGTGGGTCCGCGAGCGCGGCGAGACGCTCTACCACCCGGTCGGCACCTGCCGCATGGGGACCGACGACTCGTCCGTGGTCGACCCCTCGCTCCGGGTGCGCGGCGTCGAGGGGCTCAGAGTGGTGGACGTCTCGATCATGCCGACGTTGAATCGCGGACATACTCACGCACCGGCCATTATGATCGGCGAGAAAGGCGCTGATTTGATAAGGAAGGCGCCTTAAGTACCTTGACGTAAGTGGTTACTTGCAGAAGGCTTGGGTGGTATGACGCTGACCGCGGACCTGGACCTGTCGCAGATTCCGTTCTGGGGTCTGCCGCAGGCCGAGCGTGCAGAGGCCTTTCGCAGGCTGAGGCAGATGGACCACCCGGTCTTCATGCGGGAGCAGGTCGTGCCGTTCATCGGCGGCGGCCCGGGCTTCTACGCGCTCGTACGCCACGCCGACGTGATCGAAGCCAGCAGGAACGCGGCCGTGTTCAGCAGCGAGCCGTGCTCCAACAGCATTCCCGACATGCCGCGCTGGCTGAGCCAGTACTTCGGCTCCATGATCAACATGGACGACCCCCGGCACGCCCAGTTACGCAGGATCGTGTCCAGGGCGTTCACGCCGCGCATCCTGTCGAAGATGGAAGAGGACCTGGCCAGGGCCGCCGCCGAGATCGTGGACAAGGCGATCGAGGACGGTCCGAGCGACTTCGTCGCTCAGGTGGCCGCCAGGCTTCCCGTACGGGTCATCTGCGACATGATGGGGATTCCGCCCGAATCTCATGACATGGTGCTGCAGAACACCAACATCATTCTGGGCAACACCGACCCCGAGTACACCGGCGTCGCCCCCGACCTCACCCGCCGCAACGTCGCCAAGGGCCTGGCCAAGCTGATGCGCGCCGGCTACTCGCTCAACCGGCTGGCCGCCCGCCTGGGCGACGAGCGGCGCAAGCGGCCCACGGGCGACCTGGTGAGCCTGCTGGTCAACGGCGAGGAACGGCTCACCCCGCAGCAACTCGGCTCGTTTTTCATCCTGCTCGTGGTGGCGGGCAGCGAGACCACCCGCAACGCGATCGCGCACGGGCTCAAGCTCTTCACCGACCACACCGACCAGCGCGCGATCCTGATGAACAACTTCGAGGGCCACATCGTCTCCGCGTGCGACGAGATCATCCGGTACGCCACGCCGGTGATCCAGTTCCGCCGCACGCTGACGCAGGACCACGAGATGAACGGCATGCGGTACAAGAAGGGCGACAAGGTCCTGCTCTTCTACAACTCCGCCAACCGCGACGAGGCGGTCTTCTCGGACCCGGACACGTTCGACATCACCCGCGACCCCAACCCCCACGTCGGGTTCGGCGGCCCCGGGCCGCACTACTGCCTGGGCGCGCACCTGGCGCGCAGGGAGATGACCGTGATGTTCCGGGAGCTGTACACGCGGCTGCCGCACATCAAGTCCGTGGGGGAGCCCGACTACCTGCTGTCCAACTTCATCAACGGCATCAAGCACATGCGCTACACCTTCTGACCGGCCCCTGCCGTAGTGGTACTCCTAGGGCGGGCCGAATGCTAGGTTTCGCATTCATGGAGATCAGGACTATCCACGCCAACGGTGTGGAGTTCGCGTATCTGACGGTTGGAGAGGGGCCGCTGGCGCTGTGCCTGCACGGCTTCCCCGACACGGCACACACCTGGCGGTACCTCATGCCCGCGCTGGCCGAGCGCGGCTACCGCGCGGTCGCGCCGTTCACGCGCGGTTACGCGCCCACCGAGGTGCCGGCCGACGGCGCGTACGAGGACGCCGCGCTGGTCGCCGACGTCCGCGCGCTGCACGAGGAGCTCGGCGGCGACCAGGACGCGGTCGTCATCGGGCACGACTGGGGCGCCTTCCCCGTGTACCACCTGGCCGGCCGCTTCCGCCGCGCCGTCACACTGGCCGTGCCGCCGCCCGGCGCGCTCGGCGCAGGTTTCCTGGAGTACGACCAGCTCAAGCGCTCCTTCTACGTCTTCCTCTTCCAGACGTACCTGGGCGAGGCGGCCGTCGCGACCCCCGGTTTCCTCGAGAACCTCTGGCGCGATTGGTCGCCGGGTTACGACCCGGGCGAGGACCTGGAGTTCGTACGGCGCAGCATCGGCGAGCCCGCCAACCTGAGCGCGGCACTCGGCTACTACCGGGCCATGCTCGGCACCACGCCACCCTCCGGCCGCTACCCGGCCCTGGAGGGCGGCATCACCGGCCCGGTCCTCTACCTGCACGGCGCCCAGGACGGGTGCCTGAGTCCCGAGCTGGCCAAGAACGCGCTGAGCCACCTGCCCGCCGGCTCGCAGGCGCTCCAGGTGGCGGGTGCCGGGCACTTCCTCCATCTGGAGCGCCCGGCCGAGGTCAACCGCCTCATCCTGGACTGGCTGGGCGCCCCGTCCGCAGCCGAGATGACGCAGGTCCGGCCGACGGGGTTCACCTTCTGAGGGGTGTCGTCGCCGGTCACCTCCTCGCTTTCCTGAGGACCGCGATGACGGGGTGCTGCCCAGACAGGCTGACCCGCACCGCCTCCTCCACCGCGAACCCGGGCGGGATCTCGTCGTGCACCAGCGCCACGGCCACCCCGTCGTCGGCCAGCACCCGCCGGACCTCCCGCCACAGCGGGCCGAGGTCCCGTGCCAGCAGCCCACGCGGCGGCACCTGGCGCCCCCAGGGCGGGTTCACCAGCACCCGATCCGCGCCCCCTCCGGCCATAGGAATCCGCCCGGCATCCGCCACGGCCCACGCGAACGACACTCGGCCTTCCGCGCCGATCCGCGAGTCGCCCTCCGCGCCGGCCCATGCGGACAACGCCGCGCCTCCGGCGTCGGCCCGCGGGAACGGTGAGCCGCCCTCCGTGTCGGCCGGCGCGGACAACGCCGGGCCTTCCGCTCTGTGCGGGTCTCCGTGCGCGTTGCTGTGCGCGTTGTGGAAGCGCGAGCGCCGCTCGACGTTGCCCGGCGGGTGCGCCGCGCACTCGCCGGGGAGGCAAGCGGCGCCGCAGGGCGTGCATCCGGCAGGGGGCGGCTCGAGCGGGGCATCGTGCGGCAGGCGGACGGCGTCGCTCAAGGGCGGCGCGATGCCGGTGGCTTGCGGATGAGGGGCGGCGGTGCGGGCGTTGGAGGTCGCCGCCTGGAGGGCGGCGGTCCGGGCGTTGGAGGTCGCCGCGTGGAGGGCGGCGGGGTCGTGGTCGAAGCCCAGCAGGCGCGCGCCGGGCGCCAGCGCGTGGGCCTCGATCAGCGTGGTGCCCGCCCCGCAGCACGGGTCGAGCACCGTCCCGGCATCCTCGAGACGGGCCAGCGCCGCCATGGCCGCGGCCACCGGCGGGTGCAGCGTGCCCCGGATCGAGGCCGTCTTGTACGCCCGCCGGTGCAGCGGCCGCGCCGCCGGCCTCAGCGCGATGAGCGCCTGGTCGCCCTCGATGGTGACCCGCCACGACATGGCGTCTCGAGGCGGCCGTGCTCCGTCCTTCCTGGAGTGGTACGGCAGCCGCAACGGCCGCGCCAGCTCGGCCCCCACCGCGTCCTCGATCTCGAAGCGGGTGTAGTTACGGCGCCCGACGAAGGAGGCAGACACCTCCACCGCACTCGCGGCGTGCGCGAACCCGTCCACGTCCACATTCATGGCGCGAGCCGCGCGCGCCAGCCGGCGCAGCGCGGAGCGGTCGTGGCCGATCCCGTCCACCACGGCGGCGGCGAGCAGCAGGTCGTCCGCCGTCCGCAGGCTCATCAGGTCGGCCCCCGGCAAGGCCTCGAACCAGACCTCGCGATGGCGCACCCCACGCACCACGCCCAGCCGGGAACGTCGAATCTCCGTGGCCACCAGGGGCTCGATGCCATGCACGGCCCTGGCCACAGCAAACGTATGCAACTGTCCTTCTCCCACGTCGCGACCCGGGACGGCGCTTGCTCAGCCGTCCCGCATCGCCGGCGGTGGGGTGCTCCGCGACCCGCCGGCGGATCGCTAACGTCGGTAGAAGAACGTCACGCGCGTCACCCTAGGGCCGGCCCCCCGGTGGGGGCCACAGGTTTTCCCCCGCGAGGGAGCGCCGCCGCCTGGACTGAGGAGCGTCGGGAGCGTAGCGACCAGAGCGACGAGGGAAGGCGGCGGCTATCCAGCGACCGAGCCCGCCTCCACGGAGTGGAGGCCATAAGTACGTACGGTGTACGTCCTACCCATTGACGTAAGTGGCTGCTTTTCGAATGATGGCCTCATGGGCGTTCTCGACTTCGACCTGTCGGACCGCGACTTCTGGGCCAGGCCCATGAGAGAGCGCGAGGCGGCGTTCGAGCGCCTGCGCTCCTTGGAGGCCCCGGTCTTCTTCCAGGAGATGGAGATCGACTTCGCGCCCAGGGGCCCCGGCTACCACGCGCTGGTCAAGCACGCCGACATCCTCGAGGCCAGCCGCACTCCCGAGATCTTCTGTTCGGGTGACGGCGGCGCGACGAACGTGCCCGACATGCCGGCCGAGTTCGCCGAGTACTTCGGCTCGATGATCAACATGGACGATCCACGCCACGCGAGGCTGCGCAGGATCGTCTCACGCGCGTTCACCCCCAAGATGATCAAGCAGTTCGAGTCGGACGTGGACGCGGCCGCGGCCGCCATCGTGGACGACCTCCTGGACAAGGGGCCCGGCTGCGACTTTGTGACCGAGGTGGCCGCCCGGCTCCCGCTGAAGATCATCTGCGACATGATGGGCATCCCCGAGCAGGACTACCAGTTCGTCTTCGACCATTCGAACATCATCCTCGGCGGCTTCGACCCCGAATACGGCGGCGCCGATCTCGAGCAGCTCGCCGAGCGCCTGCTCAACGCCGGCATGGAGCTGCAGCAGCTCGTCCAGGACCTCGCCGCCCACCGCGCCGACCACCCCACGAGCGACCTGACGTCCTCCCTGGTCAACGCCAACATCGACGGCGAGCGGCTGACGATGCAGGAGCTGGGGTCGTTCTTCATCCTGCTGGTGGTGGCGGGCAACGAGACCACCAGGAACGCCATCTCGTACGGACTGCGCCTGCTCACCAAGAACCCCGACCAGCGCGCGCTCTGGCTGGAGGACATCGACGGGCACGCGCCCGGGGCCGTGGAGGAGATCGTCCGGCTCGCCTCCCCGGTGAACTTCATGCGCCGCAAACTCACCAGGGACCACGAGATGAACGGGCACCTCTACCGCAAGGGCGAGAAGGCGGTCCTGTTCTACTGGGCGGCGAACAGGGACGAGGCCGTCTTCGCCGACCCGTACCGCTTCGACATCACCCGCGACCCCAACCCGCACGTCGGCTTCGGCGGCCCGGGCCCGCACTTCTGCCTCGGCGCGCACCTGGCCAGGCGGGAGATCACGGTGATGTTCCGCGAGCTGCTGCGCCGCGTCCCGGGCATCGAGGGCGGCAGGCCCGACCGGCTGCACTCCATGTTCATCAACGGGATCAAGCACATGGAGTGCGTCTTCTAGCCCTGGGTGCCGAGCCTCAGCTGGTTCTTCACCGTGTGGATGTCGGGCATGAGCTGCTTGCTGTCCGACGGGATCGACATGTAGACGATGGCCGGGACGTTGCCGCCGGTGTTGACGGCCATCGTCACGATCGTCGCCTCCTCGGTCGGCGACGTCAGCGAGTACGCGATCAGGCGTCCCGTCGAGTTGCCCACCTTGATGGGCTGCTGGGCGATCTTCTTGACCTTGTTGCCGGTGGGGAAGAAGCGCTTGCGGGCATCCAGCACCACCTGCCTGATGACCGGCTCCAGGTTGTCCTTCTCGTAGTACGAGGCCAGCTTCTGCGCCAGCGGACCCGACATGACTTGGGCGTACTTCTCCGGCGCGACCTGGACGTACTGGCGGGTGTCGTAGCCGTACGTGGTCTTGACCGTGGCGCGCTGGTCCAGCCGCCAGGTGCCGCCCAGGCGCGGCAGCGAGACGCCGGCCCCCGCGTCGGGCACCCGGCCGATCACCGGTGCGGCCTTGCCGGAGAACTTCGGCAGCGCGCCGATCGAGGTCGAGGACCTGGTGGTGGAGGGCTTCGGCGAGCTCGTGGGAGCCTCCGCCACGGCGTTGGACGCGGGCTCGTCGCTGGCCAGCGGGCCCGCCAGGAACGCCCACAGCAGTGCGGCCACCAGGGCGATCCCCACGGACCCGCCGAGTGCGTAGATCCAGATGGGCTTGCCCTGACTCTCGTCCAGGGAGTCCTGCTCGCCCATGGCCTGGTAGTCGTCGCCGAAGACGGTGTTCCAGAGCTCCTGCTGGCGTTCGGGAGGCGGGGTGCGGGAGCCGCTGATCTGGCCGGCGGTCACGAACGGGCGGTCGGGGTCCGAGGGGTCGCGGCTCAGGTTGGAGCCGGGGCGGGGGCCGCTCTGGTCCTCGGTGGGGGGCGTGGTGCTGGAGTTCGATGAGTCCATGATGGGGGCGGCCCGGTCGTTGAGCAGGTTCTCTGAGTGCTGGGCGTACGTGACCGTCCGGTCCTCGGCGGGGTGGCCCTGGGGCGGCGCGTGCGCTCCCTGAGGCAGGTCGTCGATCTGGTACATCGCCGTGCGCTCCTCCGGCGCGTCGGCGGCGTTCCGCTCGGCGGGCGGCCAGGGGGCGGGGGAGGAGAGGTTCGACCAGGAGTCGGAGGACGGGGCCGGCGGCTGCGCCCACGCCGGGACCGGATCCGGGACCGGAGGGCGGTCGCCGGCTCGGGCGGCGGGCTCGGCGGCGCCCTGCGGCGGCGCGTCCGGCCACGAGGAGGGGCCCGACGCCTGGGGCCAGGAGGTGGGGACGTCCTGCGGGGACGACCCCGGCCACGACGTCGGCATGTCCGGCGGGCCCGCGTCCCGGCGCGGCGCCTCCGGCAGGCCCGCGTCCCGGCGCGGCGCCTCGGGCCAGGCCGGCGTCCCGAGGCTGTCCTGCGGCGGCGCGTCCTGCCAGGACGACGGCCGGTTGCCCTGCTGCGGCCCGTTGCCCTTCTGTGACGGCGTGTCCAGCGGGGAGGACGGCCCGGTGCCGCCCTGCGGCGGCATGTCCGGCCACAAGGACGGCTCGGTGCTGCCCGGCGGCGGCGCGTCCCATGAGGACGGGCCGGAAGCGCTCCGAGCGTCCCACGAGGACGGGGCGGAGGCGCTCTGCGGGGACGGGTCCGGCCAGGAGGAGGCGGCCGGGGGAAGATCGGGCCACGACGAGGGGCCCGACGCCTCGTGGCGGGCGGGCTCGGGGCGGGAGTGGCGCGGCGGCTCGGGCCAGGCGTCGTCGTTGCGCGGCGGCTCCGGCCACGACGGGTCCTGGTGGGCGGGGCGCGGGGCCTCGGGCCATGACATGGGGACCTCCGAGGCCGGGGAGCCGGATGCGTCGCGACGAGGCGCCTCTGGCCAGGACGGTGGCAGGTGGGGTCCGGAATTCTCCGCTGCCATTGCTGCCGCCCCTCCCGAGGTTCTGTCCGGATAACCCGTTATATCCGGATTTGACGTACCAGGCATGATCTCATGGGATTTTCCAGGAGATGCAGGTGATCCCGCAGCCAAACCAGCGAAGCCATGAGGATCCGTAGGCGGGTCCTGCATGGGCAGGCCTACCTCCGGTCGATCGGGCTCAGCTGGGTACACCATGGTGACAAGGGTATTCTTCTGGGACGAATGGGTCACAACGGATACATCACCTTCAGGTCTCACTGGACCTGAAGGACCCATTGTGCCTGCAGACCCCCCACGAGTATCTGCATTCAGCCGAAGACGTGCGCTACGCTTGACACGTGCGTTCCGCGACCCTGCTTCTTAGCGGGCCGCGACGGCCCTGAAGATTCCCGCCGTCGCGGCTACCCCTCGTTGTGTCCACGGGGGGTTTTCTTATGGGTCCGAATCAAGCCAGAAGGACAGTAGCCGTGAGTGAGTACGATCCGCAGGCGCTGCAGGCCAAGTGGCAGCAGCGATGGGAGGAGCAGGAACCCTACCGGGCGAACGAGGACCCGGCGGACCCGCGCGAGCGTCGCTACATGCTCGACATGTTCCCCTATCCGTCGGGCGACCTGCACATGGGTCATGGCGAGGTGTTCGCCATCGGCGACGTCGTCGCGCGTTACTGGTTCCAGAAGGGCTACAACGTCCTGCACCCGATCGGCTGGGACTCCTTCGGCCTGCCCGCGGAGAACGCCGCGATCAAGCGGAACGCCCACCCGGCCGAGTGGACCTACGCCAACATCGAGACGCAGGTCACCTCGTTCAAGCGCTACGGCATCTCCTTCGACTGGTCGCGCCGCCTGCACACCAGCGACCCCGACTACTACCGGTGGAACCAGTGGCTGTTCAACCGGTTCTTCGAGCGCGGCCTGGCCTACCGCAAGGGCGGCCTGGTCAACTGGTGCCCCAACGACCAGACCGTGCTGGCCAACGAGCAGGTCGTGGCGGGCAAGTGCGAGCGCTGCGGCGCCGACGTCATCCGACGCGAGCTGACGCAGTGGTACTTCAAGATCACTGACTACGCGCAGCGCCTGCTGGACGACATGGACCAGCTGAACGAGGGCTGGTCCGAGCGGCTGCTGACCATGCAGCGCAACTGGATCGGCCGCTCCGAGGGCGCCGACGTGCTGTTCGAGATCGAGGGCCGCGACGAGCCGGTGCACGTCTACACCACGCGGCCCGACACGCTGTTCGGCGCCACGTTCTTCGTGGTCGCCGTGGACGCCAAGCTGGCCGACGAGATCGTCACCGACGAGCAGCGTCCCGCCTTCGAGGCCTATCGCGCCGAGGTCGCCAAGCTGAGCGACATCGAGCGGCTGTCCACCGACAAGGAGAAGACCGGCGTCTTCCTGGGCCGCTACGCGATCAACCCGGTCAACGGCGAGCGCATCCCGGTCTGGGCGGCCGACTACGTGCTGTCCGACTACGGCCACGGCGCCATCATGGCCGTGCCCGCCCACGACCAGCGCGACCTGGACTTCGCGCTGAAGTTCGAGCTGCCGGTGAAGGTGGTCGTGCACACCGGCCTGGCCGACCCGGGCGAGACCGGCGAGGCCACGCCGGGCGAGGGCACGCTGGTCAACTCCGGGCCGCTGGACGGCCTGACCAAGGCCGAGGCCATCTCCAAGATCATCGAGATCCTGGAGCGCGATGGCAGGGGCACGCGCGCGGTCAACTTCCGGCTGCGCGACTGGCTGCTGTCCCGCCAGCGGTTCTGGGGCACGCCGATCCCGATCATCCACTGCGGCGACTGCGGCGAGGTGCCCGTCCCCGACGACCAGCTGCCGGTCACGCTGCCCGACATGCGCGGCGAGGCGCTGGCGCCCAAGGGCGTCTCCCCGCTGGCCAGCGCCACCGAGTGGGTCAACGTCGAGTGCCCCAAGTGCGGCGGCGCGGCCAAGCGCGACACCGACACGATGGACACGTTCGTCGACTCGTCGTGGTACTACCTGCGTTACTGCTCGCCCGGCTACACCGACGGCCCGTTCGACGTCGAGCAGGTGCGCAAGTGGGGCCCGATCGACCAGTACGTCGGCGGCATCGAGCACGCGGTGCTGCACCTGCTGTACTCGCGGTTCTTCACCAAGGTCCTGCACGACATGGGCATGGTCGACTTCACCGAGCCGTTCAGGCGCATGCTGAACCAGGGCCAGGTGATCAACGGCGGCAAGGCCATGTCCAAGTCCCTGGGCAACGGCGTGGACCTGGGCCAGCAGATCGACGACTTCGGCGTCGACGCCGTACGCCTGACCATGATCTTCGCCGGGCCGCCCGAGGACGACATCGACTGGGCCGACGTCTCGCCGGCCGCGTCGCAGAAGTTCCTGGCCCGCGCGCTGCGCGTCATGTCGGAGGTGTCCTCCGCGCCCGGCGTGCCGTTCGAGACCGGCGACGTGGAGCTGCGCAAGGTCACGCACCGCACGATCGACGAGGTCACCAAGCTGGTCGAGTCCTACCGCTTCAACGTCGCGGTGGCGCGCATGATGGAGCTGACCTCCGCCGCCCGCAAGGCCATCGACTCCGGTCCCGGCGCCGGCGACCCGGCCGTGCGCGAGGCCGCGGAGACGCTGGCGATCATGCTGTCGCTGGTGACCCCGTACACCGCCGAGGAGGGCTGGGAGCGGCTGGGCCGCACCGGCCCCGTCGCCTTCGCCGGCTGGCCTTCCGCCGTGCCGGAGCTGCTGGTGCAGGAGTCGGTCACCTGCGTCGTGCAGGTGGCGGGCAAGGTGCGCGACCGGCTGGAGGTCTCGCCTGACATCAGCGAGGAAGCGCTGCGGGAGCTGGCCCTGGCCTCGGAGAAGGTGGCGCCCTACCTGACGAACAGCCCCCGCAAGGTGATCGTCAGGGCTCCCAAGCTGGTCAACATCGTCCCGTGACCATCTGAGTCCCGCACCGTCCCGGGCGAGTGCCCGGGACGTGACCGGCCTTCAGCCGCCACGCGCGGCGCGTTCACGGGGGCGGTCAGAGGCTGCGGAGGGCCGGGAGGAGTTCCTTCTCCGCCCAGTCGAAGAACGGCTCCTGCTGGTCGTGCCCGACCTGGACGAGCGCCACGTGCGTGTAGCCCGCGTCGGCGTACTTCCTGACGCCCTCCACGACCGCGTTCACGTCGCTGCCGCACGGCACGCTCTCGGCCACGTCCTCCGGGCGCACCGTGCCGGCGGCGGCGGCGAAGTTCACCGGCCCCGGCAGCTCGGCCATGACCTTCCAGCCGCCGCACGCTGCCCACCGCCAGAGCTTGTGGGCCCGCTGCTTGGCGGCCTCGGCATCGGTGTCGTACGCGAGGGCCAGCTGCCCGTAGACCGGCTTGCCCTGCCCGCCCGCGGCGTTGAACTGCTTGACCACGTCCGCCATCGGATCGTTGACCACCAGCATGTCGCCGTACTCGGCCGCGATCTCCGCGGACTGGCCGCCCGAGGCGGCGATGGCGAGCGGGACCGGCCGGTCGGGCAGGTCGTAGAGCTTGGCCGAGTCCACGTCGTAGAACTCGCCCTGGTAGGTGACGTAGTCGCCGCTGAACAGCTCCTTGATGATCTGGACCGCCTCGGCGAACATCCGGTGCCTGGTGTCCACCGGCGGCCATCCCTCGCCGACGACGTGCTCGTTGAGGTTCTCGCCCGCGCCGAGGCCCAGCGTGAACCTGCCCTCGCTGAGCACGCCCATCGTGGCCGCCTTCTGCGCCACGACGGCCGGGTGGTAACGCATGATCGGGCAGGTCACGTACGTCATGAGCGGCAGCCGCTCGGTGACCTGGGCCGCGGCGCCGAGCACCGACCAGCAGTACGGCGAGTGCCCCATCTCCTCGACCCACGGGAAGTAGTGGTCGGAGATGACCGCGTAGTCGAAACCGATCCGCTCGGCCGTCGCGGCGTAGTCGACCAGCTCCCGTGCCGGAGTCTGTTCGGACATCAAGGTGTAGCCGATTTGTACCATGCGTCCCGGGCTACCCGTGTTTGTCCGCCTTAGTGGTGGCGGACCGGAGATCATCGGTCGATGAGCTCCTCGACCACCAGCGAGAGGCCGATTCCCAGCAGCCAGACGTCCTTCACCAGCGCGATGCCCTGCTCGGACGGGCGCAGGCTGCCCTCCCGCCGCATCCCCGGCGTCTTGAGATACAGCCCGAGCAGCCCTGCCGCGAACCCCGTCAGTGCGGCCCCCGCCAGCAGCGACGGCACGAAGGGGGCCAGCAGCGCCGTCCCGAGCGCGATCTCGCTCCTGGAGAGCAGCTTGGCGAAGGCCACCGGGTCCATGTCGCGCAGGAACGGGTAGGTGCCCGAGGCCATGCCGTGCAGGCCCGCCGCGGTCTGCTCGTCGGCGTCGACCTTGCCGAGTCCGGAGTTCAGGATGACGGCCCCGGCCGCCAGGCGTGCCGGGAACTGGTGTGTACGGGCGAGAAGCTTCATAGTTCTTGCCCTTCCCGTACATTTCCGGCGCATCCCGCACTTGGCCGTTCACGGGACGTGGCAGGGCCGCCCGGGGGACAATTCTTGGGCTGACCTTGGCGGGCGGGCATTAGTGTGCACCTGTGACAAATGGCGCATACCTGAGATACCCGCATGTGCACGGCGACGTGGTGACCTTCGTCGCCGACGACGATATCTGGCTGGCTCCCCTGTCCGGAGGCAGGGCCTGGCGGTTCACCGCCGACCGGGCACCGGTGTCGCACCCCAGGTTCTCGCCCGACGGCGCCCGCATCGCCTGGACGAGCGGCAAGGAGGGCGCGCCCGAGGTGTTCGCGGCGGAGATCGACGGCCCTGAGGGCGATCGGCTGACCTACTGGGGGAGCGCCACGACCGGCGTGCGCGGGTGGACGGCCGAGGGCGACGTCATCGCGATCACCTCCGCCGGGGAGAGCGAGCGCAGCAGGAACTGGGCGTACGCGGTGCCGCTCGACGGGGGACCGGCCACGCGCCTGCCGTACGGGTGGGTCAGCGACGTGGCCGTGGACGGCGCGCGGGTGGCCACCGTGTCGGCGCTGTGGCGCGAGCCGTCCCAGTGGAAGCGGTACAGGGGCGGCACGGCCGGCAAGATCTGGGTCGACACCGAGGGCGACGGCGAGTTCACCCGGCTGTTCGCCGACAGCACGGCGCAGTACTGGTCGGTCAGCTGGGTGGGGGACCGGATCGTCTTCCTGGCCGACATCGACGGTGTCGGGAACGTCTACTCCGCCCTGCCCGACGGCTCCGACCTGCGCCGGCACAGCTCCCATGAGGAGTTCTACGCCCGTCACGCCGCGAGCGACGGTGAGCGGGTCGTCTACAGCCACGCCGGTGACCTGTGGCTGCTGGAGAGCCTGGACGCGGAGCCGTACCGGCTGGATGTGCGGCTGGGCGGGCCGCGACCGGGACGGGCCAGGCGCCCCGCGCCGCTGCGGGTCGGCTCGTTCTCGCCGGACGCGACCGGGCGGGCCAGCGCCGTGGAGATCCGCGGGACCGCGCACTGGGTGACCCACCGCGACGGGCCCGTGGGCGCGCTGCGGGCGGAGCCGGGCGTCCGGGTACGCCTGCCGCGCGCCATCGACGCCGACGGGCGCGCCGTGTGGGTGTCGGACGCCAGCGGGGAGGACGGGCTGGAGATCGGCGCGCCGGGCGGCGAGATCAGGACGCTGGCCGCCGGGCAGCTCGGGCGCGTGCTCCAGCTCGAGGCCGCGCCCGACGGCAAGCACGTGGCGGTCGCCACGCACGACGGGCGCCTGCTGGTGGTCGACCTCGAGTCGGGGGACACCCGGGAGCTCGACCGGACCACGCAGGGGGACGTCAGCGGGCTGACGTTCTCGCCGGACTCGGCGTGGCTGGCCTGGGTGCATCCGCATGACGAGCCGCTGTCGCAGATCAGGATGGGCCGGGTCGACGGGACCTCGGTGATCGACGTGACGCCGGTGCGGTTCGCCGACTACGACCCGGTGTTCACCAAGGACGGGAAGCATCTGGCGTTCCTGTCGGTGCGGACGTTCGATCCGGTTTACGACGCGCACGTCTTCGATCTGTCGTTCCCCGTCGGGTGCAAGCCGTACATCGTGCCTCTCAAGGCCACCACGCCGTCGCCCTTCGACCCCTCGCTGCAGGGGCGCGGGTTCAACGGCGAGGACGACAAGCCGGGCAAGGACGACAAGAAGGACGACGAGCCGCCCAGGACCGAGGTCGATCCCGATGGGCTCTCCTCGCGCGTGGTGCCGGTGCCGGTGGCCGCCGGCCGCTACGGCAACCTGCGTACCACCAAGGACGCCCTGCTCTGGCTGCGCCACCCCCTCGCCGGTCAGCTCGGCGACGGCACCGAGTCCGCCGGCGAGAGCGTGCTGGAGCGTTATGACCTCAAGAAGCGCGCCAAGGCCGAGCTGGGCAGGGAGGTGCGCTCGTTCGAGGTGAGCGGGGACGGCGGCCGGCTCGTCACCAACGGCAAGAACGGCCTGCAGACCCGCGCCGCCACCGAGGGCGACGAGGTGGTCGGCATCGACCTCGACCGGATCACCGTCCAGATCGACCCGGTCGCCGAGTGGCGGCAGGGCTTCCGTGAGGCGGGCCGTCTCATGCGCGACCACTTCTGGCGCGAGGACATGAACGGCATCGACTGGCAGGGCGTGCTCGACCGCTACGAGCCCCTGGTGGAGCGCATCGGCGCGCACTCGGAGCTGATCGACCTGCTCTGGGAGACGCAGGGCGAGCTGGCCACCTCGCACGCCTACGCGTACAACAACGGCGGCGGCTACGACCCCCGACGCCGCCAGGGCCTGCTCGGCGCGGACCTGTCCAGGGACGGCGACGGGGTGTGGCGGGTCACCCGCATCCTGCCGGGCGAGTCCTCCGACCACGCCGCCCGCTCGCCGCTGCTCGCGCCCGGAGTGGCCGTCCGTCCCGGCGACGCGATCGTCGCAGTGGGCGGGCGCCCGGTGGATCCGGTACGCGGCCCGCTCGCCCTCCTGGCGGGCACGGCCGGCCAGCCCGTCGAGCTGACCGTGCGACCCGCCTCCGGCGGGGACACGCGCCGCGTCGTGGTCACCCCGATCACGGACGAGACCCAGCTGCGTTACCACGACTGGGTGGAGAGCCGCCGCGCCCTGGTCAGGGAGGCTTCCGGCGGCAAGCTCGGGTACCTGCACGTGCCCGACATGGCGCCGTGGGGGTGGGCGCAGTTCCACCGGGACCTGCGTACCGAGATGGCCTACGACGGGCTGGTCGTGGACGTGCGGGCGAACGGCGGCGGGCACCTGTCGGAGCTCGTGCTGGAGAAGCTGTCGCGCAAGGTCACGGCCTGGTCGCGGGCGCGCGGGTACGAGCCGATGCGGTACCCGGCGGACTCGCCCCGAGGGCCGATCGTGACGGTCACCGACGAGTTCGCGGGCTCGGACGGGGACATCGTCAGTGCCGGGATCAAGGTCCGCCAGATCGGGCCGCTGGTGGGGACGCGTACGTGGGGCGGGGTGGTCGGGATCGACTCGCGGTACTCGCTGGTGGACGGGACCCGGGTCACGCAGCCCCGTTACTCGTTCTGGATCGAGGGCCAGGGCTGGGGGGTGGAGAACTACGGCGTGGAGCCGGACATCGAGGTGGTGATCACGCCGCAGGACCGGGTGGCGGGGCGGGATCCGCAGCTGGACAAGGCGGTCGAGCTGGCACTGGCCGCCTTGGAGGAGCACCCCGCCGCCACCCCGCCCGACCTCCCGCCCCTTCCCTGACCCCGGCGGGCCGGTCCAGCCCTGGCCGCTCGGGCCGGGCCGTCTCGGTTCGGGGCCGGGCTGTCCTGCCGCTCGGACTGCCCAGGCGTCCGCCCGCGATGGTGCGCTTGCCATCGCGGGCGGGTCGTGTGTGCGTGCATGCGGTGCCAGGGGAGCCGGGGTCAGAGCACGCGAGCCAGGCGGTCGAGGATCTCGCTGAGGATCGGCTCCGTCGTGGCGAAGTTCAGGCGTACGTGCCCATCACCGCCGGGCCCGAAGATCGAGCCGTCGTTCAGGCGCACCTTGGCCTCCCGCTCGTACACCTCCGCCATCCCCGGCCGGCCTACGTGCAGCCACGCCAGGTACGTCGCCTCCGGAAGCCGGTAGTCGACGGTCGAGGGCAGACGGGAGGCGATCGTGTGGCGGTTGCGGTCGAGGAGGGCACGGGTGGACTCCAGCCAGGCGTCTCCGCGCCGCCACGCCGCCACCGTGGCCTCCACGCCGAACAGGTTCGCCGAGCCGTACAGGAAGGGCGGCTGCGCCTCCAGGGCCTTGCGGACACCCGCGTGTCCCACGTGGGCGACCGAGCAGCGGATGCCGCCCAGGTTGAACGCCTTCGTCGCGGACGTCAGCGTGACAGTGCGGTCGGGGAGGATCGTGGCGAACGGGATGTGCCGGTGCGGCTCGTAGGTGAGATCCGCGTGGATCTCGTCCGAGAGGACCAGCAGGTCGTGGCGTTCGACCTGCTCGGCCAGCGCGTTCAGCTCCTCGCGGGTGAAGACGCGTCCGGTCGGGTTGTGCGGGTTGACGAGGAGGAGCACCCGGCAGCCCGAGAGATCGGGCACCTCGAAACGCCACGAGTCCCCGTCGGACTCGAACTGGATGGGGTGAAGGGGGCGATCCATGACGTCCAGCGTCGTCAGGAACGGGTGGTAGGCCGGAGTGTGCAGGGCGACGCCGTCGCCAGGCCGGGTCCAGATCTGGAGGAAGACCTGGAGCGCCTGGTTGACGTCGTTGAACGAGCGCACGAGCGAGGGGTCGGCCGCCCAGCCGTACCGGTTCGTCATGCGTTCGGCGAACGCCTCCGCCAGCGGTCCGGCCGTGGGCTGGTCCAGCCAGGTGGGATAGCCGAGGTCTCCGGAGGCCCGCTGTTGGAGGGCCTCGATCACCTCGGGCGCGGTGGACAGGTCCATGTCGGCCACCCAGGCGGGGATGACGCCCGGCGCGACTTCTGCCCACTTGATCCCGTCGTGTGTTGCCTTGAGGTCTTCAGGGGTATATGCCTCACTCACCCGGCAATTCTAGGATTGTTGAATGTGATGAGGCGGCGACCCCCCGTGTGGCAGGCTGGGCGGCCATGACGCCCTACCCCAAGATCGATGCCATTGTCGAGACCTACCTGTCGGTGGCCGACGCGGAGGCTCCCGGGCTGGTGGAGGGTCTCTATCTGGAGGGCTCGGCGGCCCTGGGCGACTACCGGCCCGACACGAGCGACGTGGACTTCGTCGCGGTGACGGCCGCCGAGCCGCCGTTCGAGGTGCTCGAACGCATTCACACCCGGCTGGGCGCGTACCCGTTCGAGGGCTGCTACCTCACCTGGGACGACCTCCGCCTGGACCCCTCCGGGCTGGGGCCGCGCCCCAGGGCGCACGGCGGGAAGCTGCACCCCCGGGGCTACCTCAATCCGGTCACCTGGCACACGCTGGCCAGGCACGGCCTGACCTGCCGCGGACCCAAGCCGGACGAGCTGGAGCTCTGGCACGATCCAGCCGCGCTGGCCGCCTGGACGGACGACAACCTCGACCGCTACTGGCGACGCCTGGTGACCCGGGCCTCCCGACTGGCCGCGCCCTGGGGTCTGGCCAGCCTGGGCAACTACGGCACCGTGTGGATCGTCACGGGCGTCGCCCGGCTGCACTACACGCTGGCGACCGGCGAGATCACCTCCAAGGCGGGGGCCGGGCGGCACGCGCTGGAGGCGTTCCCGGAGCGCTGGCACCGTGTGGTGAACGAGGCGTTGCGCCTGCGCGAGGCAGACACCGCGCTGCCGACCGTCGCGAGCGCGGTGAGCGGGCTGGGCGACCACTTCGGCACGCCCAGGACCTCCATGTACGGCTCTCCGTTCGAGCGCAGGCGCGACGTGCTGGGCTTCGCCGATCAGGCGATCACGGCCGCGCACGAGTTGTACGCCGCCCGGTAGGGCTGCACGCGGGCTGCGACTCGGGCCGGCCGGCGTTGACGGCGGCTCGGGCCCGGGACCGAATGCGCGCACCACGCCTTGTCGGGGCGGCAAGGGATGTCAGCGGGATGAACGACTCGCGGAGCGGCAAGGGATGGCAGTGGACTGAGCGACCCGCGGGGCGCAAAGGGATGTAAGCGGGATGAACGACGCGGGGCGACAAGGGATGCCAGTGGACTGAGCGACCCGCGGTGCGGCCTGCGCCGGGCCCTGCTGTGGCGGAGCGGGAGGAATGGGCAGGGGCCGGCGACGTGCTCCTCAGCCGGTCGGCGGGCGCGGTGAAACGGCTCTGTGAGACGCCAAGGCCGACGTCTCAGTGTGCCCATGGGCTGACGTCACGGGGGATGTCGGGTGGCGACATGGTGATGCCCGCGAGGGCGTCCCCCGCGGGAGGTGTGTTCGGCGCGCGCCGGAACACGGCGCGTGTGAGATGACGCGCGCCGAGGCCCCTACAAGCCCTGGTCCGTTACAACCGGCGCAGGACCGCTACGACCTTGCCCAGGACGCTGGCCTCGTCGCCGGGGATGGGCTCGTAGTTGGAGTTGTGCGGAACGAGCCAGACGTGACCGTCCTTGCGCTTGAAGGTCTTGACGGTGGCCTCGCCCTCGATCATGGCGGCCACGATGTCGCCGCTCTCCGCCACGGGCTGCTGGCGTACGACCACCCAGTCGCCGTCGGCGATGGCGGCCTCGATCATCGAGTCACCAGCGACCTGCAACAGGAACAGCGTGCCCTCGCCGACAAGCTGCTTGGGCAGTGCGAAGACGTCTTCGACGCTCTCCTCGGCCAGGATCGGACCACCGGCGGCGATGCGGCCGACAAGCGGGACGTAAGCCGCCGTGGGGCGGCTGATCGTCGGCTCCTCGTTGGTGGCGTCGGGGTCGACCCACAGCACGGGCTCACCCGGGAGGCGCACCTCGAGCGCGCGCGGCCGGTGCGGGTCGCGTCGCAAATAGCCCTTACGCTGCAGCGCCGTCAACTGGTGCGACACGCTCGACGTGCTGGTCAGCTGAACCGCCTCGCCGATCTCGCGCATGGAGGGCGGATAGCCGCGCTGTTGCACTGAGTCGCGAATGACTTCGAGGATCTTGCGCTGCCTGGGCGTCAGGCCCAGAGAATCGCGCCGGCGCACCGCGAGGTCGCTGACCCCGTTTGCGCCATCCCGCTCACTCATGCTTTCCTCCTCGCCCGGCGGGCCGCCTCACCGGCGAACCTCCCGGTCCGTGGTCCTGATGTCGCACACAGCGACCGTATCTCGGTTGAAGATCATCTTCAAACAATTGTTCGAGTCTTCCTCGAAATTGTCGCCAGTGTGGTGTACAACATCGTACGGGAGTTCGATCGACACCGTGTTCGATTTGCTGATCTTTATTTGGCCTTTCCCTCAGGCCGCACGGCAGGAGGTCAATCATGCGAACACCCACAAATGCGGACACGACCAGCCAAGACGCCAAACGACTCACGCTCATCGCCGATGCCACGCAGAGTAACGATCGAGGAGACGATACGCGGACGGAGGCCGGTTTCAGCGGCAATTCCGGGAAGAGGTTGGGGCCCCGTACGAGTCGCGGGGGAAGGCCCCATTTGCGATTGGTCCCGCCACCGCGCTCCGGCGCCGACGCGGCCGTCACCGTATCGCCGGGCAAGGGGGAAGCCCGTGCGGACGGCGGTGGCGAGACGGTGCCTGGCCGGAGGTCCGGCGCGGACGGGAGGCCGCGGCGCCCGGGGGGTGGTGCCGATGTGGATCGGGGGATGGGGATGAACGATCGAGGGGTGGTACGACCACCTGCCGCGAACGCGCGGCCGCGGACAGCCGCGAAGGGGGGCGGGCTGGGCGGTTCTGGGGCAAGGGCGACGGCGAGTAGGCGGGGGGTCGGCGGTTCCAGGGGTGGTGGTGTCGAGGGTCCTCCACCGGATCTTCGGAATGCTCGCGAAGGTGTCGTCGGCGCGCGGGGAGGCGTGGCCGGGGGTGCCAGGGAAGGCGGTTCGGGCACGCGGGGGCGCGTGGCCGGGACTGCACGGGAAGGCGTTTCAGGCGCGGAAGGAGCCCGCGCCGGGGGAATGCGGGGAGGTTTGGCGGGGGATGCGCTGGTAGGCGCGCCCGGCGGTGCGCGGGATGGTGGATCGGCCGTCCAGAGAGGTCGTGCTGGGGGCATGCGGGGAGGCGTGCCGGGGACGGCGCGACAAGTCGGTCCCGGTGCGCGCGGAGGTATTGCTCGGGGTGCTCGGGGCGGTGGTGCTTCCGGGGCGCGGGGAGGCGCCGATGGTGCGGAAGCAGGCGTCGTGCGGGGAGGCGCTCGGGATGCTGAGGGTCGCGTCGTGCGCGGTGGCGGCCGGGATGCTGAGGGTCGCGTCGTGCGGGAGGGGCGCTCTCGGCGTGGTGTCGGCGGCGTCCGGAAGCGGAGCAGTCGGCCGTTGGGTCGGCGGGTGGCGAGATGGCGTGAGCGGCGGGCGGTGGCGCGGATGCGTCGGCGGTCCGCACCGCCGTTGCGGTTGACCCGGCGCGGGCGGGTCGTGGTGGTGGTCGCGATGGCGTTGCTGTCGCTGGGCGGGTTCTGGCTCGGCACGCGCGCGGCCGGGCACGCGGAGGTCCGGGTCGTGGTGACCGGCCACGCGGGCCTGCCGTGGGTGGAGGTGCACGAGGGCGACACGCTCTGGCACGTCGCCGAGGCGCTCGCCCAGGGGGACGATCCCGGCCCGGTCGTGGAGGAGATCAAGCGCCTGAACGGACTGTCCGACTCGCTCATCCGGCCCGGCACCCGGCTCTACGTCCCGGGCGACACCGCCGCCTTACGCTGATCGCCCGCCCACCCGCACACCCGCTGACCCGCACACCCGCGACCCGCACGTCCGCCGACCCGCTCACCCGCAGCCCACGGCCGGGATGAACGCGGACTCGCCCGTCCAGGCGTCACATCGCCCCCAGGCTGATGCGCTGGGTGTGGGGCGACATGGGAGGCATGGGGTCGGCCGGCACATCCACGCGCCCTGGTGGGAACGAGAGCTTGTGCCTGCCTCTGGTCTCAGGCGACGCCGTGCCCAGGGGTGACCGTCCGGGTGGAGGAGCCCGGTGGGCGGGTGGTGTTCGTGGGCGCAGGGGCGTCGGATAATTTTGTGAGGTTTGTTCACATGCGAGGCCGACCGCAACTCATGTGACGCCCCCAGCAGCGCAAAGATCGCCGTCCGGAGCGACACGCCCGGATCCCGGCGGTGACGATGGGCTGATCAGCGACTTCGCTCCGACAGGGCCGCTCAACTTGCGTTCATGGTCGCGCGCTTCTACGGTTGGACCACAACATCTAGTAGTTACACCGATGTAGTTCACCACACCTTGTGTTTCCGTGACCGCTCCATGGCCAGCCGTGGGGCGTGCGCGAGCGTCCCGTGAGGACGGTTTTCGCGCGTGTGGTGGCCGCGGGTCTAGGAGGGCGAAAGCGTGCACTGTCCGTTCTGTCGCCACCCTGACACCAGGGTCATCGACAGTCGCTCCACGGATGACGGCGCGGCGATCAGGCGTCGCCGCACCTGTCCCGAGTGCGGGCGCCGGTTCACCACGCAGGAGACCGTACTGCTCATGGTGAGCAAGCGCAGCGGAGTGACGGAGCCGTTCTCGAGAGACAAGGTCGTCGCGGGCGTGCGGCGGGCGTGTCAGGGCAGGCCGGTAAGCGAGGATTCGCTGGCGCAGCTCGGGCAGCGGGTGGAGGAGGCCATCAGGGCCAAGGGTGCGGCCGAGATCCCCTCCAACGAGGTGGGCCTGGCCATCCTGGGCCCGTTGCGGGACCTCGACGAGGTGGCCTACCTGCGGTTCGCATCGGTGTATCGCGGTTTCGAGAGCCTGGCGGACTTCGAGGCCGAGATCTCACAGTTGAAGGCGGAGAAGGGGGAGTCATGACGGAGACGGCCAGCGGTTCAGTCGCGCGGGGTGGCAAGCGTCCGCGCAAGGGACTGAAGATGAAGCGGATCTTCACCAAGCCCGGCGTGCACCCGTATGACGAGATCCAGTGGGAGCGCCGCGACGTCGTCATGACGAACTGGCGCGACGGCTCGGTCAATTTTGAGCAGCGGGGCGTCGAGTTCCCCGCGTTCTGGTCGGTCAATGCGGCCAACATCGTGACGACCAAGTACTTCCGCGGGGCCGTGGGCACCCCGCAGCGCGAGTGGAGCCTGAAGCAGCTGATCGACCGGGTCGTCGGCGTCTACACCGAGACGGGGATCGAGCACGGCTACTTCGCCAGCGACGAGGACGCCGAGATCTTCGATCACGAGCTGAAGCACGCCCTGGCGCACCAGGTGTTCGCGTTCAACTCGCCGGTCTGGTTCAACGTGGGCACCAAGTCGCCCCAGCAGGTGAGCGCCTGTTTCATCCTCTCCGTGGACGACCAGATGGAGTCCATCCTCGAGTGGTACAAGGAAGAGGGTGTGATCTTCAAGGGCGGTTCGGGTTCGGGGGTCAACCTGTCCCGCATCCGCTCGTCCAAGGAGCTGCTGTCGAGCGGCGGCACGGCCAGCGGCCCGGTGAGCTTCATGCGCGGCGCGGACGCGTCGGCGGGGACGATCAAGTCGGGCGGCGCCACCCGCCGGGCGGCGAAGATGGTCGTGCTCGACGTCGACCACCCCGACATCGAGGAGTTCATCGAGACCAAGGCGCGCGAGGAGGACAAGGTCCGCGCGCTGCGTGACGCCGGTTTCGACATGGACCTGGGCGGCAAGGACATCGTCTCCGTCCAGTACCAGAACGCCAACAACTCCGTGCGCGTCTCCGACGAGTTCATGCGCTCGGTGGAGAAGGGCGGCGAGTTCGGCCTGCGCGCCCGCCTGACCGGTGAGGTCATCGAGACGGTGGACGCCAAGGAGCTCTTCCGCAAGATGGCCAAGGCCGCCTGGGAGTGCGCCGACCCGGGCGTGCAGTACGACGACACGATCAACGACTGGCACACCACCCCGGAGACGGGGCGGATCACGGCCAGCAACCCGTGCTCCGAGTACGTCCACCTGGACAACTCCTCCTGCAACCTGGCCAGCATCAACCTGCTGAAGTTCCTGAAGGACGACAACTCCTTCGACGTCGCCAACTTCGTCAAGCTGACCGAGCTGATCATCACCGCGATGGACATCTCGATCACGTTCGCGGACTTCCCGACCGAGAAGATCGGCGAGACCTCGCGGGCGTACCGGCAGCTCGGCATCGGCTACGCCAACCTCGGCGCGCTGCTCATGGCGACGGGCCACGCGTACGACTCCGACGGCGGCCGCGCCGTGGCGGCGGCGATCACGTCGCTGATGACCGGCGTCTCCTACCGCCGCAGCGCCGAGCTGGCCGGGGTGGTCGGCCCGTACGACGGTTACGCCAGGAACGCCGAGCCGCACAAGCGCGTCATGCGCAAGCACGCGGCGGCCAACGACAACCTGCGCACGATCGGCTCCATGGACGCGAAGATCCACAGCGAGGCGTCGCGCCAGTGGTCGGAGTGCCTCAAGCTCGGCGAGAAGAACGGCTACCGCAACGCCCAGGCCAGCCTGCTGGCCCCCACGGGGACCATCGGGCTGATGATGGACTGCGACACCACCGGCATCGAGCCGGACCTGGCGCTGGTGAAGTTCAAGAAGCTCGTCGGCGGCGGCTCCATGCAGATCGTCAACCAGACGATCCCGCGGGCGCTCAAGCAGCTCGGCTACCAGCAGGAGCAGATCGAGGCCATCGTCGAGTACATCGCCGAGCACAGCCACGTCGTCGATGCGCCCGGCCTGCGCAAGGAGCACTACGAGGTGTTCGACTGCGCGATGGGCGAGCGGGCGATCGCGCCCATGGGCCACGTACGCATGATGGCGGCCACCCAGCCGTTCCTGTCCGGTGCCATCTCCAAGACGGTCAACCTGCCCGAGTCGGCCACGATCGACGACATCGAGCAGGTCTACCTGGAGGGCTGGAGGCTCGGGCTAAAGGCCCTGGCCGTCTACCGCGACAACTGCAAGGTCGGCCAGCCGCTGTCGGCGGGCAACGGCTCCAAGAAGGAAGAGCCCAAGAAGGAAGAGGCCAAGGAGCCCGAGGTCAAGGTCATCGAGGTCAACCGGCCGACCCGGCGGCGCATGCCCAACCAGCGGCCGAGCACGACCACCCGCTTCACGGTGGGCGGCGCCAAGGGCTACATGACCGCTTCGTCCTACCCCGACGACGGGCTTGGCGAGGTCTTCCTCAAGATGTCCAAGCAGGGCTCGACCCTGGCGGGCGTCATGGACGCCTTCTCCGTCGCGATCTCCATCGGGCTCCAGTACGGCGTGCCGCTGGAGACGTACATGAGCAAGTTCGTCAACATGCGGTTCGAGCCCGCCGGGATGACGGACGACCCGGACATCCGGATGGCGACGTCGGTGATGGACTACATCTTCCGCCGCCTGGCCCTCGACCACCTCCCCTACGAGGAGCGGGCGGCCCTGGGCATCTTCTCGGCGACCGAGCGCGCCGCGCAGCAGCGCGGCGAGGACCCGGCGGCGCTGCAGGAGGCGGTCGACCGCGAGGCGCTGGCCCAGTCGGCGCCCATCGAGGAGAAGCCGAAGGCGGAGGCTGAGCAGCAGCCGGCGGTCAAGGAGCTGACCCTGGAGAGCCACCAGCGCTTCACGGCCGACGCGCCGCTCTGCATGACCTGCGGCACCAAGATGCGCCCGGCCGGAAGCTGCTACGTCTGCGAGGGCTGCGGCTCGACCAGCGGCTGCAGCTAGCCAACAGGCCAAGTTGTAGCGGATGCAACGTTCGGCGTTGCGCGCCTAACGAGATAGCTGCTGGTCAATAGGGGTGGCGAGGTATGTTGCCTTGCCGCCCCTACATCGCCCGGCCCAGGTGGGTCGGGCGTAAGCAATCAGGAGCAACAACGTTGCATGAGATGCAACGCAGTGGAAGCGGGTCTCGGAAGCTCCAAATCTGAAGAAGTCCGAGGTTGACGATCAGCGTGCGCAAGTCAACAGGCTTCGTGAGCTGGCCGCTACCCCGGTCAACCGCAGCAACATGGCTGTCCCGGTCACCTGGCTGTTTCCCGGCCTCGCCCTGGCCGGCCCGCGAGCTCGTCTGCGTTCGGCCGCAAGATCTGCGAGCACGGTATCGAGCCCCGCCCGGCACGCAACGCTGCCCTCATCGCTCTGGTGGAAGACATCCCCGCGCCGGTCATGGCAGACATCCTCGGCCTGCACATCAACACCGCCGTTCGGTAGGCCGACATCGCAAACGCCTGTCTCGCCGTCCGGGCTGAGGATCTCCAGAGGGGAAATACTGCACCCTCTGAATAAGTGATCTCACCCAGTATTGCGACACCGGGACTGATGGCCAAAAGCTCCGTGTGCCTGCTTGAGGAGGGTCCGGACATCGTTCCGGGTCCCCTCCGGCGAGTTCAGGCATGGCGGTGGCGATAGATGCCTCAGCAATGGTTGGCGCAACCGGAGGTGTCGGGGTGGGCGCTTGCCGGCGGCGGACCCCACTCCCTGGAGGAGAAGGCCGCCGGCCTGCGGCGGCTGTGCAGGCGGATCAGACAACGGGCCTGAGGTTGGCGGTCATGCGTTCCAGGACGCTGACGGCGGTGCGGTACTCGTCGAGGGAGATGCCGGTCATGGACAGGTCGCGGAAGGCCGCGACCCGTTCGGCGACCGCGGCCAGGCGGTCGGTCCCCTCGGCGGTGAGGGCGAGCTGTCCGGGTGCGGGACGGGCGGCCCAGCCGTCGGCGAGGACGGTCTCGATGGCGGTGGTGAGCGCCGGGACGTCGGCGTTGGCGGACAGGACGGTCAGGACCTGGTCGTCGGCGGTGTCGCCGGTGTCCTCGATGACGTTGAGGACCTGCCAGGCGAGGCGGGTGAGGCCGAACTCTGCCAGCATGTCGTTCATGTAGCCGGTGAGGGCCTTGTCTGTGCGGTTGAGCCAGTAGCCGATGGGCTTCATGCTGGATCGATCCTTTCGGTCAGTGGTTGGTGGTCAGCAGGGTGGGCCAGTTCTGGCCGGCGGCCCATTCGGCGAGGCTGTGCCAGCCGACTTCGGGATGGTCGCGGCGCAGGCCGGTGACGTCGACGTCGAGGCCGGTGGTGGTGAAGTAGGCGAACATGGCGGCCAGGTCCTCCGAACGCGTCCGCACGTAGTCCAGCGGCACCTGCCGGTGGACGGTGGCCTGGCCGATGACGGAGCCGAGGATGTCGGCGATCTGCGCGGGGGTGAGTTCGTCGGAGGCGATGTCGATGCGCGCACCGGCGAACCGGTCGCGGTTCTGCAGGGCCAGGGCGGCGAACGCGCCGATGTCGACGGCGGGGATGAGGGTGAGCGGGCGGTCTGCGGGCATGGGCCAGGCGAACACGCCGTCGCGCAACCCGTCGAGGGTCCAGCCGTCGGCGTAATTGTCCATGAACGCCGCGGGGGCGATCACCGTCCAGGGCACGCCGCAGCCACGCAGGTACTGCTCGATCTCGCGTTTGCTCTCATAGTGCGGGACGCCGGTGTCGCGGTCGGCGTGGGCGGCGGAGGTGAACACGATGTGCCCGAGGTGGCGGGCGGCGTCGATGAGGACCAGGCCCTGGCGGGTCTCGGTGGCGGTGTCGGTGCCGAACGGCGTGGTGACCGCGAACAGGGCGTCGGCGCCGTCGAGCGCGGCGTCGAGGGATGCGGGGGCGTCGAGGTCGGCGTACCGGACGTCGGCGCCGCGTTCGCGCAGGGCTTCCGCGGCGGGGGAGCCGGGGCGGCGGGTCAGGGCGCGGACCCGGTGTCCGGCGTCTAGCAGGGAGCGGGCGGTGGCTCCGCCTTGGGCGCCGGTGGCTCCGGTGACGGCGATGGTGAGCATGGTTCTCCTGTCATAGGATTGCTGCGTGGCGCATTAACTGCGTCACGCAAAAAACATAGCAGGATTCGCTGCACCGCGCAGCAATCTGGGGAGCGTGATGCATATGACAGGCGAGACGGCAGGTAGTCGCCGAGCCGAGCTGTACGCCGAGCTGTCCAAGCAGTCGCGTCGCTATCTGGCCGCGTACGTGCTGTTCAACCAGGCGATCGCGGACCATCTCGGGCTGCATCCCACCGACGTGCAGGCTCTCAGCCTGCTGACGGACGAGCCCGGGCCGCGCACCGTCCGGCAGATCTCCGACCTGACCGGCCTGACCACCGGATCGGCCACCCGGCTGGTGGACCGGCTCGAACGCGACGGCTATGTGAGGCGCACCCCCGACGTCCGAGACCGGCGCCGCGTCCTGGTCACCCTGGTCCCCGAACGCGTCGCCCGCGTCACCGCCGTATGGGACGACCTTGGCCGAAACTGGCAGGCCCTGCTCGACGAGCACACCGAGGACGAGCTCGAAGTGATCACCCATCACATGCGCAAGGCGCACGATCTCAGTCACGCCCAGATGAGCTATCTGCGCACTCAGTCATCCGGCTGAAGCCGCCGGGCGGGCGGACATCGCCACAGGCGCGTAGCCGGCAACAGGCACGTCCGGAACGGGGAGTCGAGGCGGACTCGGCTCCCCGTTCCGTCATGTCCCAGTGCACCGGGGCGTCGGCTCCAACAAGGATGGGCGCCAGGTGCGGGGTCCCGCGTGTCGAATGCTCATCGCGCGGGCACCGCTCGGCTACTCTGCCCTCAACTCGCAGTCACGAGATCTCGTCATCGTCGAGTCGTAGTCCTCCCACACCCCGAGGAGACCCATGATCAGGCGACTCGCCGTCATCCTCGCGATCTCGACCACCGTCCTGACCACCCCGGCCCACGCGGCCACCGCCGTCACCGGCGTCGCCCACCGCGGCGCCTCCGCGTACGCTCCCGAGAACACCATCGCCGCCTTCCAGCTGGCGGGCAAGCAGCGGGCCGACATGTTCGAGCTCGACGTGCAGGAGACCAAGGACCACCAGCTGGTCCTGATGCACGACACGACCCTGACCCGCACCACCGACGCCGAGCGGGTCTTCCCCGACCTGTCCCCGTGGAAGGTCGGAGACCTCACGCTCGCCCAGATCCGCAAGCTCGACGCGGGCTCGTGGCTCTCCGGGGAGTTCGAGGACGAGAAGGTGCCCACGCTCGGCGAGACGCTGAGCGAGATGAACGGCTCGGGCATGGGGCTCCTGCTGGAGATCAAGGAGCCGGAGCTCTACCCGGGCATCGAGGCCCGCGTCGCCTCCGAGCTGCGCCGCCATTCGAGCTGGCTCGCGCCCGGGCGGCTGGTGGTGCAGTCCTTCAGCTGGGCGTCGATGCGGACCTTCCATCGGCTGCTGCCCGACGTGCCGATCGGGCTGCTCGGCACGCCGTCCACGGCGCAGCTGCCGGGGCTGGCCAAGTTCGCCGACCAGATCAACCCGCCGTACACCTCGCTGACCTCCTCGTACGTACGCCGCGTGCACGCACTCGGCATGAAGGTGCTCGCCTGGACGGTGGACGACCCGGACGTCATGCGCCGGATGCTGGGCTACAAGGTAGACGGGATCATCACCAACAGACCCGATGTCCTGCACGACCTACTGAGCGCCTGACGAATGCGCCCCCGCTGCTGAGGGCCCGGAGAACCCCAGTGGGGCTGAGGTGTTCATGAAGCACTAGCCTGAATAGTGTGAAATATGGCGCTACGTTGGCCGTATTGCTGTCGGCCTGGTTCATGGCCCAGTTCGACTTCTTCGTGGTCAACGTGGCCGCCCCCTCCATCGAACACGACCTGAACGCGGGCCCGGCCGCCCTCGAGCTGATCGTGGGCGGCTACGCCTTCACCTACGCGGCGGGCATGATCACCGGAGGGCGGCTCGGCGACCGCTACGGCTACCGGCGGCTGTTCATCTGGGGCGTGGCCGCGTTCACGCTCGCGTCGGTCCTGTGCGGGATCGCCGCGAACCCGCCCCAGCTGGTGGCCGCGCGCCTGCTCCAGGGACTGACGGGCGCTGCGATGGTGCCGCAGGTGCTGGCCACGATCTCCGCGGTCTTCCCGCCGGAGGAGCGGGGGCGGGCCCTCGGCTGGTACGGCGTCGCGGGCGGCCTGGGCTCGATCGCCGGGCAGGTGCTGGGCGGCCTGCTGCTGACCACCGACGTGCTGGGGCTCGGCTGGCGGATCATCTTCCTGGTCAACCTGCCCGTCGGCCTGATCGTGGTGCCGCTGGCCGTCCGGCTGCTGCCCGAGGTCGAGACCGCCCGCCGCGCCAGGCTCGACCTGCCGGGCGCGGCGGGCCTGGCCGCCGGGCTGGCCCTGGTGCTGGTGCCGCTCGGCCTCGGCAACAGCCTGGGCTGGCCCGCCTGGACCTGGGTCAGCATGGCGGCGGCCGTACCGGTGTTCGCGTTCACCTGGCGCTGGCAGCGGGTGCTCGGAGCGCGCGGTGGGCAGCCGGTGCTCGACCTGGCGCTGCTCAAGGTCCACTCCTACCTGGCGGGTGTAGGGTCGATCGTCGCGTTCATGGCGTACTTCGCGTCGTTCATGTTCACGCTGACGCTGCTGCTCCAGGGCGGGCTCGGGCTGACGGCCTTCCAGGCGGGGCTGGCGTTCGCGCCGATGGGGGTGCTGTTCTCGGTGACCTCGATCCTGGGGACGCGGCTGGTCAGGAGGTACGGCCTGATCGTCGTCATGATCGGCGGCACGGTCACCGGGCTCGGCCTCGCGCTGCTGGTGGTCACGGCCGGTCTCGGCCTGCCGTACGTCATGGCGGCGCTCATGCTCGTCGGCGCGGGCAACGGGCTGGTGCTGCCGCAGCTCATCGGGGCGGCGCTGGTCGAGGTGGCGCCGCACCAGGCCGGCATCGGGTCGGGCATCCTCAGCACGGCGCAGCAGTTCGCGGGCGCGGGCGGCGTGGCCGTGATCGGCGCGGTGTTCTTCGCGGCCGCCGAGGGCGGCCACCACGTCCTCGCCATGCGCTGGTCGGCCGGCATCGACCTGGTGCTGGTGCTGGTGGTGATCGCGTCGGTGGCCTACAACAGGCACCGCGCCATCAGGAGGACGCGGGCAGAGCGGTCCCGTACAGGCGCGCAGCCCGGATCCTGATCACCAGCCGCCGGTCCTCGACCATCTGGCGCAGGAAGGCGTACGGGTCCTCGACGCCCTCGTGCATGGCGAGCAGCTCCATGCCCACTTCGTCGCCCGGCTCCGTGCTGACCGGCGACAGCTCCGCCTCGCCCTCGGCCACGGCGTACGACCAGAAGTCGTCGCTGGCCACGTAGAGCGCGCAGCGCGGGTCCTTGTGGAGCTGCCGGACCTTGAGCCGGTCGGCGATGGTCGAGATGCGCGCCACGCGCTGGTGCGGGTCCCAGGTGTAGATGACGGTGGACAGGTGAGGATCGCCGCTGCCCTTGTTCGTGGCCAGCGAGCCGAACCGCTGGCCGGACAGCAGGCTCGAGAGCTCCTCGTCGCTGAGCGACCGGGGGGCCGGGCTTGTTTCTGGCCCGTACTCCTGCGACATTCGCCGTACTCCCTGCACGACCCCTGCAAATACGGATATGTAAGCCTATCCCTACCCTCGGTGGGGTTCGTGCCAGGCACGCCGCGCGAGCCCGTCGGGCAGGTGCTACCCGGTGCCCGATAAGTTTCAAGACATGAATTTTGCCATTACCAGTGGATATGTCGTGCCGATCGACGGCGACCCCATCGACGGCGGCACCGTGCTCGTACAGAACGGGAAGATCACCGCGGTCGGCCGGGACGTGGCCGTGCCCGAAGGGATCCCCGTCGTGGACGCCGCGGGCGGCTGGGTGCTGCCCGGCTTCGTCGAGGCCCACGGCCACCTTGGCGTGCACGAGGAGGCGGAGGGCTGGGCCGGTCAGGACACCAACGAGATGACCGACCCCAACGGTGCCCGCCTGCGCGCGCTCGACGCCATCAACCCCGCCGACCTGGCCTTCGCCGACGCGCTGTCGGGCGGCGTGACGACCGCGGTGATCAAGCCGGGCTCCGGGAACCCGATCGGCGGGCAGACGGTCGCGGTCAAGTGCTGGGGCAGGACCGTGGACGAGATGCTGGTCAAGGAGCCGGTGAGCGTCAAGAGCGCGCTCGGTGAGAACCCCAAGCGCGTGTACGGCGACCAGAAGAAGCTGCCCTCCACCCGGCAGGGCGTGGCCGCGGTGATCCGGGACGCGTTCATGAAGGCGCAGGACTACCAGGCCAGGCGGGCGGCGGCCGCGGCGGACGGCAAGCCGTTCGACCGCGACGGCACGCTGGAGATCCTGGCCCGCGTGCTGGACGGCGAGCTCCCGTGGTGCCAGCACACGCACCGGGCCGACGACATCGCCACCGCGCTCCGGCTGGCCGGCGAGTTCGGCTACCGCCTGATCATCAACCACGGCACCGAGGGCCACCTGCTGGCCGACACCCTGGCCGCCAGGAACGTCCCCGTCATCATCGGCCCGCTCTTCACCAGCCGCTCCAAGGTCGAGCTGCGCCAGCGCTCGCTGCGCAACCCGGGCATCCTCGCACGGGCCGGGGTGGAGCTGGCCATCACCACCGACCATCCCGTCGTGCCGATCCACTTCCTCGTCCACCAGGCGACGCTGGCGGTCAAGGAGGGCATGGACCCCGCCGAGGCGCTGCGCTCGATCACGCTGAACCCGGCCCGGATCATGGGCCTCGACGACCGGGTCGGCGCACTCAAGCCCGGCCTCGACGCCGACGTGGTGATCTGGTCGGGGGACCCGCTGGACGTCATGAGCCGGGCGCTGCGGGTGTTCGTCTCCGGTCGTGAGGTGTACACGTACGCCGACGGCGAGTCCGTCGTCGCGGATCCGTACTACCGCGAATCAAGTGACCGTTAAGCGGCTGTAGATGCGGGCCGCGCATAGTGGGCGCAGCGGTGGATAGAAAGGGATCACGATGACAGCGCAGCGACCCAGCGTGGCACTCCTGATCGGCCTGGTCGTCTCCAGTGCCCTCGCCCTGATCGTGCTGGCCCTCATGCTGGTGTCGGGCGGCCCCATCGGGTTCGCCCTGTCGGCGCTCCTCGCCGTGGCCCCGCTGCCGGTGCTGCTCGCGGCCGTGCTCTCGCTCGACCGCCTGGAGCCCGAACCCAAGCTGCACCTGGCGTTCGCGTTCGCGTGGGGTGGCGGGGTGGCGATCGTCCTGGGCGTCGCGCTCACGCTCGCGGGACAGGCGCTGTTCACCCGAGCCGGGCTCGGCGCCGCGGTCGTCGACGACGTGGGCAAGGTGCTGCTCGCCCCGCTGACCGAGGAGGCGCTCAAGGGCTCGGCGCTGCTGCTGCTCCTGCGCAGGCGGCAGGAGATCGACGGGCTGACCGATGGCATCGTGTACGCGTCCATGGCCGGCCTGGGCTTCGCCGCCGTGGAGAACATCGGCTACTACCTGCTGGCGTACGACGCGGACGGCGCCGGCGGGGCGGTCCAGCTGTTCGTGATGCGGGGGCTCATCGACCCGCTCGGCCACCCCATCTACACCTCCTTGATCGGCCTCGGCGTCGCGTACGCGCTCACCCGCCGCACCCGGGCCAGGTTCGCCGCCATCCCGCTCGGCTACCTGGGCGCGGTCTCCCTGCACGGCCTCTGGAACGGCGCCGCCACCACGTCGCCACTGGTCTGGCTGGGGGTCGCATACCTCGTGATCATGGCCGTGCTCGTGCTGCTGGTCGTCGTGACCGTCGTCGAGCGCCGCCAGCTCGTCGCCAGGATGGGCGTCTACCTGCCCGGCTACCAGCAGACCGGCCTGGTCACGCAGGCCGACGTCCGCATGCTGAGCACGCTGTCCGCACGCAAGGCGGCCCGCAAGTGGGCGAGGAAAGTGGGGCTCGGCCGGGCCATGAGCGACTACCAGCACGCGGCCACCGAGCTGACCATGCTGCACGTGCGGGCCGAACGCCAGGACATGGACCCGGCCCGGTTCGCGGCGGAACGCGACACGTACCTGACGGCAATGTCCCACGCCCGCCGCTGGTAACCCAGCTCGCCGCCGCCCCTGTGCGGTGGGGGAGTCTCGCTCTGCGAAATGGCGCGGACTTCCAGCCGCGGATCCTGACAAAATGGGGGAAACCGCGAAGGGAGAGCAGATGAGCTGGACGGAGATCGGGTCCGAGGCGGAGTTGCGCGAGGTGCTCGGTGAGGTCATGCCGAGGGCGGCGACCAAGGAGCGCGTACGGCTGCACGAGCGCGACCGCCAGTGGCTGGCGGCCTCTCCGTTCTGCCTGATCGCCACGTCCGACGATGCCGGAAACTGCGACGTCTCGCCCAAGGGCGACCCGGCCGGGTTCGTCCACGTCATCGACGACGCGACCATCGCCATCCCGGACCGACCGGGCAACCGCAGAGCGGACGGATTCCGGAACATCCTCAAAAATCCGCATGTGGGGTTGATCTTCCTGATCCCTGGCCGCCACGAGACCCTGCGCGTCAACGGCCGGGCCAGGCTCATCAGGGAGGCCCCGTTCTTCGACGAGATGATCGTCAAGGGCCACCGCCCGCACCTCGCGCTCGTGGTGGAGATCGAGCAGATCTTCTTCCACTGCCAGAAGTCGTTCCTGCGCTCCGCGCTCTGGAAGCCGGACACCTGGAACCCCGACGTCCTGCCCGCGCACGCCAAGCTCGTCAAGGACGTGCAGGTGGTCGAGGAGACCCTCGAGCAGCTGGAGGAGTACTACGGCGACGCCTACACCAAGCGCCTCTACGGCTGACGCGGAAAGCCGGCGTCAGGCGGCGGGGGTGGGACCGCCGGGAAAGCGGATGACGTTGCGGCCGGTGTAGGCCCGCAGGTCGATCACCTTGGGATCGGCGGGTGGCTTGCGGTGGTCAGCGGAACGAATGTCGCGAACCTTGTGCCTGGCGATGCGTGGCGGCACCGCCACAAGCCTCTTCATCGTGAGCCCCCTGTGATGACTTTGTTACCTATGTTATCTACAGAACCCACGATAAATTTGGTGTAAGGAGCGATTCAGTAGGGAAGTGTGCGACCCGCCGGCGGCAGGGCGGGCGCCTGTCGCCCGCCATGCGCGCCAACCTAACCGGCTACCTCCGATCGCTCAACGCATTTCCACGAATGGTCAGGTTCCGGGGGTGAGCCGGGCCGTGACCCCGATCCGGTTCCAGGCGTTGATCATCGCGAGGGCCACGACGAGCAGCCCCAGCTGCTTCTCGCTGTAGTGCCGCGCGGCCTCCTCCCACACCGCGTCCGGCACCGCCTCGCGGTCGGCCAGCCTGGTCGCCTCCTCCGTCAGCGCCAGCGCGGCCCGCTCGGCCGGCGTGTACACGGTGGCCTCCCGCCAGGCGGCCACCGACCAGAGCCGCTCGTCGCTCTCACCGGCCTTCTTCAGGTCACGGCTGTGCATGTCCACGCAGTAGCCGCAGCCGTTGATCTGGCTGGCGCGCAGCTTGACCAGCTCGATGGTGGTGGTCGGCAACTCGCTGTCGTGCAGCAGCTTCTCCACGGCGATGAAGTGGTGGTACGCCTGGGGGACCTGCTGGGCGACGTTGATCCGCTGGGTCATGTGAGCCTCCTCATGTGTCTGTGCAGGAGAAGGACGGGACAGCCCCCCTACCTGTGACAACTTCCGCGAAAAAAGTGACATCTAACCCGCCATGGACGCGCTGAGCGCGGGGGATCCCCAGCGCATCGGGAGTTACTGGCTCGCCGGCCGGCTCGGCTCGGGCGGGCAGGGCGTGGTGTACGACGCCTACGACGCCGACGGCAACCGGGTTGCGGTCAAGGTGCTGCACGCGGCCGGCGATCGTGCGGTCCGCGGCCGGTTCGCGAAGGAGGCGACGGCCGCGAGACGGGTGTCGTCGTTCTGCACGGCGCGTGTGCTGGCCGCCGATCTGGACGGGCACAGGCCGTACCTGGTCTCCGAGTACGTGCCGGGGCCGAGCCTGGGCGCGGCCGTGCGCGAGGGACGCCGGTTCACCGGCGACGACCTGCACCGGCTGGCCACGGCGGTGGCCACCGCGCTGACCGCGATCCACGACGCGGGGGTCGTGCACCGTGATCTCAAACCGGACAACGTGCTGCTCGGGCCCGACGGCCCGCGGGTGATCGATTTCGGCATCGCCCGTACGCTCGACATGTCGCTGACCAGGACGGGAGAGGTGTCGGGCACGCCGGCGTACATGGCGCCCGAGGTGTTCACGGGGGAGCGGGCGGGCGCCCCCGCCGACGTCTTCGCGTGGGGCTCGATCATGGTGTTCGCCGCCACGGGACGCGAGCCGTTCGCCGCCGAGAACCTGGGCGGCGTCATGCACCGGGTGCTGTCGCACCGGCCCGACCTGAGCGCCTTGCCGCCGCGGCTGGCCGCGCTGGTCGAGGCGGCCATGGACAAGGACCCGGCGGCCCGTCCCGCGGCCCGCGACCTGCTGCTGGCCCTGGTCAGCGGGAACGGCTCCGACACCAAGGGACTGTTGGCGGCGGGCAGCAGGTCCGCCCGGGGCGTGCACGGGCCGGAGCAGGGCGATCCCGCGCTTGGGACGATCGCCGAGGACGCCTACGAGTCGCTGAGTCCCGAGGAGCGGGAGGTGGCGGCCGAGGTGTTCCTGCGACTGGTGACGGTTGACGAGTACGGGCACGAAGCCGGGCGGTCGGCCGGGTACGACGAGCTGTTCGAGGGGCGTTCCGACCGGGAGTCGACGGCGGTCAGGCGGGTGCTGGACGCGTTCTCGTACGTGATCTCCAATGGCGACGGCACGGTGGCCCTGTCGCGCCCCGGCCTGCTGCGCGCCTGGCCGAGGCTGCGCATGTGGGTGGAGGCCGACCGCGACGGGCTGGCCCTGCTGAACGGCATCAACACCGCCGCCCGCCACTGGGCCGAGAACGGCAGGCGCGACGCCGACGTGCTCCAGGGCAGCCGCCTGGAGCAGGCACTGAGCTGGGCCACGACCGGCCGCCGCCACGTCACCCTCACCCCGTTCGAACGCGACTTCCTGCGCGCCGGCACCGAGCTGACCAGGCGGCGGAGCAGGCGCAGGACGCTGACCACGGTCGCGCTGGCCGGCCTCCTGGTCGTGTCGCTCGTGGCCGGCGGACTGGTCGTCCGGCAGCGCCAGGAGACAGCGCGGCAGCGCGACATCCTGGCCGCCAAGCAGGCGGCCACCGAGGCGGACCGGCAGCGGACCATCGACCCCTCCCTGGCGATGCTGCTGAGCGTGGCGGCCTGGCGCGTCTCGCCGGCGCAGCCGGAGGCCCGCTCCAGCCTGACGGCCTCGCTCCAGCAGCAGGAGACGGCCGTCTTCCGCGACCCGCCGGTCAAGGGCGCCGCGTCACGGATGCTCAGCCGCGACGGCCGCACGCTGGTCAGCGCCAGCGAGGGCGGGGTGAACGTGTACGACGTGCGCACGGGCCGGCGTACGGCGAGATGGCCCGGGATGACGGTGAACGGGACCATGGTGGGCTCGCCCGCGTTGAGCCGCAGCGGCCGGCTGCTGGCCGAGACCTCCACGGAAGAGCTCGGAGTCTGGGATCTCACGACCGGCAGGAAGGTGCTCCAACGGCGCATCCCCCCGGCTTTCGAGGGCACCTACACCGCTGTCTTCGGCGAGCACGAGACCACGCTCACGCTGGTGTACGCCGGGCAGGAGATCTACTACCTGCTCGACGTCTCCACCGGCAGGCGGTTCGGCAAGGGCGTCTTCGAGGAGCGTGGCGAGGTGGAGGTGAGCAATCCGCTCGTGGACCCGTCGGGCAGGCACCTGCTGCTGCCGGGAGAGCGCCTCGACCAGCGCTCGCTGCCGGACTGGCGGGTGGAGCGGCCGTTCCCCGCCTGCGCGGCACATCCTGACATGGCGGCGTACAGCCAGGACGGCAGGACGCTCGCCTGCGGCAACGGGATCGACATCGCCCTCGTCGACGTCGCCTCGGGTCGCGCCCGCGGCGACACCCTCAACTGCGGCATCTGCGGCTCCGAGGGCCGACTGCGCTTCAGCCCGGACGGTGGCCGGCTCGCCGCCTTCAGGGGCCGGGATGTGCAGGTCTGGGACGTTCGCACCCGCGAGTCGACGCTCAACTACCGCGCCGAGGGTGACCTGACCGACGTCGCCTTCGACCCCGACGGGCGGACGCTGCGGTACGTGGTGGACGACGCCGTCGTCAGCCTGGACCTGCGGCCGCGTACTCACGTGACGGCCGTGCCGGGCTCGGCCAGCAGACTCAGCCCGGACGGCCGGTGGGCAGCGGTCGAATCCGACCAGGGGCTTCGGATCTGGGACGTGCGCGCGGGCAGGGAGGTCGGCCGTCTCCCCGTCAGCCGGGAGGAGTGGGACCCCGAGGAGTTCCACGGGACGAGGCTGGCCGTCAACGACCGCAGCTCGATCGCGCTCTGGGACGCGCGGACCCTGACGAAGCTCTGGACGGCCCGGATCGGCGGGCAGGGCGGCGTCCTCACCGACGTGCATTTCACCCAGGACGGCCGGCGGCTGGCGATGAACGTCGTGTTCGAGCAGAAGCCGATGGCCAAGGAAGTGGTGCTCGACGCCGCCGATGGTCATGTCCTCAGCTCGACCAGTACCCGGTATCAGGGCGGGCCGCTGCTGCCCGGCGACAAGGCGTACGCGTCGCTGCTCGGCGGCAGGTTCGTCGACCTGGCCACGGGCAAGGCCGTGGGGTTGGGGTTCGGGCCCACGAACGCGATCGCGTTCAGCCGGAACGGGCTCATGGCCGTGAAGGAGGGCGCCACCGGACGGGTCGGGCTGTGGTCGGTGGACGGGCCCACGCGGCTGCGCCCCGCCATGCCCCGCGCCGCCGCCGACCTGGTTCTGCTGACCTTCTCACCCGACGGCAGGACCCTGGCCACCGTCACGGAGCAGGGCGTGCTCGAGCTGTGGGACGTGGCGTCCAGGCGGCGGCTCGGCGGCTCGTACCAGCTGGGGGAGGACGTTGTGGCCTCGCTGGAGTTCAGCGCGGACGGGGGGACGCTGTACGCCGGGGCGGACGGCGCGGTGCATGCGATCGCCGTTCAGGATGAGCGGGTCGCGCGGGAGGTGTGCGCGCGGGCCGGGCGCTCGCTGTCGCCCGCCGAGTGGGAGCGGTACCTGGGCGGTGCGCCGTACCAGGACGTCTGCCCGTAGCGGGCGGGTGCCGCGATGGGACGCCCGCCCGCGGTCCTGCGAGCTGTTCAGCCCTTGCAGTTGTCCCAGTCCTTGCGGCCGCCCCAGGCCTCCACGCGGCCGCTCGGGTCGCGGGTCCAGCCGGCGTACCGCACGCACTTCCAGGCGCCGTCGATGTGGCCGGTCTCGGCGTAGTACTGGTACTTCCGCACGTCCTCGGACCTGCCGCCGTCCTTGACCTCCAGGTAGGCGCCGGTGAGCGTGCGGGTGCCCGTGTACGCGGTCTTGATCGCGGCCACGCAGTTCTTGCCGGAGCGCTTGTTGTACAGCAGGTACACGTGCCCGAAAACCGCGCCCTCCCGGGTCTCCATCGTTCGGTGGCCGTCCTTGACGCGGTGGAAGCCGGGGCCGCAGACGCGCTCGGGGGTGTAGGCGGCCGTGGCGGCGTACGCGGAGGAGGGGATGGCGGCGACACCGGCCGCGACCAGGGCGGTCGCGATGGCGGTTCGGATGAGCACGATTTTCCCTTCGGCAGGGTATTAAGGACGTCGTTGATCTTCGCGGTGACATTACCGAAAATTGCGCAGGAGGTTGTGGTAAATGCCGCTTATTGCGGTGTCGGCGGCCTGGGCCGTCTTCTGGGGCTCCTGGTCGGCCCTCCTGCCCGCCATCAAGCTGGAGCTGGGCATCTCGGCAGGCGATCTGGGGCTGGCGCTGAGCGCCGTGCCGGTGGGGGCCCTGCCGGCGATGGCGCTGGCCGGACGGCTGGCGCGGGGCCGTGAACGGGCGGCGCTGATGATGACGACGGCCCTGTTCGGGCTGAGCGTGGCCGGGATCGGGCTGGTGGCCGCGCCCTGGCAGCTCGCGGCGGCGCTGCTCGTGGTGGGCGCCGCCAGCGGGGCGCTCGACATCGCGCTGAACCTGGCCACCGGACGGGCCGAGCGCGAGACCGGCCGCCGGCTCTTCCAGCCGGTGCACGCGGCCTTTCCTGTCGCGGTCATAGCGGCGGCACCCGCCACCGGCCTGGCCCGCTCCCTCGGCCTGAGCGTCGGCACGGTCCTCCTGCTCGTCGCCCTGATCGTGATCGTCACGTCCTTGTCGGTCCTTGCCCTGCCGGCAGGCCAGGGGGCGCCCGCGACCTCGCCGGACACCGGCAAGGGAGGCCTGTGGGGCGCCGCGATCGTGCTGGGGGCGCTGGCGGCCTGCGTGCTGATCATCGAGAACTCGGTCGAGCAGTGGTCGGTGCTGCTCCTGGAGGAGCACCGGGGCGCCGCTCCTCTGGTGTCGAGTGCCGCACCCTCGGTCTACATGGCCGCACTGACAGCCGGGCGGCTCCTCGTGCAGGCGCTGCCACGCGTGCCGTTGAAGGCGCTGTACCTGGTGGCGGGGTTAGGCGGGGGCGCGGGGATCGCCCTGGCGGGGCTCGGCGGGAGCGTGCTGATCTCCATGGCGGGCTTCGCGCTGACCGGCCTGGCGCTGGCGCCGCTGGTGCCCGCCCTGCTCAGCAGGGCCGCCGCCGACGATCCGAGCGGGACGCTGGTGTGGTGGGTCTCGACGATCTCGTACACGGGGTTCGTGGTCAGCCCGCTCCTCGTGGCCGGTCTGAGCGCCCGGCTCGGCCTGCCCATGGCCCTGGCCGCCCTCGGGCTCCTGGGTCTGCCGTTGGTGGCCCGTTTCGTGATGGATCGGTCCTGACTTAGCCCCATATGGGGGAAATTGGCGGTTCTTTGAGGAAGAAAGACCACGTAACCGGGTATCCCCCCGGCGGATCGACTGCGAGGGGGACCACCATGGCTGTCTGCGAGACCTGCGGAAACGAGTACGACATGGCGTTCGAGGTGCATGCGCAGGGCGCGGTGCACACGTTCGACTGCTTCCAGTGCGCGATCGAGGGCATGGCGCCCATCTGCGAGCACTGCGGCACCAAGGTCATCGGACATGGGGTGCAGTCCGGCGAGCACTGGTACTGCTGCGCGCACTGTGCGCGTGAGGAGGGCACCAAGGGTCTCGTCGACCGCGTCATGGCCTCCACCTGAAACCCAGGGCTACGGCAGTAAGGAGCGGACGCGGGTGATGGCCTCGTCGAGGCGCTCCTGAGGGACCGGGGTCGCGAGGTCGACGGTGATGTGGCCGTTCCTGGCCTCCCAGACGCCCGCGACCCGCCCCTCGTGCACGACCACGGGGGAGATCCACCCCGCCTGGCGGCTCACCTTGGGCTTGAGCGGCGGCGGGATGAGCGGGGCGAGGGAGCGTGGGGCGCCCAGGATGTACTGGTCGAAGCCCGGCAGCAGGTGGACCTCGGCCGAGGGCCGGGTGGCGGCCAGGTCGTCGAGGTGCTCGGTCAGCGCCAGCAGTGGCCGTCCGTCGTCCGTCTCCACCTCGGTCAGCTCGGGCGCGAGCGCACGGAACCAGCCCTTCAGCACCGCCTTCTTCGCCACGCCGCCGAACAGCCACGTGTCGAACATCTCCGGCGTCGCCGGCCCGTGCGCGCCCAGGAACGCCCGGGCCACCCGCACCCCGGCCTCCTCGTACGGCGGCAGCGTGGCCGGCCACCCCGGCAGCCAGGCACGCGGGGCGGTGAAGGTCACCCTGCCGTCGCGCGGCGGGCCGTAGCAGAGCTCGCCGAGGCGGCTCAGCGGCTTGAGCAGGGCGCCCCAGCCGGACGAGAGCGCCTCCCTGAGGTGAGCGTCCCCCGTCACCGCCACCACGGCCTCGACCAGCTCCTCCCTGGTCAGCGCCCGCGCGTCACCGTCGCTCAGCGCGCGGGGCACGGCGTCGACGATCGCGGCGATCTCGTCGGCCGTGACCCCGTGGCCGCGCTGCCACGAGCCCTTCTCCCAGAACCGCAGCGTGCTCAGGGTCGCGCAGTAGTCGGCCAGCGTGTCGGAGGGGACGAGGTGGAGGGTGCCCCGCATGATCCACGTCTTGGCCAGGGTGCGGTCACCCCACAGAGCCCTGTCGATCTCGTCGTGGTCGGGCGTGGCCCGCCTGACCGCCACCGCGAGCTGGGCCGAGGAGGCGACCTGGGCCTGGACGCCGCAGAGCCGCCGCGCGACCGCCACGGCGTCCGGCGCGTCGCCCCCGCTCACGAACTGTCTGCGCAGGCGCCACGCGAGGATCTGGGACCAGGTCACCTTCGTCGCCACGCGAACACTTCTACACCTCGCCGCCGACAAACCCGGAAAGGGTGGTCAGCCGGTGAAGCCGATGTCCTCGTAGCGGGTGTCGTAGAAGCCGCGCGCCCCCACGTTGGCCAGCGTCTGCCGGGTGGCCACGTTCTGCGGGCGCTGGTAGAGGGGCAGCACATTGACCGCCTGCCAGATCAGCTCATCCGCCCGGTTCGTCAACGTACGGGCCCGCGCCGGGTCCAGGGTCTGCGCGGCCCGGCTCATGGCCTGGTCGATGGCGGCCGAGCCGGTGCGGCCGAAGTTGGCGTTCCACGTCTTGCCGTCGGGAGAGTTCGCGTAGATCCCGTAACTGCTGGAAACGGGGAACGGCGTGCCGATGTACGCGAAGGGCGTGATGTCGAAGTTGCCGGGGATGACGTACTTGGTGAAGAAGTCGTCGCTGGGCACGGCCTTGATGGTCAGCTTCACGCCGATCTGCGCCAGCATGGTCTGCGCCAGCTCGCCCTCCTGCTTGCTCACCTGCACCCCCGACGGCACCACGAACCGCAGGTCGAACGTCTTGCCGTTCTTCTGCCTGACCGCGCCGTTCAGCTTCCACCCGGCGGCGTCCAGGAGCTGGCGGGCGCGAGCGGGGTCGTACACGCCGAGCTTGCCGGCGTTGTCCTGGTAGCCCTCCTGGGTGTTCATGAAGAAGTGGTTGTTCAGCAGGGTGATCGGCCAGTCCAGGCCCTGGAGGTCCGACTGCGCGATGGCCTGGCGGTTGATGCCGAGCTGGACGGCCTGGCGTACGTTCTGGTCCTTGAGCAGGTCGCTGGAGCCGTTGAAGGTGAAATGCCGGAAATCGGGTCCGGCGGCCTGCCGCACCTGCGCGCCCGGCGTTCCCTTGGCCCGCGCGTAGTCGGGAGCCGACGGCCCCACGTCGATGATGTCGAGCTCCCCGTTGCTGAACGCCCCGATCAGCGAGTCCTGCTCCGACGCCCGATAGATGATCTTGTCGAGCTTGGCCCGGTTCCCCCACCAGGAGTCGTCCCGCACGAGCGTGATCGTCTTGGCCGTCTGGTCGAACCCGCCGAACTTGAACGGCCCCGCCGTCACCGGGATCTTGTTCAGCCAGGCGTTGTCGAAGGCCTCGGGCGTCTGGTTGGTGGAGGCCGGCAGCAGCGGCCCGAACAGCGACTGCCAGTCCCCGAACGGCTTGTCGAACGTCACCACCACCTCATAGTCGTCCTTGCCCCGCTCCACCTTCTCGATGTCCTGGTAGCCGGTGGGCGAGGCGATGTGGAAGGCGGGGTTCCGTCCGTTCAGCGCGTGCCACTGCGCCTGGTAGTCGGTCCACGTGATCGGCTTGCCGTCGGACCACTTGGCCTTGGGGTTCAGCCGGTATGTGATCACCTGCTTGGGCTGCTGCCGGGTGATCTCGGCGTCGAGCACATAGTCATGGTTGACCGAGATATCCGCCTTCTCGTTGGACAGGAACGGCGAGGGCAGCAGCGCGTTGCTGACCGAGGCGGCCACGGCGAGGTTGCCGTCCACATGGTTCCTGTTCCACTGCGCCGGGAACTCGTTGATCCCCCACCGCAGGGTCCCGCCGTCCTTGACCTTGTCACGCGGCTGCAGGTTGATGTCGAAGGCCTTGATCGTACGCTCGTCCCCGCCGCTCGCCCGGCCGCCGGGGCCGCCCGCCCGCTCCCCGCCGCAGCCCGCCAGCAACAGCGAGCCGGTCACTACGACGGCCACGACACGACGTGATGCTTTCATCGAGCGAATTCCTCCTGGTATGCGCGAGGTCTAGACGACTTCGCGCCTCTCGGCGTAATGGCAGGCCGCCCCCTGGTCCTCGCCCAGCGGGCGTACCTCGGGCTCGACGTCCACGCAGAGCCGCCGCTCCTCGTCGGTGAGCTGGGCGCGGAACTTCGGGCACCTGGTACGGAACCTGCAGCCCGTCGGAGGGTTGGCCGGGCTGGGCAGGTCGCCCTCGAGCAGGATCCGCTCCCGCGCGCGCTCGCGTACCGGGTCAGGCAGCGGGATCGCCGACAGCAGAGCCTGCGTGTACGGGTGCGCCGGGCCGTCGAAGACGGCGTCCACCTGGCCGATCTCGGCGATCCTGCCCAGGTACATCACCGCCACCCGGTCGGCGATGTAGCGCACCACGGCCAGGTCGTGCGCCACGAACAAATAGGACAGCCCCAGCCGGGCCTTGAGCGAGCCGAGCAGGTTGATCACCCCGGCCTGGATCGACACGTCCAGTGCCGAGACCGGCTCGTCGAGGACCAGCAGCTTGGGCTCCAGCGCCAGCGCCCTGGCGATGCCGATGCGCTGCCGCTGGCCGCCGGAGAAGTCCTGCGGGTAGCGGGCGGCGTGTGAGGGGTCCATCCCGACCAGCGCGAGCAACTGGCCGATCCGCCGCCCCGGTCGCCGCTGCCCGTGGGTGCGCAGCGGCTCGGCCAGGATGTCGTGCACCGTCATGCGAGGGTCGAGCGAGGCCAGCGGATCCTGGAAGACCACCTGCATGTCACGCCTGATCGCCCTGCGCTCGGAGCCGCCGAGCCGTGCGGTGTCGCGCCCGAGCACGACGATGCGGCCGCTCTGGGGCTGGGCCAGCTCCAGGATCTGCGTCAGCGTGGTGGTCTTGCCGCTGCCCGACTCGCCGACCAGACCCAGCGTCTCGCCGTGCCGCAGGTCGAAGCTGACCCCCGCCACCGCGTGCACGGTGCCCACCCTGCGCTTGAACACCGCCCCTTTGAACAGCGGATATTCCTTGACCAGGTCGCTGATCTCCAGCACCGTGCGCTCCTCGCGCACCTGCGGCGCCGGCTCCGCGTGGACGGGCTCGGGCACGCGTGGGCGCACCTCGGACCAGCGGATGCAGGCCGCCCGGTGCCCGGCCCCCACCTCGAACAGCGGCGGCTCCCCCTCGTCGCACGCGTCGATCTTCATCGGGCAGCGCGGCGCGAACGGGCACCCCGGCGGCAGCGCCCGCGGAGTGGGCGGGTTGCCCTCGATGGGCGTCAGCGGCTGCCGCCCGCCACGGTCCACGCGCGGGATCGAGCCGAGCAACCCCACCGTGTACGGCATCCGCATCCCGTAGAAGATGTCGTCGACGTCGCCCACCTCGACGGGCCGCCCGGCGTACATGACCAGCACCCGGTCGGCGAACCCCGCCACCACCCCGAGATCATGCGTGATCATGATGATCGCGGCGCCGGTCTTGCGCTGCGCCCTCTTCAGCACCTCCAGCACCTGCGCCTGGATGGTCACGTCGAGCGCCGTGGTCGGCTCGTCACAGATGATCACGTCAGGGTCGTTGGCGATGGCCATCGCGATCACCACGCGCTGCCGCATGCCGCCGGAGAACTCGTGCGGGAAGGCCAGCGCCCGCTCGGCCGGATGTGGGATGCCCACGAGTTCGAGCAGTTCGACGGCCTTGACCATGGCCGTCTCCCTGCTCACCCGCTGGTGCACGCGCACTGCCTCGGCGATCTGGTCGCCCACCCGGTAGACGGGGGTCAGCGCGGACAGCGGGTCCTGGAAGACCATCGAGATGGACTTGCCGCGGAAGGACGTCAGCTCCCGGTCCGAGATCCCGATCAGCTCCCTGCCGTGCAGGCGTACGGACCCGGTGACGTGCGCGCCCGGCGGCAGCAGCCCCATGACGGCCGCCGAGGTGACCGACTTGCCGGAGCCCGACTCGCCGACGATGCCGAGGACCTCACCCGGCCGTACGTCGAGGCTCACCCCGCGCACGGCCGGGACGCCGTCGAAGGATACGTACAGATCGCTGACCTCGAGGACCGGACTCACCGCCGGGCCTTCCGTGAGGCCGAGGGGTCGAACGCGTCACGCAGCGCGTCGCCGACCAGGTTGACCGCGAGCACGGTGACCACCAGCAGCCCCGCCACGAACCAGAACGTCCACGGCGCGTAGACGGCCGTCCTGGACCCGTCGGCGATGAGCGTCCCGAACGACACGTCGGGCGGCTGGATGCCGAACCCGAAGTAGGAGAGCGAGGTCTCGGTGAGGATGGCGCTGCTGACGTTGAGCGTGGCGTCCACGATGAGCAGGGACGACAGGTTGGGGAGCACATGGCGGAAGATGATCCGTACGGGGGATACGCCCATGTAGCGGGCGGCCTGGATGAACTCCCGCTCCTTCACCGAGATCGTCATCCCCCTGACGATCTTCGAGGTGACCATCCACAGGAACAGCGCCAGCATGATCACGAACAGTGGCCACTGTCCGGCGCCGAACAGCGGCGACATGATGGCCAGGATCAGGAAGCCCGGCAGCACGAGCAGCAGGTCCGTGATCCAGCTCAGCGCCCGGTCCGTCCACCCCAGGAAGTAGCCGCCGAACGCCCCGACCAGGGCTGCCAGCGCCGTGGAGACCAGGGCCGCGAGCAGCCCCACGACCAGGGACTTCTGCATGCCGCGCAGCGTCACCGCGTACACGTCTGCCCCGGTTTGGAGCGTTCCGAACCAGTGAGTGGGCGACGGCGGCTGCATGAACGCGGTGAAGTCCTTGTCGGTGTAGGTCCACCTGCTGAACAGCGGCCCGGCGAAGGCCAGCAGGAACATCAGCGCCAGCACCGCGAACCCGATCAGGCCCTGCGTGGAGCGGAAGAAGCGCGCGGAGACCACCCGCACCCTGGACGGCACCCGGGCCAGGGCGCCGCCGGACAGCTCTTCGGCCAGCTCCTCGTCGGAAAGCGTCATCACGCCCGCACCCTCGGGTCGAGCGCGGCCTGCAGCAGGTCGGAGGCGAGCGAGGCGCAGAGCACGGCGACCGCCGCCAGCAGGGAGATGGCCGCGACGGTGTTGACGTCGTTGCTGAAGATGGAGTTGATCAGCTGCTCGCCGAGCCCGTGCCAGCCGAAGATCTTCTCGGTGAACGTGGCCCCCATCAGCAGCGCCGCGAACGTGAACGCGAAATACGTCGCCACCGGGATGAGCGCGGTCCGCAGCGCGTGCTTGATGAGCGCCTGGCGTCTGGTCAGCCCCTTGGCCCTGGCCGTGCGGACGAAGTCGGCGCCGAGCACGTCGAGCATCATGTTGCGCTGGTAGCGGCTGAAGACCGCGACGAGGCCCAGCGACAGCGAGATCGTCGGCAGGATCAGGTGCTGCAGCCGGTCGAGCAGCTGTCTCCAGAACCCGGCTTCGAGCCCGATGCTGTATTCGCCGCTCACCATGAACACCAGGGTCCTGAAGACGTGCTCGTTGGCCCAGGAGCCGGCCAGGATCAGCGTGTTGGCCAGCACGACGACCGGCACGGCGAGCAGCACGAAGGACAGGGCCGTCGAGAGGCGGTCGAACCACCCGTACTGCCTGACCGCCGCGAAGGCGCCCAGCAGCACCCCGAACAGGCTCCCGAACACCATCCCGAGCATGACCAGCCGGAACGTCACGCCCATGCGCCGCTTGAGATCGTCGTTGACGGTAGCGCCCCCGACGGACCTGCCGAAGTCGCCGTGCAGCACCCCGCTCGCCCAGGTGGCGTAACGCTGCAGCAGCGGCGTCTTGTCGTTGAGGTTGAGCGCCGTGAGCTGCGCGTCCACGACGGCGGGCGGAGGCTTGGGCGTGCGCTGCGCGTAGTTGGAACGCGGATCGAGGGCCGTGGCCGCCAGAAGGTAGGCGAGGCTGGCGGCCACCACGACCAGCACGACGTAGTTGAGCAGCCTGCGGGCCAAGAACCCCGCCATCGCTCCCCCTCCGCCGTGCACCGCGCATCGGCCTGGTCACCGCCGACGCCGCTCACTCTACGACATCGCCCCGTCACTGTGGGGGAACATGGACCGGGACTCCGCCTTGGCCCCGGCGGAGGACCGGCGAGGGGCCTCAGCGCCCGGAGAGCTCGTCGACCGCGGTGCGCACGTCCTCGCTCGTGATCGTCGTCAGGTCGGCCGAGCTGGCGGACCCGCCGCGCGACGCGTGGGCGGCCAGCCGCACGTCGCGGCGCATGGCGGCGCGCTCGAACAGCGACCTGGCGAAGCGGCCGTTGCCGAGGCCGTCGATCAGCCGCTCCTCGCACACCCAGGCGAACACCTCGTCGAGGTCGCGCAGCGCCTCGTCGTCGAAGGTGTCGCCGGCCTTCTCCGCCAGCAGCACCGCGATCTCGGACAGCTCGCCCGGCGAGTAACTGGGGAAGGCCACGCGCTGGCTGAACCGGCTGGCCAGACCCGGGTTGGTGGTCAGGAACGCGTCCATCTCGCGCTCGTAGCCGGCCAGCACGATCACGAGGCGGTCGCGGTCGTCCTCGGCCCGCTTGAGCAGGGTCTGCACGGCCTCGGCGCCGAACGCGTCGCCGCCCTGGTAGCCGGGGTTGACCAGGCTGTAGGCCTCGTCGATGAAGAGCACGCCGCCGAGCGCCCTGTCGACCAGCTCGTTGGTCTTGATCGCGGTCGAGCCGAGGTGCTGGCCGACCAGGTCGGCCCGGTGCGCCTCGACCACGTCGGGCCTGGCCAGCAGGCCGAGCGCGGCGAAGATGCGGCCCACGACCCTGGCGACCGTGGTCTTGCCGGTGCCGGGCGGGCCGACGAACACGAAGTGCCGCATCTGCGGCGGCGTGGGCAGCCCGCGCTCCTGCCGCATCCGCGCCACCTGGAGCTGGGCCGCGATGGCGTGCACCTGCCGCTTGACCGGCGCCAGGCCCGCCATCCTGTCGAGGTCGGCCAGCGCCTCCTCCAGCGTGGGGGTGGCGACGTAGCCGCGGAAGCGCGCGGTCAGCTCGTCGAACGCCTTGGTCACGTCGGGCGTCGTGGTGGTCACCAGGTCCTGCGTGGTCGGGGTGCCGCCCGCGCCCACCACACGCACGTCGCGGGCCTGCGCGGCGGCCTCGACCAGGCTGCGCGCGAACCTGGCGTTGCCCAGCTCGTCGACCAGGCCGCGCCGGTGCACGTCCTCGAACCGGCCGAGCAGCACGCGCCTGGTCTCGGCGTCCATCGTGTCGCCCCTGCGCCGCTGGAGCAGCTCGGTGACCTCGACCAGCTCGGCGGGGGAGTAGCCGGGGAAGCGCACCCGGGTGGCGAACCTGCTGGCCAGGCCGGGATTGCTGGACAGGAACGTGCTCATCTCCTGCTCGTAGCCGGCCAGGATGATGATCAGCCGCTCGCGGTCGTCCTCGGCCCGCTTGAGCAGCGTCTGCACGGCCTCGGCGCCGAACCTGTCGGGCTGCCCGTCGGAGGAGTTGACCAGCCCGTACGCCTCGTCGATGAAGAGCACGCCGCCGAGCGCCCTGTCGACCAGCTCGTTGGTCTTGATCGCGGTCGCGCCCAGGAACTCGCCCACCAGGTCGGCCCGCTGCGCCTCGACCACGTAGGGGGTCTCCAGCAGGCCGAACGCGTAGAAGATCTTGGCCAGCGCGCGCGCCACGCTGGTCTTGCCGGTGCCGGGCGGGCCGACGAACACGAAGTGCCTGGTGGGCCGCTCGGTGGTGTAGCCGGCCTCGGCACGCAGCCTGGACGCCTCGATGGAGGCGGCGATCGAGCGCACCTGCTCCTTGACCGGGGCCAGGCCGACCATGCTCTCGAGCTCGCCGAGCGCCTCCTCGACGGAGATCTGCGGCGGAGCGCCCGTCTTGTCCTGCGGCGACTCGAACCTGCCCTCGCGCACCCTGACCCGTACCTGCTGCTCCTCGGCCGCGGCGCGCTCCGCCCTGACCTTGCGGGCCAGCAGGAAGCGGTAGACCAGCACCGCGGCGGCCACGGCGTACGCCACCCAGACCGCCACGCTCGCGGTGACGAAGGAGAACGGCACGGCCAGGACGGCGGCGGGCGCGAGCGCCAGCAGCGTGGTGGCCCACGGCGCCACCCAGCGGATGAGGTGGGCGCCCCCGGCGACGGGCAGGGCCAGCGCGACCATCAGGTGCACCGCGTTGGAGCCCGGGGGGAACAGGTCGAGCCCGGAGAAGATGAGCAGCGCCAGGGGGATCCAGCCCGCCACCACCAGGACGGTGGCCGCCGCCCGGGGGAAGCGCATGGTCAGCGCGACGAACGCGAGCAGCAGCAGGACGACGGGGAAGGTCTTGAGCAGATCCCACCCGAGCGCCGCGCCCACGCCCATGGTGGCGACCAGCACGACCACATAGAGCACCCGGCGCACCCCCGGGGGAATCTGGTAATAACGCAGCCGAACCTTCTCGAACAGATCCCGCGCCACGGCCCGCCCCGCGGCCTGGGCCCTGCCGGACTCCTGCATCACGCCTCCCCGGTCCGCCCCCGGTTATACCGCACCAGACCGACGATTGGGCGCTCCTGACACGCTAGGTGGAGGTCACGAAAGCGGCGATCAGCCGCCCGAGTTCGGCGCCCGCGTCCTCCTGCAGGAAGTGTCCTGCGCCGCGGATCACGGGATGCCGCAGGCCGGACGTGCCGGAGATCGATCTGAGCAGAACGGGTGCCATACCTCCGGTGATCGGGTCGCCGTCGGAGAACGCCACCAGGAACGGCCGGTCGAGCGTCCTGAGAACCTGCCAGGCAGCGCGGTTGGCGGGCGCGGCCGGATCGTCGGGCGTGATCGGGACGAGGCCCGGCATGGCCCGTGGACCCGCTTTGTACGACTCGTCCGGGAACGGTGCGTCGTACGCCGCGCGCACCTCCTGGGACAGCTCCGTCTTGCAGCCCGCCTGGACCAGCCTGGCGATGTCCAGCACCGGGGCCTTGCGCACGGCGTCCTTGAACCGGTGCCACACCTCGGGCATGGGAGTGTCACCCGTGGGCAAGCCCGTGTTGGCCGCCACGATCCTGGCGATGGCGCCGGGATGCTCGGCGGCGATCCGCAGCCCGATCAGGCCGCCCCAGTCCTGCCCGACCACGGTGAAGTGGCTTAGGGAGAGCGCGTCAAGCAGCAGCGCGCGGGTCCACTCGACGTGCCTGGCGTAGGTGTGCTCGGCGGGATCGACCGGCTTGTCCGAGCGGCCGAACCCGATCAGGTCCACCGCCATCGCGCGCAGCCCGGCCGCGGCCAGCTCGCGCATGACGTGCCGGTAGAGGAACGACCAGGTCGGCTCGCCGTGCAGGAGGACGACGGGCTCGCCGTCGGCGGGGCCGGCCTCGACGTACGCCATGCGCAGGCCGTCGCCGACCTCGGCGTAGCGGGGCTCGTACGGGAAGTCGGGAAGGTCCGCGAAGCGCTCCTCCGGCGTGCGCAAAGTACGCATAGAACAAGATTCTAGCTAGCGTCGCTGGTGCCGGCCGGGGAACTCCCCGACGAGCACCTCTTTGGGGGTGACGCGCAGGACGTCCGAGTCGGCCATGGCGATCCCGCGCACCTCGACCCAGAACCGCCGCTGCAGCGGGTCCGCCGCGAACACCGCCACGCGGGGATCGGTCTCGATGGCCTCCCACGCCTCCGTCTCCGTGATCACCCGCAGCTCGCCCGACGAGGTGACGGACGCGACCGCGCCCGCGACCCTGGGTCCGAGGGAGTCGCCGAAGGAGAGCACGATGCTGCGGGCGTACGAGAAGGTCTGGCGCACCTCCGGGTCCAGCGCGACGGAGGGCTCGGCGCCCACGGGCAGGTCGCACATGATCAGGGACGCCCGCCACGGGCCCGGCCCGCCCCGCCACCAGGCGCGCGCGACCCTCGCGGCGAACACGGCCAGCGCCGCGCCCATCGCGCCCAGCCCCGCCCGCCACGCCCACGCCGCAGCCGGCTCGATCCGCCAGGCCTCCAGCAGGCCGCCCGCCGCGCAGGCGGCGGCGGACAGGACGACGAGGGTGACGGCGACCGGCAGCCACCGATCGTCGCGGTGGCGGGCGCGCAGGTAGCCGCGGACCATCGGGTACGGCACCGCGACCGCCGCGACGGCCGCCCTCGGCTCCACGGCCAGGGCCCCGCCCACCAGGGGGACCAGCACGGACCAGGTCCGGCCGAGGACGATCCAGAGCATCACGCCGACGTTCCTCTTCGCGGTCCGCTCCGCCTGCGCCTGGACCTGATCCGTCAGGGCGCGCTCCGTCTCGGCCATCGCCGGCAGCGGGCGGCCGCGCCACGCCTCTGCCAGCGCCCGTACGGCCGCCAGGGCCGGCCAGCCCAGCACCACGATGCCCGCCAGCCCCGCCCATACCGGATCGAACGCGGACGGCACGGACGGCATCGCGCCCAGCAGCAGCCAGGCGGCGAACGCGAGCACCGACACCGCGCTCGACACGAGCGCCGCGCCGAGCCAGGGATCCCTGCAGAGCATCGCGGGCACGTATGACCAGAGGCCCACCCGCCGCGCCTGCCTGACCGTCAGCGGCGCCAGCAGCACGAGCACCGCGAACCCGCCGAGCACGGCGCCGGAGCCCCAGTCGAGGAAGAGCGCCGCCCCGGCGATCCCGAGCGTGGCGACGGCGACCAGGAGGCGGGCCTGGCGGGACCAGACCTCCAGGGCCCGCCTGGCCCTGCCCGTGTCGCGCGGGTCGACGGGCCAGGCGGGATCGTGGTGCGGGCGCGGCCGGTCCCAGCGCAGCAGGGCCAGGCCGAGGTTCACGCGGGCCTGGGGGTGTCCGGGGTCGATGGCGAGCGCGGCCCGGTACGCCTGCACGGCGCCGGTGTGGTCGCCGCGCAGCAGGGCCAGGTCGCCCCGCATGACCTCGGGGCCGGGCTCCTCCGGCGCGAACTTCCCTGCGAGCGTGGCGTGCTCCACCGCCTCCCGCCAGCGGCCGGGGACGCGGCGCAGGACCGCGGCCAGGCGCAGCCGGGCCGGCCAGGAGCCGCGGGCCAGCTCCACGGCCTGCTCGGCGGCCGGCGCCGCGTCGGCGTCGCGGCCCAGCCGCTCGTGGGCGAGGCTGATGAGCCGGTACGCCCATTCGGCGCCCGGATCCAGGTCGGCCGCGCGGCGGGCGGCGTCGAGCGCGGACTCCGGACGGCCGGCGGTCAGCCGGGCAAGGGACTCGTCACACCATTCGCGTGAGGACCTGTCGGAAATATCGTCATTTGTGCCACTTGCGTCGATCCCCACAGGTCCATGATCGGTTGGCAAGCCAATGTTGGATAGATGCCGACATATGGCTGTATCTCTCTAGAGAGGTTCCGGTCAGGGGTGGATCGTCCGATACCGCTATGACGCGCGCCTGACATACCCTAAGCTGCGACGCAAGCCGGAGCGGTGGGAGTCGAGGCTGAGGAGCTCGGGAGGAGCGAGCGTCGGCCGGGCTTCCCGCACCACCGACCAAGAGCACGTGCGGGCCCTGTCAACGGATCGGCCCCGCAAGGAGCCCCATGACCGTCACACAGGCCGCACCTTTCATACGGACTGCCGATCAGGAGCACCGGGACCGCCGCTGGTCCATTCTCGTGCTGCTCTGCGTGAGCTTGCTGCTGATCACGGTCGACGCCACGGTGCTGCACATCGCGGTGCCCGCTCTCACGGCCGCGCTCGAGCCCTCCGCGGTGGAGCTGCTGTGGATCATCGACACCTACTCCCTGGTGGTCGCGCCGCTGCTGATCATGTTCGGCACGCTCGGCGACCGGTACGGGCGCAAACGGCTGGTCCTGGGCGGCTACGTGCTGTTCGGCCTGGCCTCGGCCGGGGCCGCGTTCGCCCCGACACCGCTGACCCTCATTCTCGCCCGGGCGCTGCTCGGCGTCGGCGGCGCGATGATCATGCCGGCCACGCTCTCGCTGATCCGCCAGGTGTTCACCGACAGACGTGAGCGGGCCATCGCCCTGGGCGTCTGGAGCGCGGTCGCGGCGGCCGGAGCGGCGGTCGGCCCGCTCATCGGCGGCGTGCTCGTCGGCATCTGGTGGGGCGCCGTCTTCCTGATCAACGTGCCGATCCTCCTTGCGCTGCTGCCCGCCGCCGTACGCCTGCTCCCTGAGTCGCCCGTGCGCAAGGACCGCCCATGGGACGGCGTGAGCGCGGTGCTGTCGGTCTTCGGCATCCTGGCGCTGGCGTTCGGGCTGAAGGAGGCGGGCGCGGGCAACCTGATGCCGCTGTGGGCGTCGGTGCTCGTGTTCCTCGGCGGGCTCGCCCTGCTGGGCCTGTTCGTCCGCCGGCAACTGCGGCTGCGCGCGCCGCTGCTGGAGGTGGGGCTCTTCAGGCGGCGCGAATTCGCGACCGGGGTGGCGGGCGTGCTGCTCGGCGTGTTCTCCCTCGTGGGCCTGCAGCTCATGCTCGCGCAATACCTGCAGCTCGTGCTCGGCGACAGTCCGCTGCACGCGGCCGTCAGGATGTTGCCGCTGGTGATCTCGGCCATCTCCGGAGGTCTGGCCGCCGCCCACATCCTGCCGAGGATCGGCATGCGGGCCACGATGAGCGGCGGGCTCGGGCTCGTCGCCCTCTCCCTGGCCCCCACCCTGAGCTGGGGGGTCGAGGCCCATCCCGTGACGCTCGCGATCTGTTTCGTGGGCATCGGGTTCGGGGTGCAGGTGGCACTGCTCGCGGCCTCCGACACGATCATGTCGTCGGCGTCGGAGTCCCAGGCGGGCGGGGCCGCGGCCATCGAGGAGACCGCGTACGAGCTGGGCGCCGGTCTGGGCGTGGCCGTGCTCGGCACCATCACCACGATCGTGTACGCCCCCGGCCTGCCCTCCGTGCCCGGCGTGTCCGCGAGCGGCATGGACCAGGCCAGGCAGTCGCTCGCGGGGGCCGCGCACGTCGCCCACGAGATCGGCGGCAGCGCGGGCGGCGCGCTCATGGACGCCGCCCGGTGGGCCTTCGTGAACGCTCTGCACACGACCGTGATCGTCAGCGTCGTCCTGCTCAGCCTGACCGCCGTCGCGGTGGCCATGCTGCTCAGCCGTGATTGAGGTGTGTCATGTCCCGATTAGGGCAAACAACTACCGTGAAACAGGCCCTCCGTGATCTTGCTGCTTTAGTCGCCCGCGTCGGCGTGGGCGGCATCTTCTTCGCCAACGGCTGGACCAAGCTGGAAGACGGGCTCAAGGCCACCGGAGTGAAGTTTCTCCAGCAAGGAGCCCCCGCGCCCGGCGCCTGGGCCACGGTCACGATGCTCACCGAGCTCATCGGCGGCGCGCTGCTCATCGCCGGTCTGGCCGTCTCGATCACCGGGCTGGTCCTGTTCGCGGAGGCGCTGGCGGTCTTCCTGGTCGCCCCGCCGCTCAATCCGATCAGCATGAACGAGCTCATCCTCCTCGGGGCCGCCTCCCTCCTGCTCGCCGTGGTGGGCGCGGGACGGGTGTCCGTGGACCACATGGTGGTGATCAGGAGGAGGGAGACGGAGGCGGCGAACGAGTTCGCCGCGGACTCGGAGGCCGACCGCGTCATCGCCTCACTCCGTGAACCCGACAAGTCACCCGCCCCGGATCCGAAGGAGTCCCCGGTATCCGCCACGGAGGACACGGCCCCGCACCCGCGCCCCCGCGCCCAGAAGCGGGACACCACACAGGCGGAGGACCCGGCGCCGGCGCCGGGCGACACGCTGGTGGCGGGCCGCAAGAAGCCCACCCCCCGCACCCGCCGCCCCGCCGCCGACTGACCCGACGCGCCCCCTTGACGGCGCCCCCCTGACCCACCCCCTGGTCCGTTGGCGCGGGCCGTCGAGCGGCGGGGCCCCGCACGTGGTGGCTATCCTGGCGGCAGGCGGAGGCAGGGGGCGTGGGATGGCGGCCAGGGCCGGCAGGGCGCGCGCGACGGTGCGTGACATCGCGGCCGAGACGGGCCTGTCCATCGCCACCGTCTCCCGCGTGCTGAACGGCCAGGCCAACGTCGCCCCGCACACCCGCGAGCTCGTGCAGCGCGCCGTGGGCCGGCTCGGCGACCAGGCGCCCAGGCCGCGCGCGATCCGCGAGCCGTCGCCCGGCGCCGTGTACGTGCGCTGCCCGTACGTGCTGACGGACTATTTCGGGCTCATCGTCTCCTCGGTCGGGGAGACCATCGAGCTGCACGGCAGGCAGATGATCCTCAGCGCGGGCGAGGCCGCCCAGGCCGCCCCGGTGCTCCCCGGCCTTCCCGACAGGCAGGACATCGCGGGCGCGATCCTGATCCTGCCTCCGGAGCCGGGCGAGGAGCTGGCGCTCCTGCGTGACCGCGGCTTCCCGTTCGTGGTGATCGACCCGAGGACACCGCCGCCCAAGGACATCGCCGCGGTGTCGGCCGCCCACTTCGCGGGTGGTCGCAAGCTGATGGCGCACGTGGCCGGGCTCGGCCACCGCAGGGTCGGGATCATCGGCGGCCCCGTGGCGTGGCTGCCGAGCGAGGCCAGGCTGGCGGGCTACACGGCCTCGCTGGCCGACGCCGGGGTGCTGCTCGCGCCCGAGCTGGTGCGGAACGTGCCGGAGCCGAGCACCGAGCACGGCTACCTGGCGGCGTGCGAGCTGCTCGACCTGCCGGAGCGGCCGACGGCGCTGGTGGCGTTCAACGACAAGATGGCCGTCGGGGCGCTGTGGGCGGCGGCCGAGCGCGGGCTGAGCGTCCCCGGTGACCTCTCCGTGGCGGGTTTCGACGACATCGACGTCAGCAGGGCCACCTCGCCCGCCCTCACCACCGTCCGCCAGCCCCTGCAGGAGATGGGCCGGATGGCGGTCACGCTGCTGGTGCGGCTGCTCAGCCGCCACGCGGTGGAGGCGTTGCACGTCTCGCTCGAGACCGAGCTGATCGTCCGCGGCTCCACCGGTCCGGTCTGACTCTGTTTCATTTGTTTCATCGCTTGACGCGGCTCTTTGCCCGTGCTGACCTAAAAGAAAGTTTCTTTATTGTTTCATTTGTTTCAAGGGCATCACCCCCCGCCCGGAAGGGAAGCAGAGCCGTGTCCCGAATACTCACGCTCGCCTGCGCGATCCTCTTAGGGCTGGCCGTGCCGATCCCGGCCCACGCCGCCGGCGAGCCGGTGAACGTCTGGCTCACCACCACCTCCGACTCGGGTGGCCGGAGCGTCACCCGCGGCCTCCAGCAGCAGACCCCGATCGCCTTCGGCCCGGCCGGCGGCACCGCCAACCAGACGATCACCGTCAACGAGGGCACCACGTACCAGCAGTTCGAGGGCGCCGGCGCGTCGATCACGGACACGACCGCTTACCTGCTGCGCGGCGGCCCCGTCACCGCGGCCACGCGCGACGCGGTCATGCGCAAGCTGTTCTCGCCCACGGACGGGATCGGCCTGTCGTTCGTCCGCAACCCGATCGGCGCCTCGGACCTGTCGCACCCCGGCATGGTCTCGCTCGACGACACCTGCTGCGACCTCGGCGACTTCGGCGCCAACGGCTACGACACCGACGTCCGCCTGCTGACCGTCCAGGCCAAGCAGCTCAATCCCGCGCTGCTGGTCATGGCCGTGCCGTGGAGCGCCCCCGGCTGGATGAAGGACAACGGCCGGATGGACCACATGGGCTGGCTGAAGTGGGAGCACTACGGCACGTACGCCCAGTACTTCGTCAAGTACATCCAGAGCTACCAGGCGGCCGGGGTCCCGGTGGACTACCTCTCGGTCCAGAACGAGCCCAACTGCTGCCAGGCGTCCAACCCGACCGCCATGGACTATCCCGGCATGAACTGGAACGCCTCCGGCCTGACCGAGCTCACCAAGAACTTCGTCTACCCGGCCTTCCGCGCCGCCGGGATCAACACAAAGGTGCTCGTACACGACTGGAACTACGGTGACTACGGCCAGATCGGCGGCCCCATCCTGGCCGACTCGGCGCTGCGCGGCGACCCGCTGTTCGGCGGCATCGCCTGGCACGGCTACTCCGGCGACCCCTCGGTCGGCAGCCAGGTGCACGGCCAGTACCCGTCGGTGCCCATGTTCAGCACCGAGCACTCCGGCGGCACCTGGATCGGCAACCAGCACAACGAGGACATGGCCGACATCGTTACCTACACCCGCAACTGGAGCCGCAGCGTGGTCAAGTGGAGCCTGGGGGTCAACCAGTCCATGGGCCCGCACAACGGCGGCTGCGGCACCTGCACCGGCCTGATCACGGTCCAGGAGGGCGGCTCGCGCGCCGGCCAGGTGGACTACACGATCGAGTACTACACGACCGGCCACCTCACCAAGTTCGTCAAGCCGGGGGCGTACCGGATCGACTCCACCGCCAACTCCACGATCCAGAACGTCGCCTGGCGCAACCCCGACGGCTCCAAGGCCCTGATCGCCCACAACGGCGGGACCTCGGCCCAGTCGGTCAGGGTCAACTGGGGCGACCAGTCGTTCGTGTACGCGCTGCCGGCCCGTACCACCGCCACCTTCACCTGGTCGGGCACGCCGGGCGGCAGCCCGGGCGGCGCCATCACAGGCCTGGCGGGCAAGTGCGTGGACGTGGCCGGCGGCAGCTCCGCCGACGGCACCGCCGTGCAGCTCTACACCTGCAACGGCTCCGCCGCCCAGCAGTGGACCCGCCCCGGCGACGGCACGCTGCGCGCGCTCGGCAAGTGCCTGGACGTGGTGGACCGCGGCACCGCCGACGGCAGCAGGCTCCAGCTCTGGAGCTGTTCCGGCGGCGCCAACCAGCAGTGGACCTACACCTCGGGCAGGGATCTGGTGAACCCGGCCGCGAACAAGTGCCTCGACGTCACGGGCAGCTCCAGCGCCGACGGCACCCGCCTGCAGATCTGGACCTGCACGGGCGCCGCCAACCAGAAGTGGACCCTATAGAACTTGATCACATGCCCGAGGTGAGCCGGGCGACCACCCGCATCTTGTTCATCGCGTCCAGCGCGGCCACCTTGTACGACTCCGCCAGCGTCGGATAGTTGAACACCGCGTTGACCAGGTAGTCGATGGTCCCGCCGCACCCCATGACCGTCTGACCGATGTGCACGAGCTCCGTCGCCCCCGTGCCGAACACGTGGACGCCCAGCAACCGCCGGTCCTCGGGGGAGACGAGCAGCTTGAGCATCCCGTACGAGTCGCCGATGATCTGGCCCCTGGCCAGCTCCCGGTACCGCGAGATGCCCACCTCGAACGGCACCTTGTCCCGGGTCAGCTCGTCCTCCGACCGTCCGACGAAGCTGATCTCGGGAATGGTGTAGATCCCGATGGGCGGCAGCTCGTGCATGTCGTCGACAGGCTCGCCGCACGCGTGCTGCGCGGCGAGCCTACCCTGCTCCATGGAGGTGGCCGCCAGCGCGGGGAAGCCGATCACGTCGCCCACGGCGTAGATGTGCGGCACCTCGGTCGCGTAGTGCGTGTCCACCGTGATCCGGCCGCGGGCGTCGGCGGCCAGGCCGGCGGCATCCAGGCACAGCTCGGCGGTCTTGCCCTGCCGTCCGGCCGAGTACATGACGCAGTCGGCGGGGATCTTCTTGCCGCTCTCCAGCAGGGTCAGCGCCCCGCCCGGGCGGCGCTCGACCGCGGCCACGTTCTCCCCGAAGCGGAACGTCACGGCCAGGTCGCGCAGGTGGTACTTCAGCGCTTCCACGATCTCCAGGTCGCAGAACTCCAGCATGCGGTCGCGCCGCTCCACCACCGTCACCTTGGTCCCGAGCGCGGCGAACATGGAGGCGTACTCGATGCCGATGACCCCGGCCCCCACCACGACGAGCGTCTCGGGGATCCGGTCGAGATGGAGGATCGCGTCGGAGTCGATGATCGTCCTGTCGTCGAATTCGACGCTGTCGGGACGGGCGGGCGACGTGCCGGTGGCGATCACGATCTTCTCGGCGGTGATCTTCGTCTCCTCGGTCTTGCCCTCCTCATGCGTGATCCCGACGGTGTGCGGGTCCAGGAAGCGGCCGGTGCCCTGTAACACGGTCACGTGGTTGCGGGCGAGCTGGCTGCGGATGACCTGGATCTCCCGGCCGATCACGTGCTGGGTGCGCATCCCGAGGTCGGTGACCGTGATCTCGTCCTTGACGCGGTAGCTGGCGCCGTACAGCTCCCGCTGGTTGAGCCCGGTGAGATAGAGGACGGCCTCGCGGAGGGTCTTCGAGGGGATCGTTCCCGTGTTGATGCACACGCCGCCGAGCATGTGCTGTTTCTCGACCACCGCGACGCGCCTGCCGAGCTTCGCCGCCGCGATCGCGGCCTTCTGCCCACCTGGCCCGGAACCCAGGACCACAACGTCAAAGTCCGCCACACCGTCCAGTCTGGGGGCGCCGTGCCGGTGGGAAAAGACCTGTCTGCGAGACTCCAGGTATGTTGCGCCCATTTACCGAGGTGGACGTCTTCACCGCCACCCCGTACCAGGGAAACGCGCTCGCGGTCGTGCTCGACGGCGAGGGCCTGACGGCCGAGGAGATGCAGCGGTTCGCCTCGTGGACGAACCTGGCCGAGACCACCTTCCTGCTGCCCCCGAGCACACCCGAGGCGGACTACCGGGTGCGGATCTTCACCGCGTCCGTCGAGCTGCCCTTCGCGGGGCACCCGACGCTGGGCACCTGTCACGCCTGGCTGGAAGCCGGGGGAGTGCCGCACGAGGAGGGAGAGATCGTCCAGGAGTGCGGGGCCGGGCTGGTGCGGGTGCGCAGGACCCAGGGCGGGCTGGCGTTCCAGGCGCCGCCCCTCGTGAGGTCGGGACCCGTGGAGGAGCCGCTGGTCGAGAAGATCGCCGAGTCCTTGCGGATCAAGCGCGACGACATCGTGGACGTGGAGTGGGCCGACAACGGGCCCGGCTGGATCGCGGTGCTCCTCGCGGACGCCGAGTCGGTGCTCGCGCTGCGGCCCGGCCTGGTCCCCAACTTCCTGGGCGTTGCGGGCCCGTACCCCGAGGGGTCGCCGTACGACTTCGAGGTGCGGGCGTTCACGCACGCGCACGGCTCCACCATCGAGGACCCCGTGACGGGCAGCCTCAACGCCTCTCTGGCGCAGTGGCTGCTGCGCACGGGCCGGGCCAAGGCCCCGTACGTGGCGAGCCAGGGCACGGTGCTCGACCGTGCCGGACGGGTGCACATCTCCACCGACGAGGAGGGGAACGTGTGGGTGAGCGGCTCCGTCGTGACCTGCGTCACCGGCCAGGTCGAGCTGTGAACCGCACCTCGTCGCCCGGCCTGAGCTGTGCGGCGACCGGCAGGTCGGCCTCGCGCACGACGCCGATCACCGGATAGCCGCCGGTCGGCGGGTGGTCGGCGAGGAAGACGATCGGCTGCCCGCTCGGCGGCACCTGGATCGCCCCCGTGACCATGCCCTCGCTCGGCAGCTCGCCCTCCCTGGCCCTGACCAGCTCGGCGCCGCCGAGGCGCACCCCGACGCGGTTGCTGTCCTGGCTCACGGTGTACGGCCGCGCGCACAGCACGCCCAGCGCGTCCGGCGCGAACCAGTCGTCACGCGGCCCGGGCGTCACCCGCAGCACGGCGGGTCCGGGCTCGGGCGGCGGCGCCAGATCGACGGAGATCTCGCCTTCCGGCGGGCCGACGGGCAGCAGCGTGCCCGCCCGCAGCGGCTCGGGCCCCAGCCCGGACAGGGAGTCGGTGGAGCGGCTGCCCAGCACCGGCTCGACCGCGATCCCGCCGCGCACGGCCAGGTAGGTGCGCAGCCCCCAGGCGGGCATGCCGAGCCGCAGCTCCGCTCCGGACGGCACCCAGAACGGCGCCCCCATCCCCGCAGCGGTGTCCAGGGGCGCGCCCGCGAGTGCCACCCAGGCGCCGTCGTGGAACAGCAGCCGCGCCATCCCCAGCGTCAGCTCGATCCCGGCCAGCCCCTCCGCGTTGCCCACGAGCCTGTTGGCCAGCCGCAGACTCCTCGCGTCGGCCGCTCCCGAACGGGGCACCCCCAAATGGGCGAAACCGGGCCGCCCCAGGTCCTGGACGGTCGCGTACGGACCGGGCGCCAGTACCTCGATCATGCCGGCTCGAACCGCACGCGCATGCCCGGCCTGAACAGGGAGGGCAGGTCGGCCGTCACGTCCCACACCCGCACGGACGTGCGCCCGAGCAACCGCCACCCGCCCGGCGAGGCGGTCGGGTAGACCGCGGAGTACGGCCCCGCCACCGCCACCGACCCGGCGGGCACCGACGTGCGCGGCGTGTCCAGCCTGGGCATCTCCAGCACCGGGTCGAGCCCCGTCAGATAGGCGAACCCCGGGGCGAACCCCAGCCACCCCACCACCAGCTCGCGCCCCGAATGCCGGGAGATCACCTCGTCCACCGAGATGCCCGCCAGCGCCGCGACGGAATCGAGATCCGCCCCGTCATAGACGACGGGAATCGTCACGGCCGCCCCCTCGGCCGCCGCCGCGCCGCCCTTGCCGCGCTCCCGCTCCACGACGTCCGCCAGACGCGTACGCAACCGCCCCTGATCCGCTCCTGGAGCCAGGACGAGCACGGTCTCGGGCCCCGGCACGATCTCGACGATCCCCGCGGGCCGATCGGCCCGCAGCGCCGCGTCCAGCCGGTGCGAGAGCTCCAGCGACCCGGTCTCCACGAGCAGCCCGTGCTCCCCGGCCGTACGGATCACGCGAACGCCTGCAGGACCACTCCGGCCTTCAGCAACGCGTCCCGCACCCCCTGTGCCAGCCGGACGGCGTCAGGCGTGTCTCCGTGGACGCAGATGGAACGGGCGGAAATCGGTACCCGGCTGCCGTCGACGGCCGTCACGGAGCCTTCCACGGCCATCTGGCGGGCACGGTCGGCCACGGCGGCGGCGTCGTGGACGACCGCGCCCGGCTCCCTGCGCGGCACCAGCGTGCCCTCGGGGGTGTACGCCCGGTCGGCGAACGCCTCGCTCACCGTCGGGACGCCCGCGGCCGCCGCCACCGCGTGCACCGCCGAACCGGGCAGCGTGAGCACCGGCAGCGAGGGCTCGTAGTCGGCCACCGCGTCGATCACCGCCGCGGCCTGCACCTCGTCGCGGCAGATCCGGTTGTAGAGCGCGCCGTGCGGCTTGACGTAGGAGACCCGGCCGCCCATCGCCCTGGCGATGCCGTCGACCGCCGCGATCTGGTAGAGCACCTCGGCGCAGAGCTCCTCCGGCTCGACGTCCATCTCCCTGCGCCCGAAGTGCGCCAGGTCGCGGTAGGACACCTGCGCCCCGATCGTCACCCCGCGGTCGACCGCCGCCGCGCACGTGCGCCTGATCGTCACGGGGTCGCCCGCGTGGAAGCCGCAGGCCACGTTGGCGCTCGTGACGATGTCGAGCAGCGCGAGGTCGTCGCCGAGCCGCCAGATCCCGAAGCCTTCGCCCAGGTCGGCGTTGAGGTCGATCACCATGGCAGTAGAGGCTATCTCGGCGCCTCTCCCGGCGTGGCGAACAACGACGGAGTTCCCCGTGCTCAAGGCCGATCGGCCGGTCCGTACCTAGATTTCGTCGGGAATGTCGGCGATGTCGTCGAGCGCGGCCGCCAGTTCGTCCGGGTCGTCGCCGATCCGCTCGGCGATCTCGATCAACACGTGGAGCACGTCGTGACGGTCGTGGCCGAGGTCCAGCAGGCGCTGGGCGGCCTCCCAGAGCTGCGGCGGGTCGCCCTCCCACAGCCGGGTGGCGATCTCCTCGTGCCAGGCCAGGTGCTCCTGGTCGATCGTGGCGCCGTGGTCGATCTCGAGCAGCGTGCGCCGGTCCGCCTCGTCGGCCGGGTTGAGCTTGTCGAGCTCGATCCCGTTGTGCGTGCCCTGCAGGAACGGGAACGCGAAGGCCCGCCTGGCCAGCGCCGACAGGTCGCCGTCCGGCAGCAGCCGCTCCAGCAGCGGCCGGTCGAGACCGAACGACGTCGGGTCGCGATAGGCCTCGGGGAACTTGCCGATCGCCTCCCACACCGCGTCCAGCGTGGCCTTGAGCCCCTGCTCGGGCAGGCCCGTACGGGCGGCGGCGAAGCGCACCCACGCCGACAGCACGTGCGGCATGGCCTCCTGCTCGGCCACGCTCAGCATCACCTTGCGCGGCAGCCAGTCGAGCAGGAACGTTTCGCACTTGGTCGGGGAGACCCGCAGCGGCCGGCTGAAGTCCTGGTCGCAGCCGTAGTCGATGATGTGGTCGGCGCAGCGCGAGGCCGCCGAGGGGTCGGACAGGTGCTCGGCCGCGTCGGACGCCAGGAACTCCGCCGCCAGCATGGCCCGGCGCTCCTTGCTGTACGGGGCCTCGGTGTGCCGCGGCGCCGGCCGCTTGCGTCCCGGCGGCAGCGCCTTCAGCCTGGCCCTGGCGAAGGCGTGGTAGGCGCTGTAGCTGTCGCTGACGGGCGGCGGCGTCTTCGGCTCACGCGTGGCCTTCATGGCCGACTCCAGCAGCGCCCTGGCCTGGTCGGGCTCGATCTCCTCGAACAGCAGCAGCGGATTGCCCGCCGCCTCGGCCCTGGCCTGCTCCAGCAGCTTGTCGACCTGCGAGGACACCCAGGCGTCGCGGGCCATGCCGCTCATGTTGTAGTCGACGACCATGACCAGCGCGTGGCGGTCCGCCGGGAGTGACTCCTCGTTCCAGCGGTAGGCGAAGGTGCAGATCACCGTGTCCTGGTCGCCGTACGCGTCGCGGGAGACGTAGCATCCGGCGGGCTTCACCGCGCCCACCCGGTCGGCCCAGCCGGGCCTGGCCACCCCCGACTCCATCATCGCCAGCGCCGCGCCCTCGGCCTTGGCGCCCTGGCGGGCCGTGCCGAGATAGGCCAGGCAGATCAGCAACGTCAGCGAGGCCGGCGTGCCGGCCTTGGCGGCATAGTCGACCAGCCCCTCCCCGAGCACCTGCTCGACGTCGCCGCCCCTGACCCGCCTGCCCCACCAGGCGCCGATCATGTCGGAGACCATCAGTTCCGCGTCAAGCGGGGTGCGCACGGCCAGCAGCTCGCGAGCTGCCTGCACCATCTCCTTGAACACGTCGTCTGGCGGGGTGCTCTCCCGGGGATCTCGTCGGTGTCGGCGCACGCCCTCACTCTCTCGTATTCCAGGCGTAAACGGTGCGTAGAACTCGGCCTGGTGACCCCGATGTTATCGGGGACTTCCGGATGGGACTTAACTGAACTTTCGGGCCTTCTTTGTCTTACCGGGAACTTCGGGGTGGAGGCGCTGAGTTGACGATCGCGAGCAGGTGCTCGCGAGCGATGCGCTCCACGATCTCCGGCGTCGCGGAGACGCCGAGATGCTGCGCACACGCGCACACGTCGGCCACGCAGCGGTCGATCGTGTCCACGGGCACGGTCAGGAACTCTTCGGCCAGCCTGAGACTGACCGGTTCCCGCAGGAACCGTGTGGCCAGAGCGAGCATAGATGTGAGATTCCTCTGGAGACCCAGGGGCAAACCCCCAGGAATGGCTGCAGGGCGACTTGCGCTCCCATTTCACCTTTTCTCGGGCCGGTGTCAAGGCTCCGCGATGGTTGTGTTCACTTCACCAGGTGTCCATTCATGCGAAGCTGTCTCCATGCGCATCCAGCTCGCCCAGCGGAGCGAGGCAGACGAGCTCCTGGGCAGAAGTCCGCTCGCCCTGCTCGTCGGCATGCTCCTCGACCAGCAGATCCCCATGGAGTGGGCGTTCACGGGTCCGTACACGATTTCCCAGCGGCTGGGGCACGACCTCACCGCCGGGGAGATCGCCTCTTACGATCCGGAGGCGTTCGCCGCGCTGCTGGCCGGCAAGCCGGCCGTCCACCGCTATCCCAAGTCCATGGCGGCCAGGGTCCAGCAGCTCGCGGCCTACCTCGTCGAGCACTACGACGGCCGGCCGGAGAAGATGTGGGCCGACGCGGCCGACGGCAAAGAGCTGTTGAAACGACTGATGGCCCTGCCAGGATACGGCAAGCAGAAGGCCCAGATTTTTCTGGCATTGCTGGGGAAGCAGTTGGGGGTCCAACCGCCAGGATGGCGTGAGGCGGCCGGACTCTATGGCGAGGAGGGGTCACACCGATCGGTCGCCGACGTGGTCGACGGCGACAGCCTGGCCCGCGTACGGGCCGCCAAGCAGGAGGCCAAGCGCGCGGCCAAGTAGTTGGTGGCCGGGACTCGGCTCCCGGCAATCTGGCGCTGTAACCTGATCTTGCTGCGCAATGTGGAGCGACTTTGACAGGATGCGTAGACCCTAAAGGCGACCGAGCCGCGGCGGGGGCTTCCGTCCGCACCGGCCCATCGCCGATGATGTACTGCAGGATCCGGTCGCCCGGAGCTGCGCTACGCCGATACACAGTTATGGAGATGTGCCGCGTGGGAGACCCTGGCACGCGACGGAGGTGCCGACCATGAGCGCCGAGACCTCCGTTCCCCGTCCCCGGGAGTCGGATGTGGACATCTCAGACTCCGCCCTCTTCAAGGGCATGCTGTCGGAGGCCGAGTTCGCCTTCGCGTTCTTCGACGGCGATGGCCTCATCCAGCGGGCCAACGACGTGTTCAGCGACGTCGTCAACGTGCCCGCCGAGCGGCTGGCCGGCCGTCAGCCCGTCGAGGTGCTTGCCGCCGACCTCAGCCAGATCATCACCCACGCCGTGCAGGCCGTCATCGAGAGCGACGCGCCGGTCACCGAGAGCCGCGTGCGCGTGCGGTCGGTGGAGGGCGACACCAGGCACTGGTCGTTGTCGTTCTCGCCGGTCCACGACGAGGCGGGCGAGCTGCGCGCGGTCGCCCTGATCGGGCAGGACGTCACCGAGAGCCGCCAGACCGAGGAGGCGCTGCGCCGCAGCGAGGAGCGCTACCGCTCCCTGGTCGAGGCCCAGTCGCAGCTGGTCTGGATCACCTCGCCCACCGGCGCCGTCGTCGAGGACGCGCCCCAGTGGCGCGCCATCACCGGCCAGGGCCTGGAGGAATACCTGGCCAGCGGCTGGCTGGAGGTCGTCCACCCCGACGAGCGCCAGCAGACCGAGGAGGCGTGGCGGGAGGCGCTGCGCGGACGCACCATGTTCGAGTGGAACTACCGCGTGCGCACCCGCGCCAGCGGCTACCGCCACTTCGAGGTGCGTGCCGTGCCGATCATCAGGCACGGCAGGGTCGTCGAGTGGGTCGGCGCCAACACCGACGTCACGCCGCAGCGCGAGGCCGAGGAGATGCGCGGCAGGCTGACCGACCAGCTCGGCGCCGCCGCCCTGCGCACCGCCAGGCTTCAGGGCGCCACCGCCCAGCTGGCCGAGGCGCTGACGGTCGAGCAGGTGGTGCAGGTCATCATCGACGTCGGCCGCACCGCCCTGGCCGCCGACCGCTCGGCCGTGGCGCTGCTCGACCCCGACCGCGCGGCGCTCAAGGTGATCAACGGCGAGGGCATCCTGGAGGCCTCCGGGGTCACCGGCGACGAGATCCCGCTGTCCCACTCCAACGTGATGACCATGGCGGTCAACAGCCGCAGGCCGGTCTTCGCCGAGTCGCCCGAGTCGCTGAAGGCTCAGCTGCTCGAGGCGGGCGACGACGAGGAGGTCCTGGCCGGCTTCCTCACCCACGGCGACGAGCGCGCCTGGGTGGGCCTGCCGCTGCTGGCCGCAGGGCGGGCCTTGGGAGCGCTCCGATTCTCCTTCACCAGGCCACAGAAGATCTCCCAGGAGGACGGCGTCTTCCTGGAGGCGCTGGCCGGTCAGTGCGCCCTGGCGGTCGAGCGGGCCACGCTCTTCGAGCGCGAGCACCGCACCGCCGAGACGCTCCAGCGCAGCCTGCTGCCCGACCGCCTGCCCGTGGTCAAGGGCCTGGTGCTGGCCCAGCGATTCCGCTCGGGCAGCCGCCACGTCCAGGTCGGCGGTGACTGGTACGACGCGTTCGTGCTGCAGGACGGGCGGGTCGCGGCGGTCGTCGGCGACGTCATGGGCAAGGGCGTCAAGGCCGCTGCGGGCATGGGCCGCATCCGCAACGCCATGCGGGCGCTGGCGCTGACCAACCCGCCGCCCGCGGCCGTGCTCACCGGCCTCGACCGGGTCTTCGAGGCCACGGAGGAGGAAGAGCAGGTCACGACCCTGGCCTACATGGTCGTCGAGCCGGGCACCGGCGAGGGCACGCTGGCTCTGGCCGGGCACCCGCCACCCGTCCTGGTCTCGCCCCAGGGCACGGCGATCCTGAGCGACGGAGAGCCCGGCACGCCGCTAGGCTGGCCGACCAGCCGCAGGCAGTTCCGGTTCGTGGTGCCGCCCGGCCATACCGCTGTGCTGTACTCCGACGGCCTCGTGGAGAACAGGAAGCGCGGATTGGACGCGGGTTTGGCAGACCTTTGCAGTGTTGTGACCGAAGCGCCGCCTGAGGTGGTCAGTAGTCCGCATATGTTGCTGGACTTCCTGGTTGACCGGATGCTGTCTGGATATGAACAGGATGATGACGTTACCGCGCTAGCTATACACGTCCCGCCAGCCACGAAGAGTGACTGAATGAAACAGTCATAACGGTTGCTTTCGGGTATCAGTGCCCCGCTTCCGTACGCACTACTGTCTTGGTCGGCCTAGGGTGGAGGTCAACCGCCGGGAGGTGGCCGTATGGAGTGCAGGGTCGTGCCACAATGCTGTGCAGGTCCGTCGCGGTCCGCACGGCCTCACCGATCTCCGAGAGAGGCAACAGCCCCCCAGCGGGCATCTTGGTCCATTGTCGCCACGCGTTCGTTCGAGAGGTGTTCGTGTCGCCTGCAAGTTCGACTCGCTCGAAGCCACAAGAGCTGAACGAGCCCGTCATTCAGCGACTGCTCGAGCGTGGGCGCTCGCAGGGTTTCCTCGAGTCTGAGGATGTTCGTCAGGCCTTCGAGGAGGCGGACATCCCCATGTCGCACGCCGCCGCGTTCTTGCGGAACCTCAGCAAAGAGGGCGTGACCGTGGTGGTGACCGCCGCGGATTCGGCTGCGCCGAAGAAGTCTCGTGGTCCAGCAAAGCGCCGCACTGCCGCCCCCGTCAAGACCAAGACGGCGGCGGCCGCCAAAGAGCAGCAGCCCGAGACCGTGACCGCGGTCGTGGGCACCGCTGAAGCCGAGCCGGCCGCCAAGAAGGCGGCCCCAGCCAAGAAGGCCGCTCCGGCGGCGAAGAAGGCCGCGGCTCCCGCCGCCGCCAAGAAGGCCGAGCCTAAGAGCGCTGGGCCTGCCGAGACCAAGCCGAAGGCACCCGACGCCCCGCGGGGCGACGTGGACGACGACGAGGACCTCGAGCTCGACGGCGACGTCGAGCTGGAGGACCTCGAGGACATCGACGTCGACGACGAGGAGATCGTCGCCGAGGGCGACTCCGAGGAGGGTGACTCCGACTCCGACGACGACTCCGACGACGAGCCCAAGGCCGCCGACGTCGCCGCGGCGCAGAAGACCGAGGACGAGGTCCTCATCCTCTCCGACGACGACGATGACGCCCCGGTCGCGCAGGTCGCCGCCGCCGGCGCCACGGCCGACCCGGTCAAGGACTACCTCAAGCAGATCGGCAAGGTCCCCCTGCTCAACGCCGAGCAGGAGGTCGAGCTGGCCAAGCGCATCGAGGCGGGCCTGTTCGCCGAGGAGCAGCTGGGCGGCGGGGAGGCCGACGGCCTGCCGGTCGACGTCAAGGCCGAGCTGGAGTGGATCGCCGAGGACGGCCGCCGGGCCAAGAACCACCTGCTGGAGGCCAACCTCCGGCTCGTGGTCTCGCTGGCCAAGCGCTACACCGGGCGCGGCATGCTGTTCCTCGACCTGATCCAGGAAGGCAACCTGGGCCTGATCAGGGCCGTCGAGAAGTTCGACTACACCAAGGGCTACAAGTTCTCCACCTACGCCACGTGGTGGATCCGGCAGGCGATCACGCGTGCCATGGCCGACCAGGCGCGGACCATCCGCATCCCGGTCCACATGGTCGAAGTGATCAACAAGCTGGCCCGAGTCCAGCGGCAGATGCTGCAGGACCTCGGCCGCGAGCCGACGCCGGAAGAGCTGGCCCGCGAGCTGGACATGACGCCCGAGAAGGTCGTCGAGGTCCAGAAGTACGGCCGTGAGCCCATCTCGCTCCACACCCCGCTGGGTGAGGAGGGTGACAGCGAGTTCGGCGACCTCATCGAGGACTCCGAGGCCATCGTCCCTGCCGACGCCGTCAGCTTCACGCTGCTCCAGGAGCAGCTGCACTCCGTTCTCGACACGTTGTCGGAGCGGGAGGCGGGCGTCGTCTCGATGCGCTTCGGTCTCACCGATGGGCAGCCCAAGACGCTGGACGAGATCGGCAAGGTCTACGGGGTGACGCGCGAGCGCATCCGCCAGATCGAGTCGAAGACCATGTCCAAGCTGCGCCATCCGTCGCGCTCCCAGGTCCTCCGGGACTACTTGGACTGACCCCTGCCCCACCCGCCGCCCCGCCCGGAGCTTTCCGGTGTGGGGCGGCGGCTTTTCATCCCACTGTGCTTTTCACCCCACTGTGGCCACGGCCCCTCGGGCCGCGCTCCCATCTGTGCTCGTTGTGGCGCCCACGCTCGGGCCGCCGGCGGCCCGGCCTGTGCTTGTTGTGACGCCCATGCCTGCGCCGCCGGCGTGTCCCGCCTGTGCCGATGTGGTGTCCCGCGCCCTCCCACAGCGCACCCCAAGTGCGTCCGCACCGGTGCCGCACCGTCGTGTCCCGCGACCGACGGATGCCCGAGCCATCAGCCACCATCCCGCGCCGGGTCGGTGAGGCGCTGGGCGGCGGTGCTCGGCGCAACGTGGGCGGTGGCCGGCGCGCATTGCCGCCCAGCCGAGCGCAGTCATCGCCCTCGAAAGGCCCCCGTCCCCGAAAGGCCCCGCCATCGGGAGAGCGTCCGTCACCGAGGAGGGCCCGCCACCAAGGAGCGTCCGTCGCCGAGGCGCGCTCGCCATCGAGGAGCGTTCTCCCTCAAGGAGCACCCACCACGGTGAAGGGCTCGCCTGGCGGGGACGGTAACGGATCAGGACGGCTCGGTGACGTGGACGTCGAGGGTCCAGGGGCGCTTGGCGCGGGTGGGTGCGGCGAGGTTGACGGTGTAGCCCAGGGAGTCGAGGGTCTTGGCCAGCTCGTCCGGCGTGCCGGGGGCGGTGTCGTGCCGTAGGAGGGCTCGGGCGATCTCGCCCCGGGTCGCCTTGGCCATGTGGCTGACGACCTTGCCGTCCCGGAACACCCGTACCGTCACCGAACGTTCACCGGCCTGCCAGGCGCCCGCGTACGTGGCCGAGCGGAGATCCACCACCAGCCCCGGCGCCCGATCCAGCTCCTTGGCGATCAGCGGACGCCAGAAAGCGGCCAGCCCTCCGATGGGCGGCAGATTCACGCCCATGGACAGGCGGTACGGCGGGATGCGGTCGGTGATCCGCACCACGCCCCACAGGCCGGAGAAGATCAGCACCGAGTCCTCCGCCCGCCTCCTGGGCTCGTCCTCGAGGGTGTCGAGGCCGAGGTTGTCGTAGAGGACGCCGGTGTAGAGGCCGGCTGCGGGCAGGGTGGGGGCCGTCTTGAGTGCCGCGTTCTTGGCCAGCTCGCCCGCCAGCCCGGGTGTGAGGCCGAGCACGTCGAGGGCGTCGCGGCGCTTGGAAGCCCGGATGAGCGCGTTCAGCACGCGCTTGCGGGCCTTGTCGAGGGCGGGGAAAGACAGCTCGCCGACGGGCGGTCCGCTGCCTTCAGAAGCTTTCCCCTCGGACGGCGGCAACAGGATCAGCACGCCCCTACCTTATTGCTCCTGGTAGGAGGCTTCTCACCGCCGCATGCCGACGCCGTACGGTTACGCGGTGGCCGCTCCCTCCAGCGGCAGGCCCGCTGCGGCCCAGTCCTCGATGCCCTCGCGGTACTTGCGGACGTGGGTGTAGCCGAGGCCCTCCAGGCGGGTGGCGACAGCCTGGCTGTTGTTGCAGGCGGGGTTGCTGCAGTAGGTGACGATCGCGGCGTTCCTGTCGGGCAGCAGCTCCGCGGCGCGGTCGGCGACCTCGGCCTCCACCAGCGGGATCGCGCCGGGAAGGTGCTGCTTGGCGTAGTAGTCGCCGCCGAGCGCGTCGATGACGGTGACGGTGCCGGCGTCGATGGCGGCCTTGAGCTCTTCCCGGGTGATGAGTGCGGTCATCGTTTACTCCAATTAACTGGACTGTGGTCCGATTATGGTCGTTGTGGAAGCTATCGGACTGCGGTCCGGTTGGTCAAGGAGGTTCCTGGAGGTCGGTTAGGCTGCGCGGGTGAATTTCGACCTCCTTGTCCATGAGGCCTGGCCCGCCTACGAGCAGCACGCCCATGACGGATGGGTGTTCCGTCATGCCGGTGGTGTGACCAAGCGGGCCAACTCCGTGCTTGCTCTGGGCGAGCCCGCCGACCTGGGCGGCGCCATCGAGGCGGCGGAGGCGTTCTACCGGCAGCGCGGGCAGCGTTGCGTCTTCTCGCTGGGCCTGAACGCCACGCCCGGGCTGGACGAGGAGTTGGAACGGCGAGGCTACGAGCTGGTCGACCCGACCGTCGTCATGGCCGGTTCGCCCACCGCCGGCCCGCCCGCGTACCAGGTGAGGATCGAGGACCGGCCGTGGGGGGGCTGGCTGGAGGCGTGGTGGGCCGTGGACGGCCGGTACCGCAGCGGATTCGAGGACGCGGAGCGCATCTGCACGGGGGTGCCGGCGTGGTACGCGGCGTACGAGGAGGACGGCGTGGCCCTCGCCGTCGGGCGCGCCGTGCCGCAGGGTGATCCGGTGAATGCGCCGGGGACGGGTGTGTCAGGAATGTCCCGTGGCGACACGCTCGGGATCTACTGCATGGCCACCCTGCCTCAGGCCCGCCGCCGGGGATTGGCCCGTGCGGTCCTGCGGGCGCTGGTGCGGCATGCGGACACTGAGTCCGCCTACCTGGTCACCACCGCCGCGAACCTGACGGCCCAGGCGCTCTATCGCGGCGAGGGCCTGGAGATCGCAGGCCGGTATCACTACCGGGTGCGCTGACACGCGCGGTCTGCCGCCCCCGAGCGCTTCTTGGTATGCGGACGCACAGAACGGCGGCCCCGGGTGGGCCGGGGTCGCCGTTCTGTGTGACGCAATATGTGGTTATCTCAGCACGACGAGCGCTGCCTCAGCGCTCGTCGTTGTGGGCAATTGAAGGGGTTTCGCTGAGTCGAGCCGACTCGTCCAGGATGTCGGCGCCCTTTTCGCGCAGCGCTGCAATGTGCTGACGCCCGTGATGGGCGCAGAACAGCAACTCCCCACCCACAGGCAGGGTCGCGCGAATGTAGGCCTGGGCGCCGCAGCGGTCGCAGCGGTCGAGGGCCGTCAGCGGCTTAACGGGGGCGAGAGCTCCAGTCACGTATCGCCTTTCGGGTCACCCCCGCCGAAGCGAGGATCTGGCGTCAGTCACTTGGAACAACATCTAACCGGACGTGGACGTTCCCAACCGCCCCTTCGCTACGCCCAGAGCGGAATGTGTCCCAAAGTAATGACGATCAGCCGGTTGGTAACAGCAAACGTGTCGGCGTGGCAAGCTTGTACGCGCGCGTGTGGGAAGAACGGTAGGCTACGCACACGTGTTCGATGCCTAGACCAGGGGAGCTGGAGTGACGCTAGTGGAGGCGGGTTACACGGCTCGTCACCTGTCGGTGCTTGAGGGCCTTGAAGCGGTTCGCAAGCGGCCCGGCATGTACATCGGGTCCACCGACAGCCGCGGGCTCATGCACTGCCTCTGGGAGATCGTGGACAACGGCGTCGACGAGGCGCTCGCAGGGCACTGCGACCGCATCGAGGTCGAGCTCTACCCAGACGGCTCCATCGAGGTGCGCGACAACGGCCGGGGCATTCCCGTCGACGTCGAGCCCAAGAGCGGCCTGGCCGGGGTCGAGCTCGTCTACACCAAGCTGCACGCGGGCGGCAAGTTCGGCGGCGGCTCCTACGGCGCCTCCGGCGGCCTCCACGGCGTCGGCGCCTCCGTGGTCAACGCCCTGTCCTCGCGGGTGGACGTCGAGGTCGACCGCGACGGCCGCGTGCACGAGATCAGCTTTCGCCGCGGCGTCCCCGGCGTCTTCGACGGCCCCGGCCCCACCGCGAAGTTCAAGAAGAAGTCCGGGCTCCGGATCGGCGACACGCGCCCCAAGCAGGCCACCGGCACCCGCGTGCGCTTCTGGGCCGACAAGCAGATCTTCCTGCCCGACGCCGAGGTCTCGCTCGACGAGATCCACGTGCGGCTGCGGCAGACCGCGTTCCTGGTGCCCGGCCTGACCCTCGCGGTCTTCGACAGCAGGCACGAGGAGCGCGTGGAGGAGGAGTTCCGCTTCGACGGCGGCATCTCCGAGTTCACCGAGTTCCTGGCCCGCGACGAGGCCGTCTGCGACGTGCTGCGCCTGCAGGGCGAGGGCCACTTCCACGAGACCGTGCCGGTCCTCGACGACCAGGGCCACATGACGCCCACCGAGGTGCAGCGCGAGCTCACCGTCGACGTGGCGATCCGCTGGGGCAAGGGCTACGAGTCGACCGTCCGCTCGTTCGTCAACGTGATCTCCACCCCCAAGGGCGGCACCCACGTGACGGGCTTCGAGCGCGGCCTGGTCCGCACGATCAACGAGTTGCTGCGCGAGACCCGCCTGCTGAAGAACGGCGACGACCCCGTCACCAAGGACGACATCTCCGAGGGCCTGACCGGCGTGGTCACGGTCCGGGTGCCGGAGCCGCAGTTCGAGGGCCAGACCAAGGAGGTGCTCGGCACCTCGGCGGCCACCCGCATCGTCTCGCACGTGGTCTCCCGCGAGCTGAGGGAGCTGTTCACCAACCCGCCGCGCGGCTACAAGCAGCCGCTCCGCGCCGTTCTGGAGAAGATCGTCGCCGCGGCCAAGGCCCGCATCGCGGCCCGCGAGCACCGTGACAACCAGCGCCGCAAGAGCGCGCTGGAGAACTCCGCGCTCCCGGCGAAGCTGGTCGACTGCCGCAACGACGCGGTGGACCGGAGCGAGCTGTTCATCGTCGAGGGTGACTCGGCGCTCGGCACGGCCAAGCTGGCTCGCGACTCGGAGTTCCAGGCGCTGCTGCCGATCCGGGGCAAGATCCTCAACGTCCAGAAGGCGTCCATGAGCGACATGCTCAAGAACGCCGAGTGCGCCGCCATCATCCAGGTGGTCGGGGCCGGGTCCGGGCGCTCGTTCGACATCGAGTCCGCCCGCTACGGCAAGATCATCCTCATGGCCGACGCCGACGTCGACGGCGCGCACATCCGCTGCCTGCTCCTGACGCTCTTCCACCGTTACATGCGGCCGATGGTGGAGGCGGGGCGCGTGTTCGCCGCGGTGCCGCCGCTGCACCGCATCGAGCTGACCAACCCCGGGCGGGGCAAGGAGAAGTACATCTACTGCTACTCTGACGGCGAGCTGCAGAAGGTGCTGCGGGATCTCGAACGGCGCGGCAAGCGGTGGAAGGACCCGGTGCAGCGTTACAAGGGTCTGGGCGAGATGGACGCCGACCAGCTGGCCGAGACGACCATGGACCCGCGCCACCGCATCCTGCGCCGGGTCCGCATCGAGGACGTTCAAGAGGCCGAGGCCATCTTCAACCTGCTGATGGGCAGCGACGTGGCGCCACGGCGGGAGTTCATCGTCAAGAGCGCCGCCGAGGTGGACCGCGACCACATCGACGCCTGACGATCCGCCCGGCTGTCGGTCCCGGCGCGCCTGGTAAGGGCCGCTGGGGCTCGACGCTGGTCGGCGCCTTTGCGCGCTTGTGAAGAACCGGGTGCTCTTGACCAGTGGCGCGGTCGTCCTAGGCAGCGGGTGGGCATCACCCTTCATGAGGCCAGGAACGACGTACAGGCGTCAGGGGGCCCACAGGGACGCCCGGAGTGCGGGGGGCCGCGCACGGACGCCTCAGGGGCTCCTGTAGGGCCGTGTGGCGGTTGTTCCCAAGGGAATCGGTCCACGGCGCGCCGCTCGGCGGCTCTGGCGCGGTGGTTTGCGTGCCCGGTCGTGCTGTGCCGCCGCCACAACCGGGCACCTCTCATCCGTGAACTGACTCAGAACGGCGCAGGTGTCAGGCGGCCGGTGTGGACGTCGTAGATGGCGCCCGCCACCGGCATCCCCTGAGGCAGGAACGGCGTGGACCTGATCCGGGTGAGGTCGTGGCGGAGCGCCTCGTTCTGGTCGGGCACCGTGTGGAACTCCAGGCTGCGGGTGTCCACCCCGCGTTCCTGAGTCAGCGCGTGCACGTCCGGATCCGTGACCTTGGCCATGCCGCAGTCCGTATGGGGCATGACGAGCACGCGCTCCACCCCGAGCACGTAGACGGCCAGCACCAGGGTGCGCAGCACGTCGTCCGTCACCCGGGCGCCGGCGTTACGGATGATCTTGGCGTCGCCGGCTTTCAGGCCGAGCAGGCCGAGCGGGTCGATGCGGGAGTCCATGCAGGTCACCACGGCGAGACCGCGAGCGGCCCGGCCGGTGAGCCCGGAGTCTGCGAACCTCTTGGCAAATTTCGCGTTGGCGGCATACAGGTCGTCGAACGCACTCATGCCACAAATGATGCCCTGTGCCCCATGGCTGGTGGTGAACGGGGTCCCGACTGGCTGGAGTTGGCAAACATCCCACGAAAGCGCGTAACTTTGCGTGATGATGTCGTAGCCCTTTGTACGTGATCGAAGAAGGTCTGTCGTGAGTAGGTCCGAATCGCTCGCCGCGTATCTCCGTGCCCAGGCATGGCGCCGCCTCGACCGCGTGGAGTCCAAGGACGAGGGCCGCAACGCCAGGACGGCCCTGGCTCTCCTCGACACCGCCGCCTACGCGGCCAGGCTCCCCGATGACGACCCGTTGATCCTCATGCTGGACCAGGCGGGCTGCTTCGGCCCCCTGGGCTGTGAGGGCTTCGACCCCGGGGAGGCGGGCAACCGGCTGGTCCGCCACTGGCAGGGCGGCGAGCCGCACGAACTGCTGCTCGCGCTCCCGTCCGCCATCGCCACCGCCGGCCAGTAGCCCCGACGGAAACGGCGTGCACGTGGATCACGCGGGTGCGTTGCCCGGTTTCCACTTGATGCCGCAGCCCAGTGACGGGTTCTGCTCCTCGGGCACCGGCCGGCCGTCGAGCACGGCGTCGATGGCCGCACGCAGCGACTCCCCGGTCACCGGCAGCGAGTTGCCCGGCCTCGCGCCGTCGAACTCACCCCGGTAGACGAGCCGGAGCTGCGCGTCATACAGGAAGAAGTCCGGCGTGCACGCCGCCCGGTACGCCTTGGCCACCTCCTGGGTGTCGTCCAGCAGGTACGGGAACGTGAACCCGGCCCGAGCGGCCTGCTCCGCCAGGTGAGTCGGATCGTCGTCCGGGTAGGTCACGCTGTCGTTGCTGCAGATCGCGACGATCGACAGCCTGGCGCCGTAGTCGGCGGCGAGGGTGCCGAGGCCTTTCTCGATGTGCCGCACGTACGGGCAGTGGTTGGAGAGGAAGACCACGAGAGTGGCGGGTGAATCTTTGAGGTCTTCGAGCGATACGCTGCCGCCGTTGATGGCGGTCAGGTCAAAGGCGGGCGCTGGAGTGCCCAGCGGCACCATGAACGAGTTGGCAGCCATGGCATTCATTCTTGTCTGACGTTGTCCCGGCAAAACGACCCTGAGAGGTGAATCGAGTGAGCGGCATCGCGGAGTTCCGCACCACCGTGCTGGACTGTCCCGATCCGAGGGCCCTGGCCGAGTTCTACTCGCGAGTGCTGGACTGGCCCGTCACGTACGCGGACGAGGAGTGGGCGGTGGTGAGCGACGGCGGCTCCCCGAAGCGGCTGGGGTTCCAGCGCGCACCGGACTTCCGGCCCCCGACCTGGCCCGATCCCGAACGGCCTCAGCAGCTCCACCTCGACCTGACGGTCACCGACATGGACAGGGCGGAGAAGCAGGTGCTCGAGATCGGCGCCACCAAGCACGAGCACCAGCCCAGCGAGGACGACAGCTTCCGGGTGTTCCTGGACCCGGCCGGGCACACGTTCTGCCTCTGCAAGGACTAGCGGAGGCGGCTGCCCCGGACGCGAGGGGACTGCCCGCGTAGTCAGCGGGCCGCGTCCTGGGGAGAGGGGCTGACCCCGTGAGGCGCGGGGTCAGCCCCCTCCGGTTGTGCGGGCGGCCGGGGCCAGCAGGTCCCCCGCCGTGCGCAGGTAGATCGGGC